>JAZLBE010000001.1:0-31852 GCA_045613525.1 Paludibacteraceae bacterium
GCGTATATACTCGCCTACCATGCGCCACTCCTCGCCCAACAACCATGCCGATAATTCAGGCAACACGATTGCTATCACAGCAAAAACAGGAATTATCACACAACTACCATATCCCACAAATCGCCAAAAAAGATCGCCAATTTTCCTGGAAACGTGTACACGTTCTGTAGTATTTTGGTATAAAACTTGATACAGCGCACGAGTAATAGTACCAATAGGCGTATAGCCTAAAAGCAATGCCATACTCAATAAGCCCACCTGTTGAGCGCCAAAGAAAGGGGTGAGCAATAAGATTGGTAACTGACCTGCCAGCACATTGATAAAACTGCGAGGAAGAACAAATAGCGGAAAATTGCGATACTCATTGGCCTTATTGTGTATATCATCCCACGACCATGCTAGCAATGGACGCAACGTCTTGCGAAAACTCAATGCCACACTAGTCAATAAGGAAAGTAGAGGCGCCACTACCACAGCATAGATCATACCTCCTTGCAATGCACCCGCATAACCCATTCCTATCTTCCCACCAGACGACAATACACTCTGTGAAATCTGATAACCGCTAATCCTACCGAACGACTTCTTACGTATATACCAGTAATTCAGTATATTCCACGCTCCCATCATCAAAACATAGAATGGCATCAACCAATAATATGAAGATAACTTAGGCAACTTAAACCACATGCTAATCTGCTCTGAAAACAGCACGCTCACCGCGACCAAAACCGTAGTCAAGAGCAATAGCAATAGAGATACATGCGTTAATGCAACAGCATCTTTTTCTTGCTTGGGAAGTACTATTGCATAGTAATAATCTGCAATGGATAGCACAATCAATACATTACCTATACTCATAAACAGATTAAGCAAACCAAAATCCTCAGGCGCATACATGCGCGTCAATATAGGGTACACCACCAAACCGATGACTTGAGCCACCACATTCGCTGAAAGTAACTTAGCGAAATTACGAACACCTGATGATTTTAGTAGAGATATAAGACTCATTTCGACTGCAAAATTAGTAAAATTCTCGTAAAAAAACAAAAAATACGAATAATTTTCGCAAAATTCATCAATTTATTTGCTCAAATAAAAAAAATGTTGTAAATTTGCAGACTGAAATGGTAGGCTTTCCTGATAGAGGTTGCGAACCATGCGAGACACAAGTAAGAAGGAAATAAAATACTTAAAGATATGCAACTGAAAAAATCCCCTAAAGCAAGCTTGGAAGACAAGAAATTGGTCTATGTTTTGATGGGCTTAGTTCTTGTTTTAAGCATTTGCTATGTAGCTTTCGAATGGACAGAAAGAGAAGTAACCAAGTACGAAGTGTCAGACGACGAATTCTTCTTTGAAGAAGAGATTGACATTCAACAAACTACCCAAGAGACTCCTCCTCCTCCTCCACCACCAGCAGTACAAGAAGTTGAGGTATTGAATGTCGTAGAAGATGACGTTGAGACCGAGAGTATTGAGATCAATACTGAGGATGACAAGGATGTTGAGGTTGTGATTGCTCCACCAGTAGAAGCTCCAGTAGAAGAGGAGGAAGAAGAAGTTATCTTCATGGTCGTAGAGACTATGCCTGAATTCCCAGGTGGTGCACAAGCTATGATGCGTTATATTGGTGAGAACATCAAGTATCCAGTTATTGCACAAGAGAATGGTATCCAAGGTCGCGTTATCTGCCAATTCGTCATTGAGAAGGACGGAAAAGTAACAGATATTCAAGTTGTACGTTCTTCTGGCGAGCCATCATTGGATAAAGAAGCTGTTCGCGTGATCAACAGCATGCCAAAATGGAAACCAGGTAAACAACGTGGTAAACCAGTACGCGTGAAGTACACAATTCCTGTAAACTTCCGTTTGCAATAATCCTTCCTTGTAGTCTATTCGCCTTAGCCCATAGTCTACTAGCGAAGCAAGATGGATTTATCTATCCAAAATATAGAATACTGTAAGGGTGTCGGCGCGAAGCGTGCCGACATTCTTCGTAAAGAGCTAGGTGTAAAATCGGCTCTCGATCTTTTATATCAATTCCCATATAAATATATTAATCGCAGCAGATTCTACTATATACACGAGATTGAAGACGAAGATACATACGTTCAAATAATTGGTCACATCACAGAATGGCACACTGTTGGTGTTGGCGCTGCGCAACGACTCACTGCCACATTTACAGATGGTAGACATACTATTGAGTTAATATGGTTCAAGGGGATCAAGTATCTCAAACTTGAAAAAAATATTCAATATCTTTTATTTGGTAAGCCTTCACGTTTTAACCATCAGTACAATTTTGTACATCCAGAACTCACCCCAATGGCGAAAGTTCAACCCGAGATGACTACTGGGTTGGAGCCTCATTATAACACAACTGAGGGGATGAAACGAGCAGGCATCAACTCTAAAGGGATGCGCACCATCATATCCCAACTAATACCTCATTTGCGTACAATGGCATTGAGCGACACTTTGGGTATGGATTTGTTAGAAAAATACCATATGATGGGACTTTGCGATGCATTAAGCAACATTCATTTTCCAAAGGACATGATTGCCATGCAACGTGCTCGTGAACGAATGAAGTTTGAAGAACTGTTTTATATTCAGCTTCAGATATTACGTCAAATGAAACGACGTGAGCAAAATGAGGGCTTCGTCATGCCTATTGTAGGCAAACACTTCCATACATTTTACAAAGATTGTCTACCGTTTGACCTAACTAATGCACAAAAACGTGTGATTAGAGAGATTCAATCTGACATCAAATCGGGCAAACAGATGAATCGTTTATTGCAAGGAGATGTAGGTAGCGGAAAAACCATGGTGGCATTACTGACTGCTCTATTAGCAATAGACAATGGTTATCAAGCCTGCATAATGGCCCCAACTGAGATCCTTGCTAACCAACATTACGAATCAATAACTGCCCTTCTCGATCAATTAAACGCACAACTTGCAACAAGTACAGGGCAATTATTAACCATCAACTGTCAATTGCTCACAGGTTCTACAACTGCAAAACAAAGAGAACCCCTACATGAACAATTACGCAATGGCACGATACAACTACTGATAGGTACTCACGCACTGATAGAAGACTCCGTTCAGTTTGCGAATTTAGGTCTATGTATTATAGACGAGCAACATCGTTTTGGAGTAGCACAACGTGCTAAATTATGGAACAAAAATATTCGTCCACCTCATATCTTAGTCATGACCGCAACCCCTATCCCAAGGACATTGGCTATGACAGTATATGGCGATTTGCAGGTGAGTATTATTGATGAGCTACCTCCCGGACGTAAGCCTGTGCAAACATTGCATTATGTCAATACACGCAGGACATCCATCAATCAGTTTATTGAGCAACAGATAACCCTGGGACGACAAGTATATGTTGTATATCCACTCATCAAAGAGAACGAAAAGATGGAGTTGCAAGATCTACAAAATGGTTATACAGAATTGTGTCAGATATTTCCACAATATCGTATATCCATGGTTCATGGTCAGATGCGTGCTAAAGACAAAGACGAACAAATGCGCCGTTTTGCTAGTGGAGAGACACAAATATTGGTGGCTACTACGGTTATTGAGGTAGGAGTAAATGTGCCTAATGCTAGCGTAATGATCATCGAGAATGCCGAACGTTTTGGTTTGAGTCAATTACACCAATTACGAGGTCGCGTTGGCCGTGGTGCAGAACAAAGTTATTGTATCTTGCTCACCAATGTAGAACAAAGCAAGGATACTCGCAAGAGAATGGACATTATGGTAGCAACTAACGATGGTTTTCGTATAGCAGAAGCAGATCTACAACTACGCGGACCAGGTGATTTAGACGGCACACAACAATCGGGATTACCATTCGAACTACATATTGCAAGTCTATCAACTGATGGCCAATTATTAGATCTCGCTCGCAAAGCAGCTCTCGAGATATTAGACCAAGACGCATTGTTAGAAGAGATGCATAATCGTATATACAAACAACGTCTAGATTATCTACGCATCACAGCAGGAAACTGGGGAGATATTTCATAAAATAAAGCAGGGGAGGCCCTGCTTTATTTATTTCATATAATTCCGTAATCCATTAGAATGGTGGTGGTCCCATAGGTGGACGGCCACCCGATTCAATCATTTGTTGTTGCCACGCTGCACGACCCGAAGCCTTTAATCCACCCATACGATTAAGCTTATAGGTATAAGTTAGCATAAAATATGTTGGCAAAGTATTGAATTTTTGATAAGCCACAGAGTTGTCACTAACTGTTTGAACAATATTCTTCTTATCTTGTAAGATATCGTACACTTTGAGTGTTAGAGTTGAATTGCTCCAAGTCTTATCAATGGATGCATTCCAGATTAATTCATTGACATCTGTTAAACCAGAATAACCATAACGTGCCGTGTAACCGATATCTGTTGCGATATTCCATGCCTTAGGCAAGTGGAGTGTCAAGTCACCAGTAATGGTCCAATCACCTGAGTGAGTGATATTATTCTTATTTAGGGAGTTGAGAGTCAAAGAATAGACATTACTATTTCGTATTCCAAGATCCACTATCTTATGTGTAAAACGAATCGTAATATCATTGCTAGTACGCAAGTTACCTGTGCGAGATGCATCTCCAAGCATCATAGAATTGGTTGCAATCATCTGTGCTACAGCATCAGCATCTTGCTCACGCAGAATATATGCTACACGTTGGTTATAACTAACTGCCATACGAGTATGCAATTGGAACATCTTCTTACAGAATGGAGTATTAGACATAAAATCTGCTCCAATGTTCCATGGTAACATATCTGCATTGACGGTCTGCTTATATCGTTTACCTGTAGTATCATATATTGTGTTATTCGTCAAGGCATCTTGAGTGAGAGTAGCACGAAAACCAGTCATGATACTAGAGAACTTCTCCTGATTAAAACGTGAATACATGGCAAAGATATTGTGTCTAAAAGCAGGTTGCAAACCTAGGTTACCCACGGTTTCGTTCATCGCATCAGAGTTGTTACGAACAGGCTCCATTTGTTGGATGCTTGGTTGATTGACATTACCCTGATAATTGATGCGCGCAAACTCTTTACGACCAAACCTATACTTGAATCGCAGATTAGGAGACCAATTAAATCTATTATATAAGGTATCGCGCGCGAGCATATCTCCGTAGTAAGTCTTAGAATGCGTCTGTGTAGCAAGCACACGACCACCAGCTGTAAGATCAATTTTTTCGCTTACCCAACGATAGTTGAGTTCTACCTGCTCGGTATACATATTATTAAACAACTTATTAGAATACTCGTTATCGTATATATAATCATTCGACAACGAGTCCATAGTAAACTGATCTTTGACCGAGTTACGATTATTACCTGAGAGCGAAAGTACCATCTCCAAGAAGTGATTATTCTTATAAATAGGTTCCACATACGATGTACGAAGCGAGTAACTCAATGCATTATTATGTGACAATGTGTATTGATCCACCAAAGCGAGACTCTGAATATTATCCCAAGCGTATGTTTCAGTATTGCCCTTCGTATTGGTAAAACTGAAGTTAGCTCGCATAGTCAGAGAACGTCCTGGACGTGCAAACTTATGATTATAAATAGCTCGTATAGAAGCTTTTATATCTTCCTGAGCACTTTCTTGAAGTTGGTATCCATCATTGATTCGGACTGAATCACGATCATATATATAATCATTCGTTTGGTTAGACTTGGAATTAGTGTAACTAATTTGTGGACGAAGAATAATCTTATTGAGTGAGTCAATTTGGTACTCCAACTCCAATCGCATTTGTGCATCCCAAGAATTAGATATTTTGACCGTTGAATCGCGATCAAAATATGTTGCATCTTCGCTATAACTCTCTTTGTTAGAAAGAGTTCTGGTATCATTATTAGAATGATTGATCGTGGCATCACCACCAAAAAGCAAAGAGGTCTGATTATCCTTCTTTGTTATCTTACTATTAAAATCCACATTGGTGTTTACTCCAATATTCTCAGAAGCTGTTATACCAGCATTCTGCCCACCAAAGAATCCACGTCCTCGACCCGAACGAATTTCATTGGTATTATTAGCACCCGCAAGGATAGTCGTTTGGCTCTCACCCAATAAGATGTTGGTAAAAAGATTCGCATTATAACGAAAATCCTCATTGAGAAAGTTCTTATTGTAGTCAAACCAATTACCATTATCCGCCACCATATCAGCCCCCAAAGCTCCGGAATAGTTACCAAAAACACCTCTTCTGCGATCTTTTTTAAGGCTAAGATTGATGATACGCTCTCCTTCGTCGTCATCAAATCCCGTCAATTTGGCCATATCACTCTTTTCGTCAATGACTTGAATCTTCTCAATCATATCAGCAGGAATATTCTTGGTAGCCGTTTGTACATCATTACCAAAAAACTTCTTTCCATCAATACGAACACCCTTGATTTCTTCTCCATTGATTGTTACATTGCCTTCTTTATCTACCTCTACTCCATTCATCTTTTTAAGCAAGTCCTCGACATTGGCATTCTCAGCAACTTGATAAGCAGCAGTATTATACTCAATGGTATCACCTTTGACTGTCATTTCAGCAGCACGCCCTTGAACATTGACCTCAGCAAGGTGTTGTACTTGCTCTACTAGGCGAATCGTTGGCAAATCTAAATCCTCTTTTTTCATCTCTACCCATTGAGAATACTCATTGTATCCCACAGAAGAAACGATCAACTTATACTTGCCCGCTGGAATATTATTGAGAATAAATAATCCATCATGATAGGTTTGTGCGCCTTGAATCATAATAGAATCAGGCATTTCAGCTGGATTAAATGGCATATTAGGCATACCCGGAGGAGGTATTGGACGACCAGCAGGAGGATTAGGCATACCTGCAGGAGGCTCAGGCATAGACATTTTAGGATATGCAAAAAGACGGACAGTAGCCATTTCAATAGGTTGTCCATCATTCTTTGAGACAATTGTGCCAGACAAAGTTTTCTGCGCAATAGCAACAGTACTTATAGCTAATAACAAAATCAACAATAAGGATACTTTCTTCATACTCTTCAATAGGATAATACAGGATGTATTATGACAAAAACCATGCCAAACACCTATATAAAGGAAACATTATGCCATATTATCTTCTCGATATCTTCTCGTCAAGAACCCGTAATAACCTCGTAAGCGAAAGTGGCAACATAGGCAATGGGGTAAAAATAGAGGACAAAACAAAATTTTCTCCAAAATTTCTTGCAAATATGCAATTTTTGTTGTATCTTTGCAGGCTAATTATGCAATAACGACTGATTTCTCACGATGCAAAAAAGACATGCCATATTACTATGTTTGTTCTGCCTATGGAACATGTCACTAGCAGCTCGCAGTTTGCAAGAAGCAAGTGCTGTGGCAAGTGCCTTTATGCAAGAATGCAAGGAACCATCTTTTGGTACCCGCATCCAACGTGCAGTAGCAGCTACATCCATTGGCGAGCCAGTAAAATGGGTATACACACAATATCATGCTGATCAAGTAACCCCAGCTGTATACGCATTTAATAGCAATAAGGGATATGTATTGGTGTCCGCCGAAGACGATGCTCGTGCTATTCTTGGTTATTCTGATGAAGGGTATTTAGATGCATCTAATTTACCTGATAATCTGCTGTTTTGGATGCAGATGTATGCTGACGAGTTAAGTACGCTGAATAAGTGCGGCAAGAAAAAAGGGAAAGTATTAAGACGAGCAGGACAAAGAACCACTAGCGAAGAATATCCAACCATTGACCCCATCTTAGGGAACACGATATGGGGACAGGGAGCGCCTTTCAACAATATGTGCCCAATGATAGACGAAAAGCGCACTGTAACAGGTTGTGCAGCAACCGCTTTGAGCCAAATCATGTATAGTCACAAGCACCCCACACATGGCATAGGATCTCACTCCTACACAACTAGCACAAGGAAGATTAATCTAAGTGCTGATTTTGGTGCTACCACTTATGATTGGGCAAATATGCTACCCAATTACAATGGGTCGTACACCGATGTTCAAGCTAATGCAGTAGCAACCTTAATGTATCACGTAGGTGTTGCTGCAGAAATGGACTACAATATAAACGGAAGTGGTGCAATATCTACTTTTGCATTGGTTGGGTTAACCAACTACTTTGATTATGACAAGGGCATAGAGACCTTACCTAAGGATTTTATGCAGGAAGAAGTTATTTTGCAAAGGATTGCAGTTGACCTACAAGCCGGACGCCCCATATACATCAGTGGTGCTACCGTTAACGAAGAGGGACATGCATTCGTATGTGACGGAATGCAAAGCAATGGTTATCTGCATATTAATTGGGGATGGAACGGATATTCGGATGGATACTTTGCACTATCCGCTTTGGATCCTGAGAATCAAGGTGTTGGAGGTAGTGCAAGTGATCTAGCCTTTACAGAAAGAGTCAATATACATACTGGCATCATGCCAGACCAAGGCGGACAAGCTATGCCGTTGGTGACCGTGGACAAGTTGATTCGCACCTCAGCTGATACTATCAGCAAGACATCTAGTATAAACTTTAGTTTAGAAAAATTCACAAGCATCGGTATGGCTACTGCCAGCGGTATTGTATACTATGCGATATACGATAGTCTCCAGCAACGTGCGGCAAATGTACCAATAGGGTCATTTGAATTGCCAACGGGTTACTATTATAGCGATCCTATCAAACTAAGTGGTATTAATACAACCACGTTAGCAAATGGAAAGTATGAGTTAGAGATTGTCTATGTTGACACCATAGAACGCGAACATCCTATTTTAGTCAAGGGATTGGGCAGAGTACGTATGCCATTGACTGTGACAGATAGTCATTTTATATTTGGAGAATCCCCAAAAGCAGAAGAACAACTACGTGACATATCAATGGCCGATATAACCAACATTGATTACACCAATGTATGGAAAATAGACCTGTATTCCAGTAACTTCTGGGGAACAACTCCTTCGGAAAAAGACGTCCTAATTCGTTTGAGAGTAAACAGTTCGAGTAGCACTTCAGCAGTTGGAACTTATGTGTTAGACACCAACAACTCAGGAGCGGTAGGAACAATTAACGCAGAAATTATGTATGCGGTAGGATATACCAATGCGTGCTATCAACACACACCAACAGACATGCACCTGACTATCAAACTAGATGAGAGTAGCAAGTTGGTAATAGAATACTATGTAGTAGTAAACGGAGTAGAGAGTAAACAATCGTTCTACCCTAGAGAACTAAATTGGTATTTGCATGAATCAAGTTCGGGTAACTACTACTTCTATCATGATTACATCAATTACGAATTAGCCGCTGCACTAAAAGCGTCCCACGCTCTAGACTTAACACAAAATCTAAGTCACACAAATACGACAAGCATGTCCTATTTTGTCTGTGGCATTATTTCCCATATGCAAAACACACCAGAGCAAATAGCACAATACAAAAATGCACGATTGTACATCTCTGATGATGGAACAAGCAATAATCAATTATATAGTTTCAATACAAAGTGGTTGAAGAACACCGACTTCACTATTGGTAACGAGATTGCAGTCGGTGACACAGTTGTGATACTTGGACAACTACAAAACTATTTGGGCAACACACCTGAAATAATAGGATATATCTACCAATGCGACAAGAAGGGAACGACTACTGATGTAGAAAATAGTTCTATTCAAGGCATAGTAAAAATATATGACATCTTCGGAAGAGAAGTTGACTGTATGACAAGTTATGACATACGTCCATTTAATGTACCACAAAATGGAATATACATTATCCGAACAGAAAATAGTAATAACAAGATATATATCAACAAGTAAGAATGAAAACTCCAGAGCAATTTGACATCGTAGCAGGCAAATGCCGTCGCATATACGAGTTAAAAATGAAAGACTACGGACCTAGTTGGCGTATCATGCGTCCACAAACCGTAAATGACCAGCTATTTATCAAGGCTAAGCGTGTACGAGAGATAGAGCAAACAGGAGTCAACATGGTTGGCGAGAGCATTGAGGGCGAGATGATGGCTATTGTCAATTACAGTATTATTGGTTTGATCCAATTATACGAAGGATTTGCAGATTCAGTAGACATGAGCGCAGAGCGTGCCATCCAACTATACGACCACTACATGGCCGAGGCTAAAGCATTGATGCTCAAAAAGAATCATGACTACGGAGAGGCATGGCGTGATATGTTTGCATCTAGCCTCACGGATATTATTCTAACCAAGATTAATCGCAATAAACAGATCGCAGCAAATGACAACCAGACCTTGATTTCCGAAGGTGTGGATGGCAACTACTACGATATGCTTAATTATGCGGTATTCTATCTAATCAAATTAATGGAAGATGAAAAAGCTTAAATCTATTATTGCTGCCATTAGCCGTACAATACTAGGAGCAGTATTTGTATTTTCAGGAGCAGTAAAGGCCATAGATCCGCTAGGAACTGTCTATAAAATCGAGGATTACCTCAAGGCTTTTGGCGGATTCTTTACCGACCTTTTGCCCGTGGCAGAAGTAGCAGCATGGAGTTTGATTCTTCTAGAACTCCTGTTGGGTATCTGTATGATACTTAACATACGCTCCCAATGGACATCATGGATGGCACTCCTATTTTGCAGCGTGATGACATCGCTGACTCTCTATATAGCCATCACAAATCCTGTGAGCGATTGTGGATGCTTTGGAGATGCAATTGTGCTGACTAACTGGCAGACATTTGGAAAGAATGTCGTTCTGATAATATTAGCTATTGTTATGATACTCTTACGCAAGAGTATCCATCAGTTATGGAGAGGATGGTTAGAAATTGCGATTGCGATAGTCACTATCATTGCTGCAGTAGCTTTTATGGCATGGACATCTAATCATCTGCCTATCAAAGATTTTCGTCCTTACAAGATAGGAAATCATCTCCCTACCCTAATGGAATATCCAGAGGATGCAGAACCTGATCAATACGAAATATCATTCGTATATACCAAAGAAGGAGTAGAGCAAACATTCACATTAGAAAATTACCCTAAGGGAGATAGCACATGGACGTTTGTTCGTCAAGAGTCAAAACTTATCAAAAAAGGTTATGAGCCACCTATTCATGACTTCGAAATCCTGAATGCTGATTACGAAGATCTAACCTGGGATATTCTGGAAAGCGAAGAGCCTATAACATTGGTAATCATGTATGATTTAAATAAGGCAGATAAAGAACAATTAGCAAAAGTGGAAGAGTTGGCAGACAAGCTTTTACCATCAGACTCATATCTTTCACCATTGTATATTTTAACAGGTTCAGGGACAGACGAAATCATAGCTTTTGAAATGGAGCATCCTAATCTAAGCGAAATAGTATGTACATGTGATCCTGTGACACTCAAAACCATCGTACGAGCAAATCCGGGAGTTATAACCGTTCAAAACGGCGTTGTAATAGACAAATATAACTTAAAAAACAGATAGGAATATCTATTATTAACTACTAAATATCAATTACAGAAATGAGAACAAAAATGGTTGCAGGCAACTGGAAAATGAACATGACCCTGCAAGAAGGTGTAGCATTGGCTACAGAATTGAAGAATCAAGTTGTAAACCCAGCATGTGCAGTAGTAATCGGCACTCCATTCATCCACCTTGCTACTGTGGCTGAACTATTGAAAGACAGCCCAATCGCTGTTGCTGCAGAGAACTGCGCGGACAAAGCACAAGGCGCATACACAGGCGAGGTAAGCGCTGCAATGGTAGCTTCAACAGGTGCAGAATACTGCATCCTCGGTCACTCTGAGCGTCGTGCTTACTATGGTGAGACATACGAGATTTTGAAAGACAAGGTAGAATTGGCACTTGCTAATAACCTCAAACCTATCTTCTGCATCGGCGAGGTTAAAGAAGAGCGCGAAGCAGGTCAACAAAATGAGGTAGTAAAAGCTCAACTTGAGGGTTCAGTATTCCACCTCAGCGCTGAGGAGTTTGGCAAAATCGTATTGGCATACGAGCCAGTATGGGCTATTGGTACAGGTCTTACTGCTACTCCAGAGCAAGCTCAAGAGATTCACGCATATATCCGCAGCCTCGTAGCAGAGAAATATGGAGAGCAAGTGGCTGAGGATTGCACTATCCTCTATGGTGGTAGCTGCAATGCAAAGAACGCTGCAGAGCTTTTCGCTAACCCAGATGTTGATGGTGGTTTGATTGGTGGTGCATCACTCAAGGCAGCAGACTTCTGCGCAATTATCGCAGCACGCTAATTATGGCACTTATCGTTCCTGTACGTGGATTCACTCCACAAATAGGCAAGGATTGCTTTTTGGCAGAAAATGCAACTATCGTAGGTGACACTGTCATCGGCGATGGTTGCTCTATATGGTTTAACGCAGTACTTCGTGGCGACGTCAACTGGATCAAGATTGGAAACAATGTTAATATCCAAGATGGTTCAGTACTCCACACACTTTACGAAAAATCTACTATCACCATCGGTGATTACGTATCCGTAGGTCATAATGTAACCATTCATGGTGCAGATGTACATGACTATGCACTAATTGGTATGGGATCAACCTTATTAGATGGTGTAGTAGTGGGTGAAGGAGCTATCGTTGCAGCAGGATCATTGGTACTTAAAAACACTCAGATTGGTCCATACGAAGTTTGGGGCGGTGTACCTGCCAAGTTCATTAAGAAAGCAGATCCAGAACAAACCAACGAAATGAATCGTAAGATAGCACACAACTACGCAATGTATGCGAGTTGGTATATGGATGAGAATAAATAAAATCCTTTCGTATTCTTTCACATCGTCATTTATGCAAAATTTCGCATAAATGACGATTTTTATTTGCATATCTGCCAAAAAAGTATTATCTTTGCAGGCGAAATACAATACAAACATATACAGCGGATAAGCGCAACAACACTATGAATAGAATTCTACTCAAACTATCTGGCGAAAGCCTCATGGGAGAAAAAGGTTATGGCATTGACGAAAAACGCCTAGCCGATTATGCACAACAAATACAAGCAATCGCACAAAAAGGTGTACAAATAGGTATCGTCATTGGTGGCGGCAACATATTCCGCGGATTGAGTGGTGCTCAAAAGGGTTTTGACCGCGTTAAGGGAGATCAGATGGGCATGTTAGCTACTGTTATCAATTCGCTTGCTCTATGTTCAGCACTTGAGGCTATCGGACAAAAAGTACGTGTTATGACAAGTGTCCGTATGGAACCTATCGGTGAGCTATATTCAACCGCTGCAGCTCGCCGTTTGATGGATGAAGGTAATGTAGTTATCATTGCAGGCGGTACAGGTAATCCATATTTTACCACAGACACAGCATCAGTCCTTCGTGCTATTGAAATCCAAGCGGATGTCATGATGAAGGGTACACGTGTGGATGGCATCTACACCGCAGATCCCGAGAAAGATCCTACTGCAACTAAGTTTGACGAGATCACCTATGACGAGGTATTATCACGTAATCTACGAGTAATGGACTTAACCGCAATTACTATGTGCCGTGAGAACAAGATGCCTATATATGTCTTCGACATGGATACAGTTGGCAACCTTGAAAAAGTAATCAACGGCGAACAAATAGGAACACTAGTAAAACCATAATTATATGATTGAACCAGCAAAAATTAAAACCGACGCAGAGGAATTGATGGAATCTGCGGTGATGTATCTTGATGATGCTTTAGCTCGTATCCGTGCGGGTAAAGCCAGTGCACGAATCTTGGATGTAGTACGTGTAGAGTACTATGGTCAGATGAGCCCACTCTCTAATGTGGCTACAATCACCACCCCAGACGCTCGTACCATCCAAATCCAACCATGGGAAAAGAAAATGATCGCCGAGATTGAGCGTGCTATTATCAATTCCAATGTTGGACTCGCACCTAGTAACAATGGCGAGAGTATCCGTCTGATGATTCCGCCATTGACAGAGGAGCGTCGTAAAGAGTTGGCTAAGCAATGTAAAGGCGAAGCTGAGCATGCAAAAGTAAGTATTCGCAATGCTCGTCGTGATGCAATTGATACCCTCAAAAAACAAATCAAGGAAGGTCTTCCTGAGGATGCAGAAAAAGATGCGGAGAACGACGTTCAAAAATTGCACGACAAGTATGTTAAGCAAGTGGACGAGATCTACGCTAAGAAGGAAAAAGAAATCATGACCGTATAACCTTAGGCTAAAGACGAAAGTATGAAGGCTATATTGCGTTATAGATTACTCATATTTACAATAGCATGGGCATTGGCGACTCCAATGTCTCATGCTATTTCGCTTGATAGCCTACTCAATTTGCCAGCAATGGGTATTCCGGTTATTAATTACTCACCGGAATCTACATGGGAATTTGGAGCTGCAGCACAAGGATATTTTCGCATGCCGAATCAGGAGCGAACCTCCATCGTCCAGCTGGACGGCACTTACTCGCTCAACCATCAGTGGTACATTAATGCGCAAGGTAATTTGTATTTTGGAGCAAGCAATCCAACAAATGCTTCTCAGCTTCCTAATTGGCAACTGCAATTCCGCACAGGTTACAGCAATCGACCAGCCTACTATTATGGCACATATACTGATCCACATTTTGCCAACGAGGGCAACATGGAGATCGGAATGCTACGCAAAGGAACACCCTATCAATTGCAACGCGGTTACCTAAACGTACAAGCACCCATCTATACGGGCAAGTATTTTGCCATAGGTCCCATGGCTGACATTCTCGTCGCACAGTTCTCTATTCAAGACCTTTATACAAGTCCGAATCCATTGGTACAAATAGGTTTAGGTGCTGTGGCGCAGTATGATACACGCGACAATGTTTTTTACCCTACTCATGGTATATTCTTCAAAGTATCTGCAGCCGCTGCATTGACCAACAAGATTGATATTCCAGAGGGACAACAAGCTACAATCAATGGTCTGCTCTCTGCCGACTTGAGGCAATATATATCCCTACCACATGATTTAGTTTTTGCGTGGCAACTTAAAGGACAGTTCATGTTGTCCGATTACTTCATCTCTCATCTCACACTCTATCCTATGCTACCACGATTAGGAGGGCAGGATGGATTAAGGGGTATCAATAGTGACATGTTTAGAGATGATATAATGATGGCCTTTCAAGCAGAACTGCGCATACCTATTTGGAGTATCTTTCGCGCCGCAGTTTTTGCAGGAATAGGAGATGTATATGATTTTCACAATTGGCATTGGGAGATTCCCAAAGTTGGTTACGGAATAGGGCTACGTGCAGCCATCAACAAAGCCAAAGTAAATATCCGTTTTGATGTTGCTCGCAGCAATGTTGATCCAAGATGGAACACCATTAACGCATATAGTTTCTACCTTACTGCGACAGAAGCATTTTAGAGTTTAAGATCCAGAACAATGAAAGGACTGGTGATCAAATCGACAGGCACGAGTTATGGCGTGCATTTTGAAGATGGGATGACAGCGGATTGCCATGTCAAAGGCAATTTCCGCATTCGCGGTATTCGTTCTACCAATCCAGTAGCTATTGGCGACTACGTGGAAGTCACGACCAACGAAGATGGTACAAACTGGATTACTGAAGTCTATGATCGCAAGAACTACATCGTAAGACGTAGTACTAACTTGAGTTATGCCTCACATATATTGGCAGCTAACGTAGATATGGCGGCTCTTATTGTTACACTTCGTCATCCACAAACCTCTACTACTTTCATCGATCGTTTCTTAGCCACATGTGAAGCATATCGGGTACCTGCGTGCATCATATTTAACAAGATAGATCTTCTTAACGAAGAAGAATTAGAAGAGTTAGCTAATCTTCGTCAACTATACGAGTCACTAGATTATCCTACCTATGCTATCTCAGCATTAGGTTTAGCTTCATCGCCTAAATCTTTAATGGAATCATCACCTTTATCAACCATTTTTGATGGTAGAGTTACTCTATTATCTGGTAACTCAGGAGTAGGTAAATCTACTTTGCTCAATGCCATATTAGGGGATAATGTTGCTAGAACAGGAGCTATATCTTCTGCACATCATAAAGGCATGCACACAACAACTTTCTCCGAGATGTATCCATTGGAAAGCATAGCAGATTCCTGGATAATAGATACTCCTGGAATAAAAGGATTTGGTCTATTAGATGTCGAGAAAGAGGAGATTAGTCATTACTTCCGAGATATATTCAAGATCAGTCGCGACTGCCGCTATTCTAACTGTCAACATACTGGTGAACCTGGTTGTGCAGTATACCAAGCTGTGGCAAATGGCGAAATAGCTATCTCACGCTATGAGAGTTATCTTAGCATTTTAGACGACACACAAGAAAGTAAATACAGATAAACATGTCACACAGGTCTCTTATTGTCAATGCGCTTGCTAAACTAATTTGTGGTTTGGGAATTATCGCACTACTGCTCTTCCTACCTGCAGGTACATGGCACTATTGGCAAGCATGGTTCTTCATCGCAATATTGTTCGTCCCTATGATGTGCATGGGAATCTGGCTACTATATAAACAACCTGACTTGCTGGCAAAACGCCTTAAAAACAAAGAGACAGAGCAGGAGCAAAAGAGTGTTGTTGCACTCTCTGGACTGATGTTTATTGTAGGATTTATACTCTGCGGGGTAGACTTTCGCTTCACCTGGTCATCTTGTCCAGTATGGCTTAGTATAGGAGCCTCCATTGTTTTTGTTATAGGCTATGCTATGTATGCGATGGTTATGCGTGAGAATGCATATCTCTCTCGCACTATTGAAGTGCAAGAGGGACAACAACTAGTCGACACTGGCCTCTATGCTATCGTGAGACATCCTATGTACTCTGCGACATTGCTTATGTACATAGCTATGCCCTTGGTACTTGGTTCGCTATGGGCATTATTAGTGTTCGCTGTATATCCTATATTAATTATCAAACGAATACTCAACGAAGAAAAAGTACTAGCCGAAGGTTTAACTGGTTATACTGACTATCAAAAGCGTGTTCATTATCGACTTATACCATGGATTTGGTAATTTAAGCATTTTTTTGCATTTTTTTCTTTACACTGACAAGTTTTAGCAGTTTGACATAGTAATTTTGCAGCAGATTTCAAAAAATCACTTGTTTAACTACTAAAATAAGACAGAGATGAACCTATTTTTTACATTACTTATCAGTATTGCGTCGGCTACAGTAATTACATTTTGCATAGACATGGTTACACAATTTTTCAAACAGGATGCATAAAAAACCATGCACATTTGCAAATATGCAAAAAAATATGTAACTTTGCAGACGATATTTACCAAATTAGAAATACTAACCAATAAACTTATACAACTATGGCAGAAGAAAAGAAAATTCCTTCAGCAGAAAAACTAAAAGCGTTGCAACTTGCGATGCAAAAAATCGATAAAGAGTTTGGCAAGGGTGCCATCATGAAACTTGGTGATGATAAGATAGAAGATGTACCAGTAATCCCTACTGGTTCAGTAGGATTGAATGTTGCACTTGGTGTAGGTGGTTATCCTCGTGGTCGCGTCATTGAGATTTATGGTCCAGAGTCTTCTGGTAAGACTACACTCGCTATTCATGCGATGGCAGAGGTACAAAAACAAGGCGGTATTGCAGCTATTATTGACGCGGAGCATGCTTTTGATCGTTTCTACGCAGAAAAACTTGGTGTAGACACCAATGAACTGCTTATTGCGCAACCTGACTGTGGTGAGCAAGCTCTTGATATAGCAGACGAACTTATCCGCTCTGCCGCTGTAGATCTCGTAGTTATTGACTCTGTGGCAGCTCTTACTCCAAAAGCAGAGATAGAAGGCGATATGGGTGACAACCGCGTAGGATTGCAAGCACGACTGATGTCACAAGCACTTCGCAAACTAACAGCTACAATCAATAAGACTCAAACCACCTGTATCTTCATTAACCAATTGCGTGAGAAGATCGGTGTGATGTTTGGCAGCCCAGAGACCACAACTGGTGGTAATGCACTTAAGTTCTATGCGTCTGTACGTATAGATATCCGCAAGGGTACAGCCATCAAAGAGGGTGATGAGATTTTAGGCAACCAAGTGCGTGTTAAAGTTATTAAAAACAAGGTTGCACCTCCATTTAAGAAAGCCGAGTTTGACTTGATGTTCAACGAGGGTATCTCACGTGCTGGCGAGTTGATTGATTTGGGTGTAGAACACGGTATCCTATCCAAAGCAGGTTCATGGTATAGCTATGATGGCAACAAACTCGCACAAGGTCGCGATGGCGCTAAGAAAGTGCTGATGGATAATCCAGAGCTCGCATCTGAGATCGAAGAGAAACTCATGACTGCTCTCAAGAAGTGACCCAAAAGACACTCATATTTACCCCAGAGAAAGCGCACGACATGGAGCAAAAGTTCCGTGTCGTGAAGCGTTCTGTAGATGCACGTCAAAAGCAACTCAAGGTCAACCTCACTTTACTTACTGACGACAATGATCAGTTCATAGAGAAGAATGCACCTATTCCACTTTACGAGACCCCTATATTCAAAGATGTACACCATGCTGCGCATAGCGTCAATATCATAGGTGCTGGTCCAGCAGGACTATTTGCCGCATTAACTCTGATTGAATACGGCATCAAGCCTATCATCTACGAGCGCGGTAAAGATGTAGCTGAACGCAAAAAAGATATAGCAACACTCAACCGCAACCAAGGTCTCAACATCGAGTCTAACTACTGTTTTGGCGAAGGCGGTGCAGGCACCTTTTCTGATGGTAAACTATACTCACGTAGCAAAAAGCGCGGCAATATGCAGCGCGTGATGGAACTCTTCCATCATTTCGGAGCCAAAGACAATATCCTATACGAGGGCCACGCCCATATCGGTAGTGACAAACTGCCGAGCATTATCCGTGCTATGCGCGAGTGCATCATTGAGCATGGTGGCGAAATACATTTCGGCACATGTATCTCAAGTCTTTCGTCTTTTACCTTGTCACCAGATAGTCCGACTATTCTAGCCATTGGTCATTCTGCCCACGATACCTATCAAATGCTGATGAACGAAGGTGTATTGCTCGAAGACAAAGGTTTTGCTATGGGTGTGCGTGCGGAGCATCCACAGTCCTTAATCAACCGCCTAATGTACCATGACCCATCGCCTGAGTTGGTCCAATTACTAGGCAATGCGTCATACTCTTTGGTAACACAAGTACAAGGTCGTGGTGTATACTCCTTCTGTATGTGTCCAGGTGGACATATCGTTCCTGCTGGTAGTGCAATGAATAGTTGTGTCGTCAACGGCATGTCTGCCAGTCACCGCAACTCGCCATTTGCTAACTCAGGAATGGTTGTAGAGATTCGTCCAGAGGACCTTTTATCTCTCACGTCTAATCTCTCACCTCATAGCCTCAAAGGCCTCGCTTTTCAACAACATCTAGAGCACCTAGCTTATCAACATGGCGGAGAACCATCCCTAGCACCTGCTCAACGATTGAAAGATTTCGTCGAGGGACGACAAAGCAAATCGCTGCCTGCTTGTAGTTATTTACCAGGCATGGTATCTAGTCGTTTGGACGAGTGGTTACCAGCCCATATCGGAAAGCGCTTACAACAAGGTTTTCGCGATTTCGACCGCAAGTACCGCGGTTTCTTGACTAACGAAGCCGTTATTCTAGGTGTAGAGAGTCGTTCTAGTAGTGCTGTGCGTATTCCTCGCAATCCAGAGACACTAGAGTCTATTTCTACTCCAGGACTTTACCCTTGTGGCGAAGGTGCTGGTTATGCTGGCGGTATTACATCCTGTGCCTTAGACGGCATCAACGTAGCTATGGCAATAGCCCATACCTTTAACTCATAGTTCATAACTCATACTTCATAACTTACATTTCGTGTTTACTCGTACGACTCAACTCATAGGCCCTGATGGTTTTCGTGCTTTGCAAGAGGCACGCGTGATTGTTTTCGGTGTAGGTGGCGTTGGAGGCTGGTGTGCAGAAAGCTTACTACGCACAGGAATAAGACATTTGACACTTGTGGATTTTGATGTAGTGGATCGCACCAATCTAAATCGTCAAGTGGTTGCCACACACGATAATATTGGACAGAGTAAAGTGATTGAGATGCAAAAGCGACTGCTCTCTATCTGTCCTGATGCAGATGTACAAGCAATAGAGCGCCAGTACAATGCAGAAACCGCAGCCAGTTTTGACCTCGCACAGTACGATATCGTAGTTGATGCCATTGATATGGTAGATTGCAAAGCACTATTGCTCTACAATGCTACTCATGCAGGTTGTAAAGTATTCTCTAGCATGGGAGCTGGGCGCAAACTCAACCCACAGAACATCCGCACAGCAGAGTTCTGGAAGGTACAAGGTTGTCTCCTCGCACGCGCGTTGCGTACACGCATTAAAAAGGAAAAATTACTACCTGCATCTAAGATACAATGTGTCTATTCTGAGGAGATAGCAGGCGATCAAGGCACCCTCGCTCCCGTTGTAGGTGTCTTCGGCATGACCTTAGCAGCAATGGTCATAGAGCACATCTGCTCAAAAAAATAATGAATAAATCTTACTAGTCTAACTAGCAGAACTAAACTTCTTACTAGAATTGTTCGGCGTAGGTGCAACCCTCGCGCCAACGGGAGCAGCCGTAGCGGGTGCGACCACGGATGATAGTGCCTTTGCCACAGACTGGGCAACGCATACCCGACTTATCGGATTTTACCTCGCGAACAACTTCGGAGGTCATCTGCTTGAGCTCGTCTAAGAACTGCTGAGCCTGAAAATCACCACGCTCTATTTCACGAAGTTTTTTCTCCCAAAGACCAGTTAATTCAGCCGATTTGAGCAATGGAGAGATAATGGTATGTATTAGATTGATACCTATTTCGGTTGCCTTGATATTCTTTTTGTCACGAACGATATACTTACGTTGGAAGAGTTTCTCTATGATCGCAGCACGCGTACTAGGACGACCAATTCCATTCTCCTTCATAGCATCACGGAGCTCCTCGTTGTCCACCGTTTTACCCGCCGTTTCCATTGCACGCAGCAAAGTCGCCTCTGTATAGTATTTAGGCGGTGTAGTTGTTTTCTCTTGGAGTTGTGGTTCATGAGGACCGGACTCGCCTTTCTTGAATGAAGGCAGAGCCTTTTGTTCTGAAGATTCAGTATCACTTTCGTTCTCGGACTGCGTTCCGCCTATTGGACGCTCGCCTTGCGAGTTATTGGCTATTGGCGTAGCGAATACTTCGCGCCATCCTTGTTCAAGAATTTCGCGGCCAGTAACCTTGAATGGTACCTCACCAGCTTGTGCAAGCACCGTTGTTGTTGATACTTGGCAAGGAGGATAGAAAGCCGCTATGAAGCGCAGTGACACCATATCGTAGACCTTACGTTCAAGATCCGTAAGGTTATTAGGACGTTGTCCAGTAGGAATGATAGCATGGTGGTCGGTCACCTTGCTATTATCAAATACCTTTTTGGATTTCGGCAGACTACCAGCACCTTTACCTCCGTCAGCTTTTAGTGGAAGCAGAGGAGTTACCTGAGGGAAGAAATCCTTGATACCTTGCAAGGTGGCTGGCACTTTGGGATAGATATCGTCGCTAAGGAAAGTGGTATCCACACGAGGATAGGTGGTGACATGCTTCTCGTATAGACTTTGGATGATCTTGAGCGTGTCGTCGGCAGATAGTCCATAGCGTTTGTTGCACTCCACTTGCAGCGAGGTAAGGTCGAAGAGGCGTGGAGCATACTCCATACCTTTCTTCTTCTCCACGGAAGTTATCTCTAGTGGAAGGTCCTTGATAGAATCAACGAGTTTCTGTCCTTGTTCAAGCGAAGTAATAGCATACTCATCTTCCTCCACAGGAAGTTGAGCAGAAAAGATAGTATCGCGGTAGATAGTCTTGAGTTCCCAGTATGTACGAGGAACGAAGTTCTCTATTTCGTGTTGCCGTTTAACGATAAGCGCCAGTGTTGGTGTTTGTACACGACCGATGCTGAGTACTTGACGATCCTTGCCTACCCCCTTAGCAAAACGTAGAGTATAGGCACGTGTAGCGTTCATACCCAACAACCAATCGCCTATGGCACGCATCATACCTGCCTCGTAAAGGTGCTGATAGTGACTTTGGTCTTTAAGATTAGCAAAGCCCTCACGAATAGCATCTTCGGTAAGCGAAGAAATCCATAGACGTTTGACTGGGACTCTGCAACCCGCTTTCTGGTACACCCAACGCTGAATCAACTCTCCCTCTTGTCCAGCATCACCACAGTTGATGACCATTTCGGCTTTGGAGATCAGTTCCTTGATGGTATTGAACTGTTTGATGATACCCTTGTCATCGCTGACCTTGATACCAAAACGTGCAGGCACCATAGGTAGAGAGGACATGTTCCATCCTTTCCATTGTTCGCTGTATTCGTGCGGATCTAACAAGGCACATAGGTGACCAAAAGTCCAAGATACGCAATAGCCATTACCTTCCATGAAACCATCGCGCTGGGTGTTAGCACCTAGCACGCGAGCTATATCTCGTCCCACAGAGGGTTTTTCGGCAATACAGAGAATCATCGTTAGTTGAAGGTTGAAGAGGGTTTATAATTATGGTTAAGAGCAATCCTAGAGAGATTACCCTTAACCATACAATAGTAGGATGTTATTAACGTTTTTTCTTGTTAGAAGTGCTATTGCCATAGCCATAGCCGTAACCATAGCCTACTTTCTTAGCATCCACGCCATTGAGAACAGCCACCATCTTAGGCAAGCGTTGTTGCTCATGTGTTTGGTTGATGAAGTCAACCAAGTCGAAGGTGGTGTAGTTAGCACGTGTCACATAGACAGTCATATCTACCAATCGGTGTAGCAGATAGGTATCACCAATCATAGCCACAGGAGCAGAGTCTACGATGACGTAGTCATAACGTTGGCGAAGTTCTACAAAGAGTTCTTCTAGACGATCACTTTGTAGCAACTCGCTTGGGTTAGGTGGAATAACACCAGCTGGAAGGATGTCAAGGTTCTTAATACCTGATGGTACGATAGTGTCATCAACCGTATATGCAGGTTCGGCTACATAACTTGTCAAACAACCTTGAGTAGGCAAGTTGAGATAGGTTGCCAACATAGGTTTGCGGATATCCAATCCAACAAGCGCAACCTTCTTGCCTAGGAGTGTGAGTGAAATAGCCAAGTTGGTTGACACATAAGATTTACCTTCGCCATTGACACTAGATGTCACCAAGATAACAGGACATTTGCTATCCCTAGGTAACATGAATCGCAAGTTGGTACGCAAGGTACGGAACAATTCTGCAGACGCAGAGTTCTCGTCCTCTCGCACAGCCACATGCTCGCCACGATGGTTCTTGACCAGTGTTCCACCCAATGGGATCTTGAGTCTGCGTTCTAGATCTTTGGAATCATCTGAGATGCGATTGTTCATCACATCATACATCACCATAACAATAAATGGGAAAGCAAGACCAAGAATCAGGCATACCATACCAATAATGGTCAAGCGTGGGCCAACTGGGGTTGGGTTCATCTGTGGTGCATTAACCACCTTGGCTGGTGTAACGGTTGAAGCCAAAGTCAAGGCGTTCTCCTCGCGTTTCTTGTATAAGAAGAGATAGAGTTCCTCTTTGAGGAGCTTATCACGCATAACTTCGATATACTGTCTCTCTTGCGCTGGCATGCTATTGCGCATGTTCTGAATCTTTCCTTGACGTTTTTCAGCATCTTGTTTAGCAATGTTGAGCGTATTACATACTGTGTTGATAGTTGTGATAATATTTTCGCGCATAACCGCCAACTGTGATTCCATTTGATGAATGATTGGGTTACTTTCACTCGCTGTACGACGTACGCGCAT
Source organism: Paludibacteraceae bacterium (assembly GCA_045613525.1). GTDB lineage: Bacteria > Bacteroidota > Bacteroidia > Bacteroidales > Paludibacteraceae > Colicola. The sequence goes on from JAZLBE010000001.1 coordinate 23,953, forward strand.
CAAATTGAGCATCATTTGATTATATTCTCCAATAACCACCACCATTGCCTCATCATTGATACCAAGATTGGCCGGAATCAAATTATTCTTCTTGGAATCGTCAGAAACAAACTCTGCTATATAGTTAATTAAATTCAATTGAGTTTCTATTTCAGCGACAGCTTTTCTATACTCTGCACCTTCTTCCAAAGCTAATAACGCCTCTGACTCGAGGTCAACTAAATCATAACGTTTCTTATACTTCGCTACATCCTCCTCTGCAAGAGCTAATTCTCTTTCTATTAAATGAAGGCGTTCCTCTATAAATGCAGCCGTATTGCTAGCCATAATATTCTTATCCAAAACCGCATCCATATTGTAGAGTTCGATCTCCTTGCGGATGAAGTCACGACCACGGATTGGCATATCTGTGGTAGTAGAGATAGTGATGATGTTAGACTCCTTACGAACTGGAGCTGACACCACCTGTTTCTTATACGAATCTATCAATGGTAGTTGTGGAAGAGTCAACATGCGATACTTATCGCCTACCTCAATCTCAGTAGGATCATCAAATCTAAAGGAGATAGGACCTACACAAGTCTCAAATGGTTTAGTGATGTCAGCCACCTTGTGATTACTGCGAGTCCAGCGTCCGTATTTCACTTTTACTCGGTAATCACTCTTACGAACCTTGAGTTGGATACTCACACCACGAGTCACAGTATCCAAATACATAGGTGGATAGAGTACTGTCATATCACGTTTAGGATATTGTCCTACCCATTTTAACTTGTCATACTTGCGATACTCTGTTTGCAGATCCAACTCATGTACCACTTGCACTAAGATATCGCGTGATGTGAGCAACTCCACTTCGTCCTCGGTGGACTTCATCTTGCCCATACCCATCATGGTTGTCACCAACTCAAACTGAGGCAGTGCCTCTTCTTCGTTGCGAAGCATGATGCTAGCATCCACGTTATATTTCTTGGTAGTGGTTACATATTTGTACAAACCAATTGCGCCAAAAATTGCGCAACTAAGCACAAACCAATACCAGTTCTTCAAAATACGGAGAATCCACGCACGGATATCAATCTCTTGTTCTTTTTGTGACATATAAAATTTTGAAATTATAGTGTTAATTCGTTATTTGTCAAAAGCTCCTGCATTTGAAAGTACAGAAACCACAACCGTTGTTGCACTAGAAACAGTACCTATCATGCTCAACCAAAGACTGATTGATTGGTTGCTGGTTGCTCGAGCTTGGTTAGGATCAACAATCACCACATCATTTTGTTGGAGATAGAAATAAGGAGAAGTAAAAATATCACCACCGCTCAAGTCTACACGCGCAAACTCAAGCTTTCCATTATTCTCACGAGCAATAAGAATATTATCTCTTCTTCCGTACTGGGTCAAGTCCCCTGCTAAACCCAAGGCTTCGAGAATGGTTATACGACCATTATTTAGCACATATGTACCTGGACGTTTCACTTCTCCCAAAACTGTGACACGAGCATTAAGGAATCGCATTGTTACAATTGGATTAACAACTTGAGAACTAAGTTTCTCTTCTAGCATCTCTATGACTTCTGATTGTGTCATATCAACCACTCGCAACTTTCCTAAAACAGGGAAATTAATCTCACCATTACCATCTACTGTATAGTACTGAAAAGATGGAGTAGTTGGAATATTATTACTTGTCGGTGTAGAATATGCAACACTAGGCAGATTGTAAGGGATTACAGCTTCAGGATCGAGGGCAGATACTGTGATAATCAATGCGTCACTAATCTTCACGCGAGGCTCTGGTTGTGGATCCATATGCTTGTTGATCTCCTCTGCACTTTCAGCTGTAATTGGGCGGAAATACGCCAACTGTTTACGAGATACACACGAAGACAATAGTGCCACTGCAAGAAGCAGCAACATAGAACTCTTTTTCAACATACTATCAATATTTTTCTATTGTTATTAATCAAAATATTATTTCAAGCCCGCAAAGGTAATACTTTTTTTTCAAATACACAAGATTTAGATTCTATTTCGCGAAAAAACATAGTTTTTTAAGGCATTCAATAAAAAAAGTGCAATATATTTGTCTATATTTGAAAAAAAACTTACCTTTGCAGTCGATTTTATACTGCCTAATTATGGCCCAAATTCAGCAAATCTTATAGTTATGGCAGGTCAAAAAATGACATATGATGAAGAAATTTTACATAGAGACATACGGCTGTCAGATGAACGTAGCAGATAGCGAGGTTGTAGCAGCTATCATGCAGACCACTGATTGTGAACTGACAGAGCAGTTAGATGATGCAGATATCGTGATTCTTAATACATGTTCCATTCGCGACAATGCAGAACAAAAAGTACAACACCGTCTACAGGAGCTACGCGGTGGTCGCAATCGCAAGAAGGACCATCGTCTCATCGGTGTAATCGGCTGTATGGCTGAGCGCATGGGCGAGGAGTTGACTCGTGACTGGAATGTTGATTTCGTTGCAGGTCCAGATGCTTATATGGACATCCCCAATCTACTAGCGCAATGCCAACAGGGACTCCCTGCTGTCAACATCGAATTGAGCACCACCGAGACCTACCGCGAGGTGATGCCAGCCCGCATTGGCAAACAGATTTCGGGGTTTGTAAGCATCATGCGTGGATGCAACAATTTCTGTTCATATTGCGTGGTTCCATATACTCGAGGACGCGAACGCAGTCGCGATGTAGAGAGCATCAAAAACGAAGTGCTTGATCTATACAACAAAGGATATAAAGAGGTCACCTTGCTCGGACAAAATGTCAACTCATATCGCTACCAAGGTGTAGACGAAAATGGCAAGGAGATAGAGGTCAATTTCCCTAGCTTGCTGCGCATCATCGCCGAGTTGGTTCCACAGATGCGTATACGTTTTACCACCTCGCATCCAAAAGACATGTCTGATGAAACATTGGAGGTAATAGCACAATACGACAATCTATGCAAGTTCATCCACCTACCCGTACAAAGTGGTTCGAATAGGATATTAAAACTCATGAATCGCAAGTACACACGCGAGTGGTATCTAGATCGTATAGCTGCTATCCGCCGAATCTTGCCAGATGCTGCGATTAGTACGGATGTCTTCTGCGGTTTCCACAGCGAGACAGTCGAAGAGCACCAAGAGACCCTGTCGCTCATGCGTGAGGTAGGGTTTGACTCCGCATTCATGTTTAAGTACAGCGAGCGCCCAGGTACACATGCGCAGAAACATCTTCCAGACAACATCAGCGAAGAGGAGAAGGTGAGACGCCTCAACGAGATCATTGCCTTGCAGACAGAACTCTCCTTAGAGTGCAACCAACGCGAGATCGGCAAAGTGGTTGAGGTACTCATCGAAGGTTACTCTAAGCGTAGCCGTGAGGACATGTACGGACGCACTAGTCAGTACAAAACCGTAGTTTTCCCACGCCAAGGAAGACACATTGGAGAAATAGTAAAAGTTGAAATTTTGGAGGCAAGTGCTGCTACTTTGAAAGGAAAAATAGCAGAATAATGCTGTTTTTTGCAAAAAAAATGCATTTTTTTAATAAAAAATTTGCACGTTTAAGAAAAAAGCAGTACCTTTGCCGTCGAAAACAATAAATTTTCATAGTTAAGGTTTAGGTTTAATGGCAACGAGAGGCTGGGAAGTTTCTCGTTGTTTCTTCAAATAACCCAAGAAAACGCATAGTACTCCATCCTCTTAGGGATGGTTAAATTATATATAAGCAGATATATTAATCTAGATGTGCTAGGAGTACTAGTCACGCTAGGGAGTAGGACCAAGAAAAATTTATGCCTTATGTACCAAGAAAACACCAACTTAGTACCTGACATGACTGATATTGATGAGGTACGCAAAGCTATTATCGCAAACGAAATTTTAAATAGAAAATACTAATTATTAATTGTTAATTATTAACTAGCATACATGGCAACAACGTACATGACTGCAGAAGGTCTGCAGAAACTAAAAGAAGAGCTCCAACACTTGGAATCAGTAGAGCGTCCTCGTGTGATCGCAGCTATTGCTGAAGCTCGCGACAAAGGCGACTTGAGCGAGAACGCAGAATACGATGCTGCAAAGGAGGAGCAAGGTATATTGGAGAGCAACATCGCTATGCTGAAAGCCAAGATCATGGATGCACGCATCATTGATGAGACATCTATCAGCACAGACGAGGTACAAATCTTGACCAAGGTTAAGGTGCTCAACCTCAAGACCAACCAAGAGAAGATTTACCAACTCGTTACTGAGGGCGAAGCTAATGTAGCCGAGGGCAAGTTGGCAACCACTACTCCTATTGCTAAGGGATTGCTTGGCAAGAAAGTAGGAGACACAGCAGAGGTAGTAGTACCTGCTGGTAAGTTGCAATTTAAGATATTGGAAATCAGCTTATAATACCTGACATATTATGACTATTTTTACTCGCATTATCAACGGAGAAATACCTAGTTACAAGATAGCAGAGAATGACAAGTTCTACGCATTCTTGGACATCAATCCACTACAAAAAGGTCACACCTTGGTGGTTCCTAAATTGGCTGAGCCAGAGGCGGACTACATCTTTGATTTGGAGGATGATATATTGAGCGAGATGCTCGTCTTCTCTAAGCAAGTAGCCAAGGGTATCAAGGCAGCTACTGGTTGCAAGCGCGTAGGTGTAGCAGTAATAGGATTGGAGGTTCCACATGTACACATGCACCTCATTCCTATCAACCGAGAGGGTGACATGTCTTTTGCTAATCCTAAGATGAGCCTTCCAGCTGACGAGATGGCAGAAATCGCCAACTCCATTGCAAATGCAATGGGAGTATAAGCTATACTAGCATAAAAAAACATACAAAAATGCACATCCAAGTCAAAAAACTTGCGTATGTGCATTTTTTATTGTAACTTTGCACCACATTTTTAGCGGGTTCGAACCGAACAATCAAATAATGAATATATACTTCTGGATATTACGACTGGCTGCACTCTTTGGGCACCGTAAAGCAAGACTTCTGGTTCAAGGCCAGGGTCAGGCTCTCGCTGCCATGCAACAATGGGTCAAGACATTAGGTCAAGCGCGTGTTATATGGATACATGTAGCGTCGGTGGGCGAATTTGAGCAGGTACGTCCTATCATCGAACGTCTGCGCCGCGAGCAAACTAAGCATAAGATTCTGCTCACGTTCTTCTCTCCATCAGGCTACGAAGTGCGCAAGAACTATCCATTGGCAGACCTGGTGCTATACTTGCCTTTTGCCACCAGACGCAATGCTAAGAAATGGATAAGTAGCCTACCTCTGGCGAGTGCCATCTTTGTCAAGTACGAGTTTTGGCCAGCATACCTGAAGATGCTCAAGAAGAATGCCGTACCTACATACTTGATTTCGGCTATTTTCCGCCCTAGCCAATTGTTCTTCCAACCTTGGGGCATAGGCTATCGTCAGTTGCTGCATTGTTTCAACCATATTTTCGTACAAGATTTAGCGTCTCAACAGCTACTTGCTAAGCACCATATCCATGCGGTGTCTGTGGCTGGTGATACCCGCTTTGATCGAGTAACGGAGATCATGCAACAGGCCAAGGATATACCTGCCATCGAAGGTTTCACAGCAGGTGCTACCGAGGTATTAATAGCGGGTAGTACATGGCCACAAGACGAGGCATATATAGCTCAGTATATGGCATCTCATCCCAATATCAAACTAGTATTGGCGCCTCATGAGATTAACCCAAAACATATGCATACTATCTTCCAGCTCTTTGAGGGTAGATACACACGATATACCGAAGCGACACCGCTCAACATAGACAAGAATCGTATTCTAGTGGTAGATACCATAGGATTGTTATCCTCTATCTATCGCTATGGACATGTGGCGTATATAGGTGGAGGTTTTGGAGTCAGCATCCACAACACACTTGAGGCAGCTGTTTATGGTATGCCCGTAGTATTTGGTCCTAAGTGGAAGAAGTTCCGCGAGGCCAAGGGGCTCCTACAAGCACAAGCGGCATTATCCGTAAGCAACTACAAGGAGTTTGCCAGTGCACTAGATACTGCTTTTGCCACCCAGCAGATGATGGGCGAGCGTGCTAAGCAATATGTACAGAGCGAGTGTGGTGCAACGGATATCATCTACAACGCATTGTTCACTAATCAACCGAAATAACGACATTAATCGATATAACTATGGCACAAAAACCAAGTATACCTAAAGGAACGCGTGATTTCTCTCCAATAGAGATGGCACGCCGTAATTATATTTTTGACACCATCAAGTCTGTTTTCTCACTCTACGGATTCCAACAGATTGAGACTCCAGCTATGGAGAATCTGAGCACCTTGATGGGTAAGTATGGCGAGGAGGGTGACAAACTGCTCTTTAAGATACTGAACTCTGGCGATTGGAAGTCAGCCATCAGCCATGAGGCGCTAGACAACTCTAGCATCGGTGCACTTACCACCAAGGTGAGCGAGAAGGGTCTTCGCTATGACTTGACTGTACCATTTGCACGTTTCGTGGTACAACACCGCGAGGAGATACAGTTCCCATTCAAACGCTTCCAGATCCAACCAGTATGGCGTGCAGACCGTCCACAAAAAGGCCGCTATCGCGAGTTCTATCAATGTGATGTGGATGTGGTAGGAACCAACTCTCTGCTCAGCGAGGTGGAGCTCATCCAGATTGTGGCAGAGGTATATCGCCGTTTAGGTATTCGTGTTTGTCTACACATCAACAACCGCAAGATCCTTGCAGGTATTGCAGAGGTGATTGGCCAACCTGATCGTATCATAGACATCACCGTAGCCATCGACAAACTAGACAAGATTGGTATCGACAATGTCAACAAAGAGTTGTTGGAGAAGGGTATCCCAGCAGAGGCAGTAGAAGCGCTCCAACCTATCCTCAACCTCAATGGAACCAACAACGAGAAACTAGACCAACTATCAGAAGTGTTAGCCACCTCTGAAACTGGTCTCAAGGGTATCGAAGAGCTGCGCACTATCTTTGCGCTCTACGCACATAGCACACAAGATGGCGACTTGAGCACCTACGAACCTAGCACATTGCCTATCGAACTAGACCTCTGCCTTGCGCGTGGACTAAACTATTATACGGGTGCTATCTTTGAGGTGAAAGCATTGGATGTACAGATTGGTAGTATCACAGGTGGTGGTCGCTACGACAATCTGACTGGTATCTTTGGTATGCCAGGTGTATCGGGTGTAGGTATCTCTTTTGGTGCGGACCGCATCTATGATGTACTAGCCGAGTTGAACCTCTATCCAGAGAATCTGCAATCGACTACCCAATTGCTGTTTGCTACGTTCGGTCAAGAGGAGTTGCTCTATGCTGTACGTTGGGCTAGTGCATTGCGCGAGAAAGGTATTAGTGTAGAGGTTTATCCCGAGCCTACAAAGATGAAGAAACAGATGGGCTACGCTGATGCCAAGAAGATTCCTTATGTAGCTATCGTAGGTGGCGACGAGATGGCAGCTGGCAAAGTGATGCTCAAGAATATGACCACTGGCGAGCAACAACTCGTAACACTCGAGGAGTGCGCTCAACTGATCAAATAGAAGCATGAACAAAAAAAGAGAGTCCTCAATTGAGAACTCTCTTTTGTGATTCAGCTGGGGCTCGAACCCAGGACCCCATCCTTAAAAGGGATGTGCTCTACCTGCTGTGCTACTGAATCCCGAAATCGGCCGCAAAGGTACTGCTTTTTTTTGAACTGACCAAATATTTCGGAAAAAAAATGTAAAATTATGCATTTTTTTTTGCATTTTTAGTGATATCAACCTCCGCCAACGGATAATAATAGATTATATGGACAACCAACTGACATACCATCGGCGTCATACGACAACGACCAAGGTGGGCAACCTAGAG
>JAZLBE010000002.1:0-2343 GCA_045613525.1 Paludibacteraceae bacterium
TAGTACACCTGTCACATTTGGTGGAGGAATAACTACGGTATAAGGTGCGCGGCCATCAGGCTCACTGTGGAAAAGTTTTTGATCTTGCCAATATTGATACCATTTGGCTTCGATGTCTGTTGGATTGTATTTTGCGTCCATTCTATATAGAGTTTAATAAGTTTCGAGTATTTGTTTTGTTGTCTTTCTGTGATTATCCGTGAGATCTGTGGGAATTATCACTCCTTGAAAGCATTCCATCCTTGGGCTTGCAGTGGAAGCTCTTCGCCATTGCGTCCTACGATATTCAGTCCGTGCTCAGCCTTGGTGATATGTCCAATAAGATAAACATCTTCTATTGGTACAAGCTTCTCGTAATCGTCTAGTTTGCATGTGAACAATAGTTCATAATCCTCGCCACCATTTAACGCACAGGTCACGATATTGAGATTCATCTCCTCGGCTAGTGCCGCAGCTTGGTAGTCGATTGGGAGCTTATCCTCGTAGATAGCGCAACCTACTCCGGATTGAGAACAGATATGTTTGAGCTCACTACTCAATCCATCAGAGATGTCCATCATTGCGGTAGGTTTGATGCCAGCTTTATGCAATTGCTCAACGATATCTTTGCGAGCTTCTGGTTTGAGTTGACGCTCGAGAAGGTACTCACGACCCTCAAATGCAGGAGTTGCATTCTCATCAGTATTCATCACGATGCGCTCGCGCTCAAGGAGTTGCAAACCCATATAGGCAGTACCCAGATTACCTGTCACACAGATCAGGTCGTTAACTTGTGCACCATTGCGGTAAACTATGTCGGATTCGTATGCTTCGCCAAGACAGGTGATAGAAATAGTCAAACCAGTCATCGAAGCGCTAGTATCTCCTCCCACTAGATCCACACCATAGCGCTCGCAAGCTAATTGAATACCAGCATACAATTGCTCCATATCTTCTACAGAGAAACGTTGGCTAATACCCAAAGACACTGTTATCTGTGTTGGGGTTCCGTTCATTGCATAGATATCGGAGAAGTTGACCACCGCAGCTTTGTACCCGAGATGCTTGAGAGGCACATACTCGAGATTAAAGTGAATACCTTCTAGAAGTAGATCGGTAGTCACTAGTGTGCGTTTGTTGCCGAAGTTGAGCACTGCAGCATCATCGCCAATAGCTTTTTGTGTAGAGGTTTGTTGTACTTGAAAATCCTTGGTCAAGTGTTTAATCAAACCAAACTCCCCTAATGTCGAAATCTGTGTAGCCATAGTTATGCATAATAAAAAACGTGCAAAGGTACTACAAAAAATGCAAATACGCAAGTAAAGCGAGTAATTTATTAGAAAATAATAGATTTTAATCTATTTACACCTACTTTTATCGCAAAAACAGGAGCTTGCTCACGATAGTGAAGATAAAAGTAGGTATAAGAAGGCGTAGCCGATTTTCTTATAAATTTCGAACGAACTGGAGTATTTGCAGCATAACGCGAACGTACTTTCGAGGTGGTCAAATGAGTTTACGAATGAGATCGGTACCCTCGAAGTACAACAAAACACCTTAAAATATTGCATGTATGCAATTAATAGCGAAAAGTTAGTCAACTTTCCGCTATTAGTATGTAATTTTAGCAATTAGACAAGCGTATTTCTTCCTCAGTTACACCCCAATTTTCTACGCACAATATACGCACTATTTACGCACAATACACGGACAATAAACGCACTATTGGGGAGAATATGCTGGGATCCAATTGATTGGTATTGTGTAGGTTGTGCGTATAGGTTTGCCCTGTTGTTCTCCTGGTTTCCATTTAGGCATAATACTAAGCACACGCACTGCCTCTTTGTCTAGAAAATCATCGCCCGAAGAGCGCACAACTTGGACATTTGAGATACTACCATCTTTTTCTACCACAAATTGACAAATCGCACGACATTGATCACAAACAATCTCTGCAGGGAGATTGATATTTTCTGCAATGAACTTAAATAGAGCTTCTATACCACCAGGAAACTCTGGCCAAGTTTCCACAACATGGTGCGCTTTTGTAGGAATTGCCAAAAAGCAAATAAGGCATATAGTAAGTAATTTTTTCATGGGGGTGAGTGTTTTATAGACCGCAAAAGTAGTAAAAAAATTCAAATTATCATTAAATTTAAACACAAAAAGAGGCACTCTTTCGAGCGCCTCTGTATACCTTATTATATATAAGGATTTGTTACTATCCCATCGCCAATGGCCAACAGCCAAAGCAAGGGATTGGGATTGGCTTTTTATTAAGCGTTAACAGTAGCCATGTGAGCGATGAGGTCGAGAACTTTGTTAGAGTAACCGATCTCATTGTCATACCAGCTAACAACCTTA
>JAZLBE010000003.1:0-8552 GCA_045613525.1 Paludibacteraceae bacterium
GTTGGAACAACATACCACAACTCTACCTTATAGAGCACTGCATCAAAACCAATCACATCAGCAACCATCCAAGTAGTATCGCCTGTTTGATATACTTTACCTTCAATAGATGCAATTTGGATCTCAGTATAGTCATACTCACTCTCACCCCATAAAACGAGTTGAGTGTAATAGGTATCCATTTGATCATAAGTAAACTCGCCACCCATTGGTACACCATAGATATCAAGAGCTACGAAATACTCGTCGTTTTGGTTTGCCAAATAAAGGTCGTTATCCAAATTAGGATAGAACGCTGCTTGTGCAGAGTTAGGGAAGCTCAAAGTAACGGTTGAAGTAGGCTCTGGAACCTCAAACTTCATCTCCACTACATAATATTTACCATCCTTGCAGTGACCTTCGAGAAGTACCATCCAACCTGCCTCATCGTCATTAACCATCAGTGCGGTTGCATAGATAGCTTCGGTCTCAATGCCAGTACTCATGTCAGTAACATAAAGCATTACCTCATCTTCACCAGCCCACTCGCCTTCTGCTGCTTCCCAACCAGCTACACCACCATAGATGCTCCACTCGTTGCTCTCACCGGTCAAATAAACCCAACCGAAGATTGAAGCCCATGAGTCATCTACATCAAGGTTAAGAATCTCGATATTAACAGTATCAGTAGCAGCAGCTACAGGAGCAGTAACAGATACTTTATTGAGTACAGTATCTTGATCGTAGTAGTTCACATCAGCTACATAAGACAAAGTACCATCTACCATATCAGAAGATACGATCATCTCTGTATTCAGCAATTGTTGCTCAACACCCTTGCATACCACCTTGGTGTTCTCCATAACCAAATCGCCTTGAGTATAGCGACCAGTAGGCCATGTTGTTAGATAAGCAAGAGTCATATCCAAATCAGCGTTCTTACCAGCCAATGTAGCCAAACCTTCCCACTCGTCAAAGGTCAAAGTACCGCCTGTAATCACATAATTCACTTCTGCCTTTGGATTATAGAAATCGTGTGCACAAGTCACTACATACACATTGCCGTCTGAACCATCGATTACAGCGTGCAAATTAACAACAGTCAGATATTGACCTTTCTTAGTCTCAGTGATAGTCAAAGCCACTTTCTCATAATCCACATACTCATCATACTCGTTGAGGATATAAGAATAATAGAGATCCAAGTCTTCCTCTGTAAAAGTACCCACATAAGACTCAGAATAGATGTCGAACCTAGCCAAGCGACTACCTTGACTACAAGCCATATACCAGTCACCACCTTCCTCATACCACTCAGGTGCGATAGAGAATCCATCAAAATGCCACTTGATAGTATCTGCCATTTGAGCAGCAGCTACTTTCAAAGGAGACTTTGCAGGAACTTTCTTCACTTCGTTCTCTACGCGCTCAAAGTTGCGAAGCACCTTAGCCTCTTTTGCCATCTCCATTACTTTTGCTTGTGCAGGAGTCTTAGCCTCAAATTGTTCTTGACTTGCAGGTTTAGCTTTCTTACCTGCTAATTTTACGTTTTGTGGCAAAGCCATCATTGACATTGCTACAACTGTCGCCATGAAAAGTGTAAAAATCTTCTTCATACAGACTAAATTTTAAATAGTATTAGTAAAAAATATTAAGTTAATTTGTTTTTCTTTATATGATTCAGTTGACATTTTGCTCGTTTTTCAGCCAAATCGAGTGCAAAGATAATGCTTTTTTTTTAAATCACCAAATTTTTGTTCAAAAAAAACATGCCTTTTAACATATTTTTCTCATTTTTATGATTGTTTATCAACCAACCACACCTATATAAACAATTTAAGGTACGCGCATACACGCGTACCTTAAATATTGCATCATTTTTTCAATTATCGCTTGTTTCCTAACGCATCATATACTTCGCCATTGCGGATAATCATCAAACGACCATCTACAATACGTTTCTCTGCTGTATGATCGTCTACAAGTATATTATCAACACTGGTAGCCGAACCATCATAAACAATGTGAACCTCTACACCATAAGAGTTAACCGCATTTACCTCCAAATATGGATAACCATCTTCGGTCTTAGTCACCTCTACAGTACCATCCACTATCAACCACAAAGGTGTGACAAGTGAACCATCTTCCAGCATTCTTGCATAGAACGATGGCCATACGCCGTCACCTTGTACTCCTGGGTTTGCATACACGGTTCCATACTCCTCTGACGAGTCGATAGGGTACACACCAGCTGGTACGACAATATCCTCATCCGCTTCTTCAGCAAAGAAGAAGAATGCAGCCATATCCGAACCATCGGCTGCTGTCAATGCCAAATAGATATAACCATTGTTCACAGTCTGATCATCAATAGTCACATTATCTGCAGTAGTATATGTGCGATCAATAATCTCCTCTGGTTCATCAAAATCAAGATGCACATTGTACTCTGAGGTCATCTTAACATGGTAGTAAACACCATTGCGAGCAATGAATTTAGCCTCCGCGGTAATAGTACCATCCGCAGCATGCTCAACCACTAGTTCGCCTTTCTCTATGGTGTAGTTTTGCCACTCAGACTCTATGTAGATAAAGGAGTTACCACTATAAAAATCATAGCGACCATCCTCTGCACCAAACTTGCCAAACATACCATCATTAATGAAAGTACCAGCCACTTCACCATCGGTCATTGGACTCAACGAAATAAACATACTCTCATCTGGCGTGTAAGATGACAATATATAATAACCATCTTGCAAAGTATTTGTAAACTTAACTGGCATCTCTATTTCTACAGTATCTACTACCTCAGGAACAGTATACCAGAACTCCACGTCATACTGCACAGCGTTGAAACCAATATAGCTAGCATTAATCACGGTGGTATCACCTCTTTGATTCAGCACACCCTTAATGTCTGCAATCTCCACACTAGACTCTGCTGTCCAGTCATAGAACTCGGTATAGTCAAGCAATATTTTTTCCATATCAAATGACTCACCCAAATATGTGTTATAGATCGTGATTGAAGCCTCATAATTGTCTGCATATTGGATCAATTGGAGCATATTTAACTGATCTGCTCTGAAAGTAGCCAATGCACCTGACTCAAATGTCACTTTCACAGTATCAGTAGGAACAGGAATCTCAAAGTTCATATCGATTGAATACCAGTTGTAGTCATCACAATATGCCTCAACATTAGCTTCCCAACCATCGGCTGTCTCCTTCAATGTCAAGGTACCACGGATAGAAGACACATCCAACCAAGTAGTCTTATCAGTCACAGTCAAAGCAATATTTTCATACACTCCAGCTTCTGCCTCCCAACCTTCATACATAACAAACACATCGTATTCCTTATTAGAACCACCTAGCATCATAAAACCATAGTCAGCAAACGAATTGTCGATAAACAAGTTATGACATTCCACATCAATAGTATCCTTCGCCGCTGGCAATGGAACCATCATGGTCACATGGTGCAACACGGTATCTTGGTTATAGAAAGACAAGGCCGCTTGATAACCTAACGAACCATTGTTCAACTCACCCAAACCAACCATCATATTAGCTTGTAATATCTCTTGCACTACTCCGTTATACACAATCTTGGTTTGGTTCATATCAAAGTTTGCTTTGGTATATTCGCCCTCGATAAAATCAGAGATAACACCCAATTTCACAGACATATTGCTGTTGCTTCCCTCCAATAGATAATAGCCAAAATCCATTGTAATACTGCTATTGTCCAGCACGCTCTCCACTGTGGATTTAGGAGTAAAGACGCTATGCACCGAGTGCAATTTATAGGTACGATCATTCGTATCTATGATAGTAGCATCCAACACTATCTTTTTGAGACTACCTTCTACTTTCTCAGAAATAGTCATAGTAACATCTTGGAAATAAATCTCATAGAACATATCTGCCGATTGGAACCAGCCCCATGAGTAATCCATACTCATATCGTCAAATGTATATGTTCCGCAGAAATCATCCTCATCACCATACCAACACAAACGGAATGTATACCCTTGTGCTTCTAGCGCGATATACCATTCGCCTGTCGCTGCCTCATACTCAGGGCCTACCAAAAAGCCCTCACCATTCAGCTCAATAGCTGCAGCTTTCTTCACACCAGCCACCACATGCTTAGCCTTCGCCACTAACCCTTCTTTCTCTGACAATACAGGACGAATAGCATGCTTGTCTACATCTTGTTTCACCAGCTGCAACACTTTCTCCTTCTTACTTTCTACTTCTTGTCCTAAAACGGACATTTTTGATTGTGGTGCTGCATACATGCTCATTCCAACCACAATCGCCATTACAATTGTAAAAATCTTTTTCATTTCACATTTCCTTTCTTTATATCATTCAACACTAAATGCTCAACACTTGTATAGCAGCCCACTTCTCATCCATGATATCTTTCTTCTCCTTGATTGCCTTGGTCAATGGCACATAATCGATCTCGCCATTCTTCACACCCACCATCACATTACGTTGTTCATCCAACAGAGCCTGTACTGCTGCAATACCCATACGAGAAGCTAAGATTCGATCGCTCGCCGAAGGCGAACCACCACGTTGTAAGTGGCCCAAGATAGTCACACGGCTACTAAATTCAGGATGAACCTCTTCCATCATCTTCGCAACAGCTTGAGCTCCACCTTCTACAGCATGCTCTTGAACCAATACGATACTAGAATTCTTACTCTTACGTTTACCTTGACCTATGGCCGCCTCTATCTGCTCCAACACAGTCGCACGCTCTGGAATAATTGCAGCCTCGGCACCGGCTGCAATAGCAGCATTCAATGTCAAGAATCCAGCATCACGACCCATCACTTCAACTAGGAAGACACGCTCATGACTAGTTGCTGTATCACGCAATGTATCCACACAATGCATAATCGTATTCAGCGCTGTATCATAACCAATCGTCGCATCGGTACCCCACAAGTCATTATCTATCGTTCCAGGAATACCTATCACTGGTACATTATACTCCTGAGCAAACACGCGACCACCAGTAAAGGTTCCATCGCCACCTATCAATATCAACGCATCTATATTCTCACGAACCAAAGTCTCATAGGCTTTTTGACGACCTTCCTTTGTCGTAAACTCAGGACAACGAGCCGATTTGATTATTGTACCACCACGAGGAATAATACCACTCACATCCTGGGTTGTAAACTCTTTAACCTCGCCATCTATCAGACCTTTGTATCCACGATAAATAGCTTTCACATTGATACCATTAGATATCGCTGCTCGTGTCACAGCACGAAGTGCTGCATTCATACCAGGTGCATCACCTCCTGAAGTCAATACACCAATTGTGTTAGGCTTAAATTCCATATATCTATATTTTTTAATTTTCAATTTTCTCTTTAACTTTCTCCATCAGCCATTTAGGAGTAGATGTAGCGCCACATATTCCCACGTTATCCACCGCACGACACATAGCCAATATCTCATCCGTCACATCCTCCTCACTACTTACAAAAACTGTGCTATCATTTACCTCCAAACAGTGATTATACAATACTTTCGCATTAGAAGATTTCTCTCCACCAACAAAAATCACCACGTCATTCCCTTTTGCGAAATCTTGCAAACGCTTCACTCGATTCGCCACATTTCTACATATCGTATCGTGGTACTCAAATGGAGGACAATCATCCGTCACACCTTCTTGCCTCTTTGCCTCAATGGTCTTAACTATGGCATGAAACTCCTCCACCGATTTGGTCGTCTGCGAAAATAAATATATTGGACGACTCACATCTATTTTTTCCACATCATGCATTCCTTCAACCACTATGGCTGTATTATTTGTCTGTCCCTCCAATCCTATCACTTCGGCATGACCTTTCTTGCCAAAAATCACAATCTGAGCATTCGTACCATGATATTTCATATAGGTATCACGAATACGTTTCTGCAACTTCAGCACCACCGGGCATGATGCATCTATTATCTCTATATCATTCTGTTGTGCTATGCGATAGGTGCTAGGTGGTTCACCATGTGCACGCAGCAAAACACGCACTTTGTGCAACGAACGCAAGTCATCATAATCAATAGTCACCAGTCCCTTCTCATCCAATCGCTTAACCTCCTGACCGTTATGCACAATATCCCCTAGGCAGAAGAGTCTACCTTTTTGCAATTCTCTTTCAGCGGCCTCAATAGCAGCGGTCACACCAAAACAGAAACCGGAATATTCGTCAATGCTTACCTTCATCCGTCTTTAAGCGTTATTCACAGCTTTCTCAAACACATCAATGATATTAATCATCTGCTCCTCTTTGGTCATCTCACTATTATCCACCACCACAGCATCTTCGGCCTGTCTCAGCGGACTTTCTGCACGGTGCGTATCTCTATAATCTCTATCATTCACATCCGCCAGCACTTCCGCATACACTGGTTCTTCACCTTTCGCCTTCAACTCCGCAAATCGTCGCTCGGCTCTCACTTCTGGCGAAGCTGTCAAAAATAGTTTCAACTCTGCACCAGGGAAGACCACTGTACCTATATCTCGACCATCCATCACGATACCTTTCTGCTTACCCATCTCTTGTTGTTGAGCCACCAAGAAAGCACGAACTTCTTTGATCGTTGATATTTGTGACGCCATATTGCCAACCTCCAAGGTACGAATATATGCCTCTACATCCTCGCCGTTCAGTGTCACATGCTGTCCACTTTCGGTTTGAATAAAACCTACTTGTATATTCTTCAACAATGGCACTACTTCCTCCATTCTTTCTGCCAACCCCATGCGTTGAGCATAGAGCGCTACTGCACGATACATCGCACCAGTATCTACATAAGTGTAATTAGCATGCTTGGCCAGCGCCTTTGCTATGGTTGATTTACCACAAGACGAATAACCATCTATCGCCACAATAATCTTATTATTCATATATCTTTGACTTTCAATTTTTACATCTCACTATTTCACCAATTCACCCATATCTAGCGATAGTGACGCTTGATAGGTAAAGTTACTCTTCGTATACTGACTCATCGCAAAACCCAATCTAAATTTCTTTAGATTCAATCCTCCACCAAATGCAAAACCGGCCATACTACGAATATTCAACATCGACATCTCCTTTTGACGACGATGATTATAACTCACTGCCAAATAATACTTATCACTTTTAGGAACGATTTCTATCGCCCAAATCGTATGGCGCAACAACATATCATGCCATTTCACTTCCACTTCGCCACTATACGACAAATCCCATGATTGCAGATCATGATAGGTAAACGAGAAGCGCAACGGAGCATGAGCCAAGCGCAATGACATACCCAACTCCAAATTCAATGGCAACATCTCCGTATGGTGTCCCATATCCTCCTCATAAAAAGACTTTAGCTGCCATCCAACATTGCGCAACGCCAATCCCATCTGAAACAAACTATCCTCCGTTTGAAAATGACCACCTATATCTGCTCCCAGAGCCAAACTTGTATATCGCTCATACGAACTAAACACAGGTTTCAACGCAGTACCTATCCTAAACATCGGCCCCAATTGGCGAGCATAAACTACATCCACGCAGATATCTTGTGCACCAAAGGTACTACCATTCATTTCGCCATATTCATCGGCATAATACATCCTACCGTAATCCAAATAATGCACATTCGCCGCAAAATAATTATCTCCCCAGTTATGTCCATACATTGCACTACCAAACATCGTTCCTGCCATGTGGTACGCATAGTTCAATTGCAGCACCATATGCGTCTCACTATTCAGCAAGGCTGGATTGACAAAACTCATACTCACATCGCCATCCGACAACGACACATTCTCTCCTCCCAACGCCGCCAATCGAGACGAACTAGGAAGACTCAAAAAATAGAACACACCACTACCTGCACCCTTGATCTGGGCTTCAACAGCAGGCACCACCATGCTCAGCAATAACAACAATATATATACTTTTCTACCCTTCATTGACTTCTTCGGCATTTTAGCGTGCAAAGGTAGCAAAAAAAAAAGATATATGCAAATTTTCTCACGAAAAGTTTTCTTTTCTTCCTTTTTATTTTTACGTCAAAACCGCACATTTTACCTACCCTATTCTTTCCCTTGCGCACAGCAGAAGATACCGAGAAGATACCGAGAAGATAGCTCACACATAATCAGCGAATATACCGCATGCTTTTTCCTACACAAACCAACAATTTTCCACACCAACAAAAAGTACAAAAACACACCGCAAACAGCAGCAAAATGCCATAATAACATTTTTATCATATTTTATATTGTATAACATATTTTATCAAAAAGATTTGGTCATTTCGGATATTTTTTGTACCTTTGCACGTTGATTATGTAATTTGCATACAAAACATTTTAATATATTAAAAACAACAAAAAACATTTTAAATTATGATGTGGTTAAAAGATTCATCTATTGGCCGTAAATTGGTGATGAGTATCACCGGTTTGGCTTTGGTGCTCTTCCTTTTGTTCCACGGTGCGATGAACCTCGCACTTGTGTTCTCGGAGGAGGCCTACAACGTGA
>JAZLBE010000004.1:0-4516 GCA_045613525.1 Paludibacteraceae bacterium
GCCGAGGTGAAGAATGTTAGCCTTTGCGACCTTGACACTCTCGTGGAAGTAGCGGCAGAGAAAGCGTATATCGAGCCAGCAGATAAGGAGCGTCTGATCCAATTCCGCAACAATCCTTCTGACGAGAGTTGGATGAAGTAAGCAGCAGAGCTGCGAGAAGTGTCAATTGTTAAGATTGTCTTTCAATGTATTTGCTTTATATCTTCCTTTCCAAATACCAAGGATGAACCAAGGAAAAACCAAAGAAGAATCAAGGAACATCGAATGACTTCTCGCGAAAAAAAGTGCTTTTTGTTAAGATATATTCTCTTTGACCTATCTTTAATATTCCTTGATCTCACCGAGAGATGACCGAGAGAAGACCGAGAGAAGAGAGACCAAAAGTTGATGATAATAGAAATTGAGCATTCCCCTAATGTACATGATACACTATAATTAAAAAGTATTATGGGACAAAATGAAGCTATAAAATTATTCGAAGAGAAAAAAGTAAGAACTATATGGGATGACACACAGGAGAAATGGTTTTTCTCCGTATTGGATGTTGTTCAGGTACTTACAGACAGCGTGAATCCTACTGATTATTTCAAAAAGATGCGTAAGAGAGATGAACAACTTGCGCTCTTCGTAGGGACAAATTGTCCCCAGGTATTAATGAATGGTGAGACTGGTAAAAGACGTAGGACTCTAGTGGGTGATGCTCAAACTATTTTTCGTATTATCCAGTCTATTCCTTCTCCAAAGGCAGAGCCATTCAAACAATGGATGTCTATAGTGGCTGCTCAGCGTTTGGATCAAATGCAGGATCCCGAACTATCTATAGAGCAAGCTATTTTGGACTATAAGCGGTTAGGGTACTCGGATGCTTGGATAAACCAGCGTATCAAGTCAATTGAAGTTAGAAAAGAATTGACGGATGAATGGCAGAGAACTGGTGTGAAAATGGGGTTAGAATATGCTTCATTAACAGATATTATTACCAAAGAATGGAGTGGAATGACCACGAAGCAGTACAAACATCTAAAAGGACTGAAAAAAGAAAATCTTCGGGATAATATGACCAACTTGGAGATTGCATTGAATACATTAGCAGAAGCTTCTGCAGCCGAATTATCCAAACAGCGCAATCCTAAGGGTTATAAACAACAAACACATGTTGCAAAAGATGGTGGTAGCGTAGCTAAAGTAGCAAGAAAGCAATTGGAAAAACAATTAGGAAGAACAATCATATCAAGTAAAAAAGCAAGCGACTATATTCGTCCTATAGAAGATGGACAAATTAAAGAACTAGAAGGATAACAATTATCATTCTATAAAGATAGTTTATTATCATTTCGCTATGTATGTTTTGCGGATACAGAATATTTTATGTAAACAACAAATTAATACCTAAATATGGCAAGAAGAACTAATTACGATAAGATGTGGAGCCAAAAAGCTAAAAAGGGTATGAAAAGCATTGGAACCATAGGCAAATTAGCTGCTGGAGGTGCATTATTAGCAGGAGCTGCTGTAGCTGATGTTGCACAGGAAAATCGTAAATATGTGCAAAAAGACAATGTAAAAGTGTCTGATAAAGAAGTTTGGGGATGTTTATTTATGTTTGTTGGCGCAATAGCTTTAACTGTTGTTTTCTTCGTAACAGAATTAGAGTTTATGGGATATTTGGGACTAATGGCTTTGAATGTTCTACTGTTTACAATAATAAACTTAGCCTTAAGAGCAGGTGAGAATGACAAAGCTGAAGAACAAAGAAAGGCACGTTATGCGCAGCAACAAGAGGAAGCGAAACAGCAACAAGTTATTGCAGAAAAAATTAAGCCTGCAATAGAGACTGTAGAGCAAATGATTTTAAATATTTATCCATTGGAAGCAATAGAGGAGGAGTTAATGAGGTTTACACTCTCTGAACGAAAACAGATTACCAAAGAGTCTTTCTTGCATGCTTTAAGCCATCTAGTGGATGATGTTGAAATATCACCAGAATATAGAGATTATTTGATTAGTTTTGAGAAGAAATTTATAACTCAAGAGGTAAGAATTTCACAATTTCCTATTTATAAAGAATACATTAAAAATGTTGTTTTAAGTTCAGTATTAAGAGGTGAACTGCCTAAAAAAGGTACAATTACAATGACTGGGTGTCCTATCAATTTTGAGGTTGATGAAGAGATCTTATGGGTATTTAATTCCGTTACATCATATCAAGAAGTTACAAAAACGATTAATGTAGGAGCATCACAAGGGCTGAGCGTAAGAATTGCACGTGGAATATATTATCGTGTAGGTGCTTTTAGGGGTGAACCAATTAGTACAAGTAGTTTGAAACCATTATATTATGGTGATATGATAATTACAAACAAAAATGTATATTTCTATTCCACTCAAAAATCTGTTAAATATCCATACGATAAAATTCTAGCATACGTTCCATTTGAAGATGCTATTGGTATTCAACAGACGAGAGCAAATGCTAAAACAGTTTATTATAAAGGTATTGATGGAAGATATGCTTTTAATCTTTTAACAAATATCAAAAATCTTTCTTAAAACTAATTGTGAATTATTAATAATAGTAGATTTTCATTCGAACAATTAAATATTAACAAATAGAATAATATATGCGTCATTTAATAGACTCTCCAGATCTTACCACTGCCGAAGTAGATGTAATCATCAATCGTGCATTGGATATCATTAATAACAAAGCCATGTACGCCGAGGCGTGCCACGGCAAGAAACTCGCTACACTCTTCTACGAGCCTAGTACCCGTACTCGCCTCAGTTTCACTGCGGCTATGATGGAACTGGGTGGTAATGTCCTCGGTTTCTCTGATGCCAAGAGCAGTAGCGTAAGCAAGGGTGAAACAGTGGCCGACACAATTCGTGTGGTTAGTTCGTTCGCCGACATCATTGCTATGCGTCACTACAAAGAGGGTTCACCTCGCGTAGCTAGCGAATATAGCCGTATCCCTATCATCAATGCGGGTGATGGTGGACATGCACACCCAACCCAAACACTCACCGACCTATTGACTATCCGTCGTGAGCTTGGTCGTTTTGACCATCTCACTGTAGGTCTTTGTGGCGACCTCAAGTACGGCCGTACCGTTCACTCGCTCATCAAAGCAATGAAGCGTTACGAGGGTGTACACTTCGTGCTCATCTCTCCAGCTGAGCTTCGCTTGCCTGACTATATGAAGCACGAATTGGGCGATAATTACAGCGAATACGCTACTATCGAAAAAGCAATGCCTCTTCTCGACGTACTCTATATGACTCGCGTACAACAAGAGCGTTTTGATGACCCTGCTGAGTACGAGCGTTTGAAAGATGCATTCATCCTCGATACCGAGAAAATGGCGCTCGCCAAGGAGAATATGATTGTTCTTCACCCACTACCTCGTGTTAATGAGATTACCGTGGATGTGGACAAAGACCCACGTGCAGCCTACTTCCGCCAAGTGGAGAATGGTAAGTATGTGCGTATGGCACTTATCTATACCTTGCTCTCATGGCAAGAGAAAGATCCATCACACAAGGTGGAGACCTATATCACCGACCAACTCTGCTCCAACGACCGCTGTATCGTAACCACCGAGCCCGTTGAACGCAAAGTTTATACCGATGCCGACGGCGTCGTTCGCTGCTACTACTGCGACCACGCACTCTAAGGCGCCATGCGCCGTAAGTGGTGCTTTGGGCACGAACGATGGTAGCGGAGCTACGAACAATGGCTACCGCGAAAAATGGTCTTCGACGTAAATTTCGTAAAACCACTATTCGTGAGCGAAGCGAACCATAATTCGTGAAGCCGAAGGCGAAACCAATTTCGTGAATATAATGAACAAAAATACTATATAACATGACTGATCGTATTTTAAATGAGGGACTTACATTCGACGATGTACTACTCGTCCCAGCTTATTCTGAGGTCCTTCCTCGTGAGGTGAACCTCAAATGCCAATTCACTCGTAACATCAGCCTCAATATCCCTGTGGTATCGGCTGCTATGGACACTGTCACCGAGTCTAAGATGGCCATCGCCATCGCACGCGAAGGTGGTATTGGTGTGATCCACAAGAACATGTCTATCGCTGAGCAAGCGGCCGAAGTACGCCGCGTTAAGCGTGCCGAGAACGGACTAATCTCCGATCCTATCACCATCTTGCCTAACCAAACTGTTGGCGATGCAGAGCAAATGATGCACGATAACCATATTGGCGGTATTCCTGTCGTTGACGAGGAGAATAACCTCGTGGGTATTGTTACCAACCGCGACTTGCGTTTCCAAACCGACATGAGCCGTCCTATCGCTGAAGTCATGACCAGCGAGAATCTTATTACCATATCTTCTACAGACAACGAGGTGGTAATGGCAGCTCTCCAAGCACACAAGGTGGAGAAACTTCCAGTAGTTGATGCTAATGGCAAACTTGTAGGACTTGTGACCTATAAAGATATCACCAAACTCAAAGATTTCCCTAACGCTTGCAAGGATAGCAAAGGTCGTCTT
>JAZLBE010000005.1:0-5283 GCA_045613525.1 Paludibacteraceae bacterium
ATTGCAGTTTGAGGTTATCCAACACCGTTTGGAGCATGAGTACCAAGCTAAATGCCGTTGGGAACCTCTGCAAATGTTCAAAGCTTGTTGGATAGAGTCGGACGACGATGCTGAGTTGGAGATGTTCAAGAAACGCAAGGCGCAGTATATGGCCAAGGACAAAGAGGGCCGTGATGTGTTTATGGCAGATAGTGGCTATGTCTTGCAAATGGCACAAAGCGACTACAAGAACATCCGCTTCCACTTTACAAGCGAGTTTTAAGATAAAATTATATATGAGATCGCCATTTATGTTAACATAAGTGGCGATTTTTTATGTACAATTGTTTGGAGGATTGAAAAATTATTTGTAACTTTGCAGCGTAATCCGAGCAATCGGTTTGCAGACATATTTTAAAAGGCGTTTATTAGCGCTTGTTTTGGCAAATAGAAAACTGGAAACTTTCGTAACCCAAAGCAAGATGGCGATAAATGTCCCTTGGTGTGTTTAATTCGTTGTACACTGCAACGATGAACATATCCGCGTGGGCATTGTTGTTTATTCTTGTTACAGGGTTTTCCAGTACCTCTATTTGAAGAATAAGTCAATAAGGTTCCACGCTTTTTTATATCCATTCACGGGCAGTCTGGAATCAACTTCCCAACAAAACATTAAAACAATGAAAAAGTTTCGTTTGTTTTTACTCTTATTGACAATCGGTTTTTTTACATCATGTCATGATTTTATTTGGAATGCGATTCATGATCTTGATACCCGTCTCACAAAACTAGAAGAATTGTGTAAAGAGATGAATACGAATATTACTTCTCTTCAAACAATTATCTCTGTTTTACAAGAAAGCGACTATATCACAGGAATAGTTGAGATAAAAAAAGATGGTAAGGTGGTTGGCTACACCATTACGTTTAGTAAACATGATTCTATAACCATTTACCACGGTCAAGATGGATTGGATGGTTCTAATGGAACAACACCTATCATCGGTATAGCTCAAGATACCGATGGCGTTTACTGTTGGACATTGAATGGCGAATGGCTGTTGGATGACAATGGCAACAAACTCCCTGTTTCTGGCAAAGATGGTCAAAATGGTACCAATGGTTCTAATGGTCAAGATGGAACCGATGGCAAAGACGGACAGGATGGAACTGACGGAAAAGATGGCGTAACTCCTCAGTTGAAGATTGAGGACGGTTATTGGTATATCTCCTACGACAATGGTGCAACATGGACACAATTAGGCAAAGCCACAGGTGAAGACGGTAAGGATGGTCAAGATGGTCAAGACGGCGATTCTATGTTCCAATCCGTAACCCAAGATGAAAACTATGTTTATTTCACTCTCGCAGATGGAACGGTGATTAAGATTGCAAAGGGCACTAAAAGTACTAATATCATCAAGAATGAAGCAATAATGGCACCATTTTCTATCAGTGACTCTACCCAAATATACTTTTCAAAAGGAAATCTGCAATACCAAGCAAGTACTGGTACATGGCGTTTTGCCGAAAATCAAATAGACTATATAGGTAATAATGAAAATATGGAAGGATGGATTGATTTATTTGCTCATGGCACAGGAGAGAATCCTACAAGTGATACTTCTATTAGTCCTTTTGTGGATTGGGGAATAAATAAAATTGGGAATTGTCCTCCTAATACATGGAGTACACTATCCAGTAATGAGTTTTCTTATTTATTAAAAAGAAAAAGAGGACAACTTCAGGGTGTAGCATATGTAAGGGATATTATCGGAACCATTGTATTGCCAGATAATTGGTCTCTGATGTATTTCTTCAACAACAATAATGATAAACCAATAAATCTAACTGATGAGCAATGGGAAATTTTAGAACAAAATGGTGCAGTCTTCTTGCCAAATACTGGTTCTGAATCTACTTATGGAGTACATGGAGAGTATTGGGTGTCAGATGAAGTTTCGTATAGTAACAGTTCGTATCATTTAACTTATTGGAGAACTAATGCAGCAAGCGGTGGTGGTGGCTTCTTGACAATTAATAGTAGAAGTAGTACATTCAATGCAAAATACTCAGTACGTTTAGTCCAAAAGATTAAAAAATAGTAGTTAGAAATCAAAAAAGAAACTCGCTCATGTTTTTTGTGATTTAAGAATAATACTTTCTCACCTCGCTACTCATTCACTAGCGGGGTGAGTTTTTTTGTGTAGAGTGTGGATTTGGTATAGATATAGGTGAAATAAGGTGAAATAATTAGCAAGGTACTTATAATCAGTTTATTACAAGATTATTTCACCTAAAAGAAAGGTATGGGTAGCATATGGGTAACTTATCCTATGCTACTTTTTTTGCATAAATGTACTATATCTGCACTTATACATCTCTACTTCTGAAAGTGAAAGTGAAAAAGATTGAAAAAAAGTTGTCAATAGAATTAATGATTATTTTTATTGTCATTAATAAATCATTAATGATTTATTAATAAATTGCTAATCCTCTTGCATAATTAAAAAAAAGTACATATATTTGCATTGTTGTTAAGTCATAGCATGGTTTAAATATGTTGAAAACAGGCACACCTTAATATAATATATAAGGACAAGGCTAACAATGCGTTGTTACCTCTTACGCAATGGTAAAATAGGGGAGTAAAATTATTTTAAAATTATGTGTAATAATTTCGTGTACGGTAATACCGTATTTTTTGGCTTCCAAAATGATTTGGTAAGTCCTGTGACCAGCAAGAATTGGTCTGAGATTATCACTGTTATGAAGAGTGATAGAGTTGTGAACCTTTGCAAGTAGATTGCAGAACTTGATCCGTCAGCTCAGGATTATCAGGGGCTAAAAAGTAAACTAAAAAAGAAACTTCCAGCAATAACACCTCATGCAAGTGAGTTTGTTGATGGTAAAAGGAAAAATGAAAATGGTATGTGGAGTGGTTATGTTTGTTTAGACTATGACCACCTCTCAGAGGAAGAGATTCTAAAATTTTATGAATTTTCAAGAAACGACCAAACTTTTATAGGTTTGGGATATGGTCCTGATTTGATAGCAAAATCCGTATCAGGTAAAGGTGTATTCTTAATTGTAAGAGTCAAGGATTAGGAGTATGGTTTGATCGATTTTACTGTACAGAAAGCGCATGAAACGCTATGTATGTACATCGGTAGAAGTATTGATGCTAAACTAGATGAAGCATACGATCTGGCAAGGTTGAGATATCTACCCTCATATGATTATGTCATGCTGGATAAAATAGGTGAATACTCTGTCTCGCAAGGCAATGTTTGTATCTATTCATAGTTCTCAAAACTATATGAGTGGGCAAGTAATCTTGTCTTGCTAGATGATGAGGTAACAGAAGGTAATCGCCACAAAACATATAGAAAGTTGGTGGTTGAGGCTGTAAAACATAGCAAGAATAGAGATGCGATTCTGTTCATTCTGCCAGATATAGGTCTTCCCAAGGAGGAGAGAGCTGATTTGATAGATTGGGCATTAAAACACATTGATTCATCTAAAATGTAGACTTTTGTAGTTAAAAATAATTAGCTTCCAATTGATTATGAGTCATTGCCTTATCCTAAAGACGAGGCACCACAGTTGATCACAACATTAGTTGATCAACTTCCTGCTTGCTGGAAATAGACTGCAGCCTTGGCCTTATTACCCGCGTTAAGTGTGGCAGCGGGTAGAGTGAGTTATGGCGCGAATCATAAGCCTCTTGCATTTTAGGTAGCTATTTATGGTAAAGCAGGAAGCGGTAAATCGCAATTTAGTTGTGCACCTGCGCAAAAGGTAATGCAATTTTTATCGAAGGATGACAATAGGTCAAGGCATAGTGTTGAAATGCTAAGATAGGGCTTTAATCAAGACGAAGCATGTCCTAGGTCTCCAAAGATCTTAGGATTTGACACTAGCACAGTGTAGTTAGCAAAATATTTACAATATGCTACTCAAACAGTGATGCTATATACAGATGAGATTTCATCTAGTATAGGTAGTGATAAAAATACTTTCATGCAATTGCAACCTATTTTACGTAAAGGTTATGATGGAATTGAGCATATCATGGACTTCAAAGATCCAGATAGTTTTCGTGGAAGTCTCAAACCTAGAATTAGTTATCTAGCATGTGGAACTCCCACTACTATGTTTAAATATTTTAATGAAGCTGCTACAGAACAAGGAAGTACTAGAAGAACAATTCTAGTGGAGCATCCTTCTTACAAACAAGAAGTGAGAGAGGTTCAATATACCGAAGAGTAGTTGGAATTTATACAATCGGAGCTAGACTATTTACAAACACAAAATGGAATGGTGTACAATGAAAACATAGAATATCGAGTTGATGTATGGAAAAAGAAAAAATAGCTGGAAGCTGGTGATGATGAGGTAAAATTACTGATGGTAAACACACCTGCAGATACTATGAGAAGAGCAGCCTACTTGGCTTACATTCTATTTAGGCACGATGAATATAAGTGGATAGAATGTGTGAAGTTCGGACAATGGGTTGCGGAGTATCAACTGAGATCCTATTCCAATCGCACATACAATGCATTAAAACAAGAAGAGCAAAAACAGAAGCAATACGAGAGCATTAGCACACAGCAACATTAGGCATTGTTTAACAAACAGATGCTTGAAGCCCTACCCAATGTATTTACATGGGACGATGTGCTAAAATATCGTATAGAAAATAATTACCCACATAACCCTAAAAGTATGGTAATATTGACGAGATGGAAAAAAAATGGTGATATTGCCAACTTAGGTGGTGGTGTGTTTGAAAAATCAAAATGGAAAACAGAGGGAGCCGCATAAGTGTCTCCTTAGTATATAATAACAATAAACATTAACTACTAAAAATTCAAAATTTATGGCTAAAATTAAACCTATGGAGTTGATCTCCAAGATGAGTGGTAAATTGTGCAGCCACAGCGACATTTATTTCGCAGAAAGAAATGGCACATAGTACACAGGCAAGATCTGTAATCCCTACAAAGGTGAGGCAACAGAAGCACAAGTGGCTGTAAGACAGAAATTTGAGGCTACTGTTAGTGCTATCAAATCTTTGACAACCGAAGAGATTGATAACTACAAAATGGCTTTCAAAAAACAAAAGAAGTACCGCTCACTGCGTGGATATATCTTCGCACAAGAGTACGCGAAACTCGGTGAGTAAACCTTAATTAACGCCCACAAAGATGATTATAGCTCCTACTCGCTACGCTCGAGAAATCTTATTAAATCTTGTTTTACGCATTAACCCTCCCAATAACTAAGTGCTCCGCAATA
>JAZLBE010000006.1:0-106547 GCA_045613525.1 Paludibacteraceae bacterium
ATCCAGTTTTTGGATGTATAAAGTATGGGGACATAACGTCTTAAACGGCGTAAAACGCTAACAATTAATCGGCCTTATTCCATACTTTAGATGTAAATCGACTGCAAAGATAATAAAAATTTTAAATATATAACAATTAGCGTCAATTTTTAATCGTCAATTATTGTCAATTCTATGTATATTTGTGTTTGGTTAAGTGAATGACTGCATCATTGGTAACCAAACAACAAATCATCTATTATATCCATCTGCAGCGCAGCGTCCCAAGAGATATCCTTTTTTAAAGACGTATGGCATAGCCGATCTTCAAGCGAAGCGAGATAAGAACTCCCTCGGTCGCTCAAGGGGATGTAAATATCTCCTGCTCGCTGCGCTCACGAAATCTTATGAATCTTTTTGCGTAGACGGGCGTAACGTAAATTGCAACCGCTCCGCTCGTCAGCGCTCCTATAAGCGCCGACTATGCTATCGCTGAATCTTATCGAATAAAAGTATGTATCGACTGGGCGATCTTCAAGGCTCTGCCCGATCCTCAAGCGAAGCAATCTTCAGCGTCAGCGATCTTCAAGCGTCAGCGATCTTCTTCGACGTAACAGGCCGCAGCCGAGGGCTAGTAGCGCTATGAGTAGCCATGGAATATCGCCTACAGGGGTCATAGGGTCATATGTATCTGGCTCTTTTTCTTCGTCATCACCGTCGGCAATAGCACGTTGTTGCCCGCGTATTTTGCGAGGGCCAGAACCTAGATCAGCAGGTTCTGCTGCTGCAGAGGTTGGCAGGTTGTCAAAAGCACGGCGGATGGTATTGACCTGCATACTAGGTACGGTGGAGAAGGTGTTGTCGGACACACGGGTTTTGGTATTATACACCTGCTCGTACATATTGGTTGTCTCGATATCAGCACCTACGGCATGTGTAGAGATAACTGTCTTGTTGACGGTTCTCATGGGGTAGTTGGGTTTCTTAGCGAGTGTTGTCGTTTGTGCTTGTATGCCGAGGATGGACATCCATGAGATTAGTATTATTAACACTGAGCGATTCATATCTTTGATGTTTCTTTGTTCTACTTGATTTAACATTTACCTTTTCACTTGATTATGGGATGTAAGTCTCTAGTACCACAGCATTTTCTGCGCTAACCACATGTATGAGGTAGTATCCTCCATGTAGCGACAGCTGCAATTGCTCCGAAGCATTGCTTTGCTGCATGAGTCGTCCTACGGCGTCGTAGACGGTCACTGTGGCTTGGTCAGGTAAATTATCTAAGCGTAGCATGTTACCCTCACGATAGATGAGGATGTTGCTTTGTTCTGTTTGCTCGATGTCGGTTGATACTTTTGGTGCAAGCGCCACTTGCAATGCTAGGCGCTGGGTGTATTCGCCCTTCTCGCTGTAGAACTGATATTCGTTCTGCAGTAGGTCGGTTGTCTCATTGCGATCATAGTCAATGAGCAGGAGTTCGTGTATATCTTCGTCGTTGTAGCGAAGCTCATCGAATGCGATGGTGTAGGTGCCTTCTACTGAAACTGCATAACCCACAGGGATTGTCTGTTTAGCCAACTCCTGATTGATAGCCATGTATGCCAGCTTGCCATGGTCGGAGATGGTGTAGAGGTTTATGTCTTGGTTCTCAAACTTAGAGAGGTCCGCATTGAACTCGTATGCCTCGCTGAAGTTGTCGGCTATCAGTAGGCCCGTACGGTCTTTGTATCCCTCGCCAGAGAGGATGATACCGGTTGTTATCTCGCGCTCTTGCTCAGCAGAGCGACGAGGTGCTAGGGACTGAGCTACAGGTACTGGCGAAGCAAATGCCAATGCACCTTCCTGGACTGCTTGTACAAAGAATGCCGAGAAGGCTGGTATTATGGCATCGGTCATCAGTTCTGCGGTGTAGTTTTGACAGTCGTTGGTGAATACCACATAGCGTTGTTCCTCGCCTAGGTAATCCCATTGCTTGGTCTCTTCGTTCCACTTGAAGTAACCCAGACTAACATCCTCGTCTTCGGTCATATTACCATAGTGTGAGAGGAATGGGTTAGCTATATAGTTCCAACCCTTGTTGATGTCCTTATCGCTATCGTATGGGTTTATAGTTACTTCTTTTGCCTCCGCAGTGTATGCCAGGGTCTTGCCCGCAGCCATAGGCAGACGGTGGATACCAAATGTCTGACGGGTGCCATCAATCTTCTTAGGAATACCCCAGATGGCATAACCTGTACCAGGGGTAAGGGTTTTGACTGTTGCCTCATCTAGCACTTCCCATCCGCCATTACCTTCGGCACGTGCAGCGCCATTGTATATCTTGAATTGGAAGCTACCTGTGTTACTTGCCTTCACGTTCTTACCATAGATGTCTAGTGGATAGTGTATATCTTCTATCTTGACGGTGTATGGTACCGATATAGGGTAATAGTAGTTGTTGGTTGTCAGGTAGTCTAGGTTGATGGTTTCAGAAGCGTTGTTGAGGGTACCTCGTAGGATGAGTTGTGGATAGAGATGTTGGTACTCACCATTCTCTACTCCACCCACTCGCATGGTCAGGCTATTGACGCTCAATGTCTTACCCTCTGGTACGACCAGTGTACCGCCGCCGTAGATGGTCACGTTGCGTAGTGTCTCGCTAGTAGCGGTGTATGTCGCTCCGTTGAGGACAACAAGGTCGCTGTTAGCAGGAGCACCAGTTGACTCACCCGTAGCGATGTATGGGATGGTCAACAAGGTGTTATCTGTATCAAATGTTATCTCAATCAATGCATTTGCATCCATATCCGCAGCACCAATTTGATAAACTCCATGATCCACTTTCACATGCTCTGCGCTGAGAGTTGTTTCCTGAGGTGTTCCACCGTTAATTTTCACAGATGCTTTCTCTGGAGCAGCATTAGTCATTACCATGACGCTATTCTCTTTCCATTCTATCACTTGAACCGAAGCGCACTCACGCACTAGACGAACACTCTGTCCGTAGCGTGCATCTTCTTTCCAAAGTTCAAAATTAGAAGACTTGTAATCGTACTCTCCTGAACCAGTTTTGGTCAAGTTGATCGCGAAATATACTTTACCATCGGCTCGCGTACTTGTCCAATAGTAACCAGTATAATTGGTATTGTCTTGCCATCTATAGAAACCCTCTTCGTCGAAGTTATTAGGGTCGGTTGGATCTTCGATATGTGGTGATACGGTTGTATTACCAAAGCCACCTGTACGACGACCTGCAGAAGGGAGGAATACCGCGCCTGCAGCCTCCAACTTGCTCCAGTCGACTAAATCATAGAGATAGTACTCAACACCATCTTCATCTGTCTTAGGGGTTGGAGTTACATCTGTTGGCATCGTCCATTCATCAGGGAAGAGGAGATTACCAAAGATTTCCTCATCAGCGAGTTGAATAGCAGCTAATTGTTGGAGTGAGGCGTGATTCTTACGTTGATTGAGCAAGTAGTTCCACTCAGCATAAGACATGGTGTACCATTGATTTACCGGTTGACTGCCATATTGTGCATCAGCAAACACTCTACCCCAATCTACGAATTCGCCATTGTATTTGTTTTGGTCGTTAGATGGGTTGACACCATATTTTCCATCAGAACTCCAACCGAACATATCCACCCAATCTCTATAGTCTTTGTTGCCAATATTGATATTGTCTTCACCTATTACATCATATTGATTTTCGGCAAATCGCCAAATACCATCCTTGTTGTGGTATTGTAGGTTACCAGTTGAGAATTGTACTTGCTTATCCGCAGCAACGGAGAACTTAGATGCTACAGCTGTTGGTTTAACAGCCTCTACTTTAGCTATACAATCTGGGTTAGAGGTATAGAGATAAGCGTCTGCTCGTTTGTAAAGGGCAATAGCGGCTTGATCAGTATATGAACTAGACTTATAATAACGGAAACGATTTTCACCACTTACCGTATTATAGCGCAAATAGTGATTCTTACTTATTATATCTGTCAATGAAATAGTATTAGCATATTTTACTGTTGTACTTGCAGTTAATCCATTTTTGTCAGCGTCAGCAGTGCAACCTATATAATACCCACTTGCAGATTGAATAGAATAACCTCCAGACATCGCAGCTATAGTAAACTTAGCTTTGTTTACTTCGTCTGTCGCAGTAATCTTGCCACTTGAAACAGAAACCGAGACATAATTATCTTTAGCATCCAAAGTCGTTAGTTCACCATTAAATGCTTTTTTGCCACTTTCGTAAACTATCAAATACTCACCACTCCAGTCTGCAGGTGCGGTAGTTACTTTCTCGTAATCACCTTTAGCACCTGGATATCTATACACCGCATAGAGGATGGTATTGCGATTTGGCATGGTGTAGTTTGAGAAATCTACTTTCTTATAAGTAGTTGCACCAT
Organism: Paludibacteraceae bacterium; assembly: GCA_045613525.1. Lineage (GTDB taxonomy): Bacteria > Bacteroidota > Bacteroidia > Bacteroidales > Paludibacteraceae > Colicola. The sequence continues at coordinate 4,377 of JAZLBE010000006.1, forward strand.
CCGATACAATTTCCTCTGCCCAACCATCGAACTCGTATGCAAAGCGATCTTGGCAGACTCCTGTTGGTGCTTCTGGCTCTACAACATCCTCTCCACCATAGTATTTTACTCTGGTTCTTGAGTTGTAGTTCTTGAATGTAAGTGTATGTTGTTCGCAAGTTACCTCTGCTGTTGACAAGTTTACCGTTAAGGTGTTTCCGCCAGTGGTCGTAAAGGTAAGCGTACCAGTGGTCTCTGGTGTCATCAAAGATGGAGATGCAATAACATAAACTGTATTATAGTTGCTATGTATCTTACCTTCACCCGTCTTGGTCAAAGAGACTGATGTTTGATATTCAGCTAAGGTTGCGCTTGCTGTTCGAGCAACCAAATAACCACTTGAAACAGTAGCTGTCACATCTTCTGTCAAGTTATACGCTTTCAAAGAAACAGAATGTTTATTCTTCAAAGGAGTATGAGCGCCGCACTTGACTGCCTCGAACGCCAAAGGAGAAGGTTCTGTTTCAAAATACAGCACAGGGTTCTTTGTTACGGTTATAGTTACAAAATCCGATTTAGTTGGACAATTATCGCCAGTCTTCTCTTGTGTAGCGTAGATGGTATATTCCCCCTCTTTGGTAAAGTCAAGTTGGTTATCAGTAATTGTCACATTGGTAGAAGGAGTAACTGCATAGGTTATTGCGCCACCATTTCCACCTTCCACAGAGAATACCACAGTTGCCTTGCCTGCCTCATTGAGATTAACTGATGTTTGATCTGGAGTAATTGTCAATGTTGTTTCTATACAATTATCACACTCTGTCACATACGTCTCATTGTCCGTAGCTTTTTTGTAAAGAGCAATAGCTTCTTGACCAGATTTGTAGTAACGGAAACGCATTTGATCTGAACTCTTGTTGAATTTCAAATAAGAAACTGTTGCATTATCTGTAGCTTTGATAGATAGTACTCCACTTTTTAAGTTGATCTCATTTTTCAAAGCCTTTGTATTATTATAAGATAATTCATTACTTGCGGTAGTATTACCAATATAATACCCACTTGCGGATTGAATAGAATAACCTCCAGACATCGCAGCTATTGTAAACTTGGCAGCATTAGTTACATCGCTTGCTTCAATAGCATTGTTTTCAATGGTCACGGAAATGGTGTTAGATACCGCATCCAAAGTCGTTAGTCCACCATTAAATGCCACTTCGTCAGTTTCATAGACGATCAAATACTCACCACTCCAGTCTGCAGGTGCGGTAGTTACTTTCTCGTAATTACCACTTGCTGCTGCAGGATTGTAGAATACCGCATAATATTGTTTATCTTCTAATATTGCAGTACTTGGTACTTCGGTAAATAGGTCTGCAGGTGCTGCACTCTCAGTCATACCAAGATTAGTCTCACTCCATCCAATAAATTGCTTAGCAGAGCAACCCGATGGAGCAGATGGAGGTGTTGGCAATTTTTCTAGAGTACCATTGTCAGGAACTATCGTTGTAGGATCACCCTCAGTATACTCTACTCCATTAGCATACCAAGTAATAGTATGGAGTTTGGTCCATCTCGCCCAGAAATTGAGATCGCCGGTTATTGTACCTGTTTCAGTCCATTTAGAACCACCAGTAGAAGCATTATACCAGCCCTCAAACTGATATCCATTCAACTCTATTGATTGATACAACTCAGCAAGTGCTTGAGATGCTGTATTGTAATCAAATGACAGTTGAATAGTTTCTACTGGATTTCCTTCTTTATCAATAAAGGTACCAGTCTCGCCAGTAGGATAATAAGGATTAAGAGTTACGGTATATTGATTGATAGTCCATGTTGCTACGAATTCTAGATTCTCCGCAGGCATAGTACTATTTTCTACAAAAGCAGGACTCCAACCAACAAAGGTATACCCCGTTTTAATAGGAGTAGTAGGTGTAGGTATTACTGCACCGTAGCTCACATCAACGGTAGAGAGCACAGTACTCTCATCACTCTTCCAAGTAACAGTATAAGTGTTGACTTGCCATTTAGCATAGAGTGTTACTTCTCCATTTACATCTGGGGTTAGATTACTAACTTCTTCCTCGTCTTCGTATTCAACCTCACCAATAGAAGTAGTAGCCCATCCTATGAACGAATAACCCGTTTTAGCAAATCCATTCGCATTGAGGTTTTGTTCGGCATCGTATGTAAACGGTTGTGTGTTTGTAGTGCCAGTTGCGTTCTCATCATTCTTATCAAACACAACTGTATAAGTATTTGCAGTCCAGCCGGCATAAAGCATATCTATATTGCCTACCCACTTACCCTCATCATTGGTATACTCGTTAACATTTGGTTGTAAATTACCATTGACATCAGCTACTAGACTTGTGCACGCTTCATCTGCATAGTAGCCATTCAAAGTGTAACCTGTACGAGTCGGAGCTACAATATTTTGCAATGTGGTTTTGGTAGAAGTCACATTAGCACGACCTTCATTATCACCTCCATTTTTATCCAATGTGATATCATATGTACACAAAGTGCGATAGTTGATGAGGTTCTTTGGAGTCCAAGTAGCAGTAAACACTAGATTCCCTGCAGGCATGATTGCAGGAATTTCTGCACTCCAACCAGCAAAGTTATAACCCGTTTTAACAGGATCTGCTGGTTTGTTAATAGCCGCGCCGTAGTTGTAAGTCTCTGTAGTGGTGGAGCCATCTACATCCCAAGTAACAGTATACTGATTAACAGTCCAAGTGGCAGTATATGTTACATCCTTTGCAGGCATGGTTGCATCAACCTCAGGAGTCCATCCATCAAAAGTATGACCTTCTTTAGTTGGATTTGCTGGTGGGGTAATAGCCGCACCATAGTCGTAGGTTACTGTAGTTGTCGCACCATCCACGTACCATGTGACAGTGTAATTGTTGATAGTCCATAAAGCCGTATATGAGAGATCGTTATCTGGCATTATTGTAGCGGGATCTATCACATTTGTTCCATCTAAAGACCATCCCTCAAAGGTATAACCGGTTTTACTAGGATTTGCAGGTTTTTCAATAGCTGCGCCGTAGTTGTAGGTTTTAGTTGTTACTACCCCGTCTACATCCCATGTAACCTGATATGTATTAATTAGCCACTGGGCATAAATTGTCACATTGGATGCAGGCATTGTAAATTTGCCTTCTGATATTGTGATTTCATTATCACTTCCATCCTTAACAATCCAACCATTAAATGTATAACCAGTTTTAGCGAGATTATTACCAGTTTGCAATGTTACAGTTTCTCCTAGTGTGTAGAGTGTAGCATCATTTGGGACATCGCCACTTGTTGCACCGTTTCCATTGTAGGTCACAGTAAATGTTGCTTTCTCAAATTCGGCTGAGATAGTAACATTAGATGCAGGCATTGTGAAGGAGTTACTATTTACCTCTATGGTATTATCCTCTCCATCTTTGACTGTTAATGTTTTTAGTTTGTAGCCTAAAGCAGGTTCTACATCCAGCGTCACAGTCTCACCTGCTATAGCTGTTTCTGGAGCGGTAATGCTTCCATTTACTATATTATCTGCTATAGTTATGGAGTAAAGTGATACTTTCTTATAGAATTTGAGGGTTTGCCCTGTAATATTTGAATTTATTGAGGTATAACAACGCCAATCGGGATTTGTTGTATATACACCTACATAGCGAGAAGTCGCTGTATTCTTCAAATATCCTGTTTGATCTATCGTAAATACCTTATTAGTATTTGTTCCAACACGTACTCCATCGTTAGTATTAGTACAATATAACCATTTAGATGTAGTACCATTAGGGTATATTACCAAACTTCCACCATCATTTGATATATTCCAAATCCACGACTCGTTTACTAATAGGTCATCAAATATTTTATCACTCATTAATCGAGCTGGAGGTGCTTTACTAGCTAGATTTTCACTACTCAAAGCATATGTATTCACCGTATTCGTCATTGTAATCACCACCTCGTCAGTTGCGGTAATGTTTGCCAAAGGAGTTTCTACCCATGCATATTTACCACTTCCGCCACCACCTGGTTCTGGGGTTTCACCACCTTGTGCAGCATCAACAATCAATGTATAGGTTGCGTCACCAGCAGCCTCGTAAGTCTCATTGCCAGCATAAGAAGCAGTAATAGTAGTTGTGCCTGCAGCAACAAGAGTTATCGCACCTGTAGAAGCATTAATAGTAGCAACTCCAGTATTAGAACTAGAATATGTTACACCTGTCAAATCAGCAGGGGTAGTTGTCAATGTAGGGAAGGTGTTTGATCCATCAATAGTTGCTGTATACTCATCTAAAGACCATGATAAAGATGTCGGTGTTTTAGTTGGGAGTTCTGGTTCGCCACCGCCAGAAGATGTTTCATAGGTAACGGTAACAGATACTATAGATGTACTCGATACACTTCCATTAATTGCCAAGAAAGTATAATTTGAATTTTCTGCAAAGTTATATGTTGCATCCGATCCTGTTAGATTTAGAGTAGCAATAGCAGTACCACTTGCAGCTGCTGAATATGCAGAATTAGATGCATAGATTTTTACATTTTTATCATTAGTACCGTTTATTGTTACACTTTTTAATTTTCCGCCAGACTTTTTTTGATATAAAAAACCATTTTTATTCCACTGAAGAGCGTTAGTAGTTCCCTTAGTACCCATTGAGTGAATCGCATACTCGGCTCCAGATGCACCAGTAACATTGAGATCCTTCCATGTAGATGTTGCAGTACTATTTAATGCTGATTTTGTTGTTGAATAATTTATAACATCTGTCTCTCCCCAAACACTACCAACTACAAGTAAGAATGCGAGGGATGTTACAAGACGCTTAGCGAAGGTTGTATATATAGTATGTAAAGTTTTCATAATTGCTTTCATTGTTTAATCGTTAATACTATTTATTTCCTTTCGCCTTAATCTTCATAATCCGCAAATACGGCGTAGAAGGTTGTGTTTTCGGTAATCTCAATGGATGGTTGTGCACCCTCATACAAAGTTGAAGTATAATGTACATACACACCATTTTCAGCATCCGTCCAACCTGCCAATACTGCCCCACAAGGGTACGGCGGTGCTATATATGGTGCCGAAGCATTAGACCCATACTCAACCGTTTGGGTTTCAACAATCTGACCATTGACACTCCATTGAACGGTGTAAGCCCATTTTGCATATAGGGTCTTATCGCCAGTAGCACCATTGATATTGGTAACCTTGTTGCCAGTGTAATCTGCATTTTCATACCAACCAACAAAAGTATATCCTTCTGGCGCATTGGTTGGCTCATTCAGTGTGATATTGCTCTCTATAGTGTACGCATCAGGGTTGTTAGCAGTTGCACCATCAAGGTTCTCGTAAGTGATAGTATAGGTCACAGGCACCCATGCTGCCTCAATGGTAGCATCAGAGGTCAATGTATATGTATTACCAGATGTAAATGCTTCGCCATTTACGGTCAATGATTGAAGACTATATCCTGTTTTAGGCTCTGCTGTGATAGTCAACAAACAAGTGTGCGCAAGGTTTTGAGTACCCTCTGTGAAGGTTTGTGCATTGCCATTCACATCCGTATAAGCCACTTGGATGGTTCCATTGGTTGCTGCATTGATTGTCGCCGTATGGGATTTTACACCTGCGGCTCTCTCATATGGATAGAATTGGCAATTATTATTTTGTTCGGTATTACCTGTTGCAGGATTGTTTGTAGGTACTACAGTCTGATCCTCGGTCACAACATTTGGTTCAAATGCCATAGCATCAGTGATGGTATATGCATCGTTTGTTTTAGTTTTGTAGATAGTGTTACCTTCACCTGTCCAACCCGCATTATTGGCGATATGCCATACTTCAAAACCATCGTATGCAGATGTTGTCACTTGATATAGATTAGTTGTACCTGGCACTTTCTGCATCTCTACCGCCTTGGTATGATTGGTATGACCAATACGGTAATAAACATTCGCCCAATTGAGTACACTGTTGTCCCAATAGATTACCTTGTCAGCTACTTGGTTAGCAGAAGGATAAACAACGCTAACCTTCAATTGTGCTAGATCTGTATAGTCAATAGTGAATTTGTATTGACCTTTTCTATTGGAATACAATCCACAATAAGCATCGCAATCCATAGGCCAGTTGGTGCGATTCTCTGCGGTCATAGTTCCACTATTTCCGTACCAATTGCCGCAACCATCTGTAACCTTGAAGTGGTAAGTATAATCACTATTCTCAAGATTGACTGTTGCAGTAGCTTTGGAGCCATCTACTTTAGAGAGAGGCAGATTCTCTTTGTCTGAGTTATTACTCATATAGAGATACAACTGCAAGCATTTTACTGCATACTCAGGACTTTCTTTCTCGCAAGAGCCGCCTGCAGTTACAACACAACGATATTTGCCTGCATCCGCGACAGAAGCTTCTGCTTTGGTGTACACATGGCTGGTTGCACCATCAATATCTTTCCAATTCGATCCTTCGAATTTTTGCCATTGATAAGTACAATCTGGACTACCACCCTCAGGAGTTGCAGTCAATGTGATTGTCTCACCTGGGAAGAAATGGTATGTACCACTAATCGCCACACTTGTTGGAGGAGTGCACTCCCATTTAGCATAGAGGGTAATATGATCTGCATAAGCTGTAGCAGCTAATTGAGTAAGCGCCGTTCCGCCACACTCTTGATCTATGTACCAACCACGGAAAATATATCCTTCTCTTTCTCCTGCTACGAGTATCGTTTGTGCGCCATATGTATGCTTAGTTGGAAGACTTGCAGTATTAGAACCAGAGAAATCGACTGCGCCTTGATCCTTATAGGTAATTGTATAAGTAATAGGATTCCATTTTGCATAGAAGGTCTTGTTTCCATATGATCCAGTTTCTAATATAGTCACAACATCTCCGCTAAAATCACTCTTAGCATACCAACCTACAAAAGTATATCCTGTACGCAACATCTCAGTAGGTAGAATGATGTCTTCAGACTCAATAGTGTATGTAGTATTCTCCGCACCAGTACCTCCATTGGATTGATAAGTAATTGTATATTCAGTTGGAGTCCATTTAGCATAGAAGGTCTTATCCCCCGTTGATCCTTGAGGAATAGTTTGAACCGCTTCTCCGCTAAGATCACTCTCTGTATACCAGCCCACGAAGGTATAACCTGTACGAGCAGGGGTTGGAAGTGTGATGGTAGGAGTTGTTACATTGTAAGTGGTATTTTCTGCACCAGCACCATCATTGAGGTTGTACTCTATGTTATAAGGAATCAAATCATAGCATGCATATACGTTTAGATTTGCTGCAAGCGCTGGACTAATATAGTCTTGATCCGCAGCACTCAAGAGAGTACCATTTCCATCTACTTGGCTGTACCAACCTTTCCATGTGTAACCGTCTTTGGTTGCAGATTTGCTAAAAGTGATAGAAGTACCTGCAAGAACTAGTTTGCCATTGACATCTCCTAAGTTGGTAGTCACAGATTCCGCACCCTTATTATCACCCACTCCGTAAGTTACTGTATATGCCTCAGGGTAGGTGATGGAGAGTTGTTTGCTCTCAGAGTTATAGGTAAAGATGTAGTTTCCTGCCACATCGGTTGTAATTTGAACATCACCACCCGATGTACTAAGTGTTGTAGATGATGATTGGCGAGTCAAAGTAGTGTTTTGGCCAAAGAAGTCGGAATTAACGACTGTTTTGAACTCATAAGTAGTATTGGCATTCAGCGAGAGAGCCTTGGTATAAACATTACCATCTTGATTATCCCAATTCCAGTTATTGATTGCCTCCGCATGTTCTGGGTTAGATCTATATACTTGAAGTTGGTTAACAACAGGATAAGTAACAGTTAATACTTGGGTAGATTTGTCAAATGAGAATGTATAATCACCTTCCAAGTAGGCACCTATTTTCATCACAGCGCCATCATCCTCCATGTTTTTAGCGCTTAATGTTTGAGTATTTGATGCTATGAGATTTTTTTCACTAGTACCCCACAATTTACCATGTGAGACAAGACGGAATTCAACATCATTTTTAGATGCAATATGAATAGTAACTTCTTGGATATTTCCATTTTCCACCAATGGATATGCTTCTTCATCCCACGCATGCTCAAATGCTCCTTCGATGAAACTCTTATCTGGATAGGTTATACTGAGTGCTTGTTGATCATGTGTACCCGAGTGGTCTAATGTGAAAGTATATTCGCCGCTGACATTAAAATCAATATAAGTGAGTTTTTCTCCGTCTTTGGTGCCGAATACCCAACCTGTGCAATTGTGGGCATCCATTTTGGTGTCGTTATCAGAACGATTTTTCCAATATTTATCTCCCCAATCAGAATGATAAATATTGATACCAAACTTATAGCCATCATTGTGGTAGTCTGCTTTATTGATGGTTTTGGTTAAAGTTACGGTATTGCCTTCTTCACCTGGCAACTTATAGAATTGCCAATCTGCATCACTCTCTTTCCAATCATTCATAGGTCCGATGAGGAAGACATTTTGCAGACGATTCACTCCACGGAAGTGAGCGGTTATTGAACCTGCTTTTGTAGCTTTGATTGTAATTTCGGTGCTATTTTCTGTACCATCTACTATGGTTATTCCATCAGATATCTCCCAATGATCAAATTCATAACCTAATGAGGTTTTTGGGCTAGCTGTGATGGTTGAACTCTTTGTAATTTGGCCCACTTCAACAGAATTGGTAGAAAGTTCACCCCATGCATCTTGACCTGTTTTTATATTTACTTGCACCGCGTGTTTAATCTCTTCCGCATTTGCTGTTACTGTTACAGAGCCATTTATGACCGTCACATCAGTGCTTGAGCTAGTTGCATCTGCAAATGTGGCATTTGCTACTGGATCTGCAGTCCAAACGCTAAAAGCATAACCAGGTTTGAGCGTAGCAGTAATAGAGTAACTACTACCCAATGATACGGGATCTTCCGAACCTGTAACAGATTCTATTCCATCTCCAATTTCTACTAATAAAGAATAGGTCGCATTCTCTGTCCATTTTGCATATAGCGTAATTACATCAGTATAGTCTTCAGCACCTAACGAAGTAACGGCTGTGCCAGAACAATCAGATGATATAAACCAGCCATCAAAAGTATATCCATTTTTTGTTGGCTCTTTCAAAGTAGTTTTTGTGCCATAGGTGTGTTGAGCTGGATAACCATCTGCGTGTTTACCAGAGAATTCAACATTGCCTTGATCCTTGTAGGTGATGGCGTATGTATTCGCTGTCCATTGAGCGTAGAGGGTTACACTTCCGCCATCGGTTGATGTCAGATTACTCACACTCTGTTCGTCAGTGTATGAAGTGCCGGTGCCATCCGCATTGGTGTTCCAACCAGCAAAAGTATATCCTGTTCGTCTGAATTCATTTGCCGTTAATGCCTTGGATACACCGTATGCGTATGATTGATTAGACATTGTGCCTGTTCCTCTATTCGCATCGAATTTTACGGTGTAGCTGTTGGCTTTATAGTATGCATAATAAGTGACATCTCCCGTGGGGTTTACAGTTATTGATAAGTCATCAGATATCTTTGTAGATCCTGAGCACCATCCTGCAAAAGTATAACCGGTTGCTGCTACTGCAGTTAGTGTTGTATTTGCCGTGTAACCTGCTTTGAATGTAGTAGAGAAACTACCAGCATTTAGTGTTGCACTTGCACCTGATGTACCTGCGCAAGAATTATACGCCGTGAATATTTTTGAAGAACCAGTTAATTTGGCAGGGGTATTGGCATCGCTGTACGTACTTCCTCCGTTGGTAGAAACTTTTGCTTGAATAGTAATGGTTTTGTTTAGGTCAGTGTATGCTTTACCTATCCAACTAGCAGACAAATTTGCTCTAGTGCTAGAACTAGTTTTTGTACCAGCTTTATCAAGTTTGATTACATAATATTCGGCACCGAATCCATAATCGGTTATTGTATTTGTTAAGTTTGCTCCATATGATGACATGTTGCTTTCAGAACCCAAACTCGCGTTATTTCCTCCCCATGAACTTGTGGCAGCAAAAAAACGAACACTACTATACCCTCCCCACGTGTTATCAGTTCGTTTATGGACATAGAGTTGAGTATTTGCTACTGCTGACATTGGATAACCATTGGAGTTAATCACAAAATAGATATTACTATATGTCCAGTTTGCTGCTGAATTATCCATGTAGATAACTGCATTTTTTGCCACATCATATGCCCATGCGTTGGAAACTCCCATTAGTAGGAGAATGAGGATGGCAGTGAATCGTATACCTTTAGTATATCCTTGTAATAGATTTTTAATACTGTTTGCCACTTGGGCGAAAGAAGTAGATTGTTTCATATATTCTTTGTCGCTTTGCGACGTTTAGTGTGCCATTGGCACGTTGTTTTGTTATCTATGTTATTGGTCGCTAAGCGACGTTGGTTGCTTTATTTCTGGGTCTTTCTCGCAGGCGGAACTGCGAGAGCTAAACCGATTGAGTTGATTGTGGGCAGGCACTTCGCTATTCTATCGCCCAAAGGGCTATTCTAAAGTAAAGGCGAGCGTTAATTATACCTTAACCATCCATTAACGATCCATTGCTTATCCTATGCTTATCTCACGGTCTTCTTTCGGTCGTCTCTCGGTCATCTCTCGGTGAAGTTCCTATGAAGTCCCTATGAAGTTCCTATGAAGTCCCTATCGAGATAAGGGGCAAGTAAGAGGCATACTATAGGCAATAAATATCTTTTAGGTTAAAGGCTAGAGGTTAGAGGTTAAAGGCAAAGGAACAATAACGCTAGCTCTAACAAAACCAATAAAACCAAAAATGACTCGGCGAAATACTTCACTAAGTCAGTTATGGTTTTAGGCTCATGTCATCACTTTAGATGACTAAGCTTTCATAGAACCGGTCAATTTAAGTTTGTGTTTTTCAAAACAAAAAAGAAGCACAAAAAAAATACTTTTGTACCTCTTCAAATGTTTGATTTAACGCCTTTGCTACATTCAAAGAGTGTCTTAACCGTTGTTCATTGAAATGCGCTACAAAATTATAAATAATTTTCCATATACGCAAGAATTACACATATTTTATGTAAAAAAACTTTAAATCTCTCAAACAAACCCCTAATCCCGACTATTTATCTCCGCTTAAAGGATACCTAGAAGATACCCAGATGTCTGTCCTTGCTTAGTAGTTTTCGCGACCACTATGGGACATCACCGAGACATCCACGGGAGTTTTATGGGGTAATATTTGATAGTATTTCAATACACAAAAGAAATCTTCTATTGTTTTATTCTAATCTTTGCTTGGCTCATCCGACAACAAGTTGTCCATTATGAGAAACAAAATACAACAATTTATTTATAAATATTTTGTAGCAAAGCGTTAAGTGTTAGGTAGTTGCGATTTATTTTGTGCATTTTTTTGTTTCCCCTTTCTGTGACGTGAGCCATGTTTGACAAGTTATTTATTAAAATTCGCACACGCATACGTACGTGTGTGTATTTTTACAAATACAATGTCACATACGACTCACGTCACACACAACTCCAAAATCCCATACCCTTGCCATACCCTTGCCGTAGGTCATGATAGGTGCAATAAATCATATTTTGGAATATTGCAATTCTCTTGTTAGATCTCAAAAGTCGTGTAATGTTGTTTTTCTTCATTTTAAGCGCATTTATTATCTAAGATAATAAAGAATATGTTTTGACTAGAGAAAGTGTCTTAAAACGAACAATTATTAACAACAGCAAGAACACCCCGTCCCGCTAAAGGGGAAACGAAGGTAGATATTCAAACGGTCGGGAGTTCCGTGGGAACTATAACCCACAAAAAAAGTGGGCCGAAGCCCACTTGAAAAATTATAGTGTTTTTCAGATGCTCATTACTTAAGCTCGAAAGGATAAGATGTGAGCAAATGTCCGTCTACAAAGAAGTCTGCATTGTACCAACCCTTGAGCAACTGATCTGGATTAGAATAGTATATATAACCAGAAACCTCATCGCCTGCATACTCAAACTGCTGAGCTGCGGAATATGCAATCTTCTTGTTCTCATATCTAAATACATCGTCTGGAGAACCCTGGAAGACCTCGCCGTCTGGACCAGAAAGACGCAAATACAAAGTCTTAAGACCTGGCTCTGTGGTGACATTGCGAGCAATAGTAAAACCAAACTGCAACTTGCGCAACTGAGACACCATAGTGGTCTTCTTGTCACGCGAATTGAGCCAAGTGACATGCACAGAACTGATCTCCAACATAGATGCACGAGTGACAACCTCCTTGAGCTGAGTACGCTCCTTCTCCAACTGCTTAGCCTGCTGAGAAACCTCCTGATACTGCTTCTTGACCTGTTTGTTCTCTATGACCAGCTGCTTGTTTGCACGATCAAGCGAGTCTATCTGTTGCACATAACTGACCATGACCGCACGCACAGTAGCTAGCTCCTTCTTGAGCTCAGCTATACGGCGAGCGTTGGTAGCCTTGGTGATACGCAACTCCTCTAGGAGATCCTGCACACGCTGCTTCTCCTGAGTCAGCAACTCAACAAGAGAGTCGTTGTGGATGTCCGGAGCCTGATAGCCATCAAACTGCATAGCCAACTGCTCGTACTCGTCCTCAAGCATCTCCTTGTCAAAGGTCATCTGCTCAACAATCTCGTTGATCTCGGTACGCTGCTGTGAGTTCTTGACAAGCAAGAGCACAGAAACAATAGCCAAAACAACTACAGCTAAACCAAGGCCATAAAAGGCAAGTTTCTTAGGGTCTTTGATTTCCATAAGACAATCTATATTTTATTTATTATTAAAGACAACTATTTATCCAACAACGACGACAACTTGTTTCAACAACGTTCCGCGCAAATCAACATCCTTGCGCGGCGAAAGGATGTAAAGCTCCTACGCCTGCGGCGAGAAATCTTATGAATCTTTTGCGCAGTATGACGTAACGTAAATTACCACCGCTCTGCTCGTTGCTGCTTCAAACACCAGCAACTACGCTATCGCTGAATCTAATCAAATGAAAGTAAGTATCGACTAGGCAATCTTCAAGCGAAGCGATCCTCAAGCGAAGCGATCCTCAAGCGTTAGCGATCCTCAAGCGTTAGCGATCTTCAAGCGCCAGCGATCTTCAAGCGAAGCGATCTACCACAAAATAATCACAAAACATCCAAAAGAGTTTCCATCTTAGTCGAACGGGAACCCTTGAGGAGGATACTGCTACCCTTCAATGGATGCTCCTCTAAATACGCACGCAACTCCTCTACCGTATCGAAAATAGCATATGGCGATGTGGTCAAACGCCACTCCTTACCTACCAAATAGACAATATCCGCCTTGCGCTCAGCCAACATGTTCACCACATTCTGATGCTCGAAATGCGTGTACTCACCCAACTCACGCATCGCACCCAAAATAAACGCATTACCCTTGAACACAGCAATAGCCGCTTGCATCGAAGTAGGGTTAGCATTATATGCGTCCACCACAAGCTCGTTATTGGCCGTTTTTAGCGCCTGTGAGCGATTATTAGTTGGAACATAACCACGAATAGCATCAAGACCTACGGTACGCTCTACGCCAAAATATTCGCCTACACAGAGAGCCGCAGAAACATTCTCTGCATTGTACGCACCGACCAGGTTGGTACCGGAGGGCATTACACCGGTGGTGTAGGCGACAAAGTCGCCAGACGGGCAAAGCCCTACTGGACGCTCGCCATGCGAGCTATGGGACGCCCCTGAGGGGCTATTGGATATAGGCAAGGCAGACTGATGCATTGCAGCGAGGTAAGGATTGTCGGTGTTGCGGAAGATGAGACCGTCATGAGCCACCAGGTAGTCGTACAACTCCTGCTTGGTGCGCTGAACACCCTCAAACGAACCAAAGCCCTCCAAATGGGCACGACCCACATTAGTGATAAGACCATAATTAGGTTCCGCAATATCTACAAGCTCTTTGATATCACCTGGATGCGAAGCACCCATCTCTACAATAGCCAACTCATGTGCCTTGGTCAATTGCAAAAGCGTGAGAGGTACACCAATCTGGTTGTTGAGGTTGCCCTGTGTATAGTGAAGATGATACTTGGTAGCTAGTACAGTAGCCAACAGCTCCTTAGTCGTGGTCTTGCCATTGGTACCCGTAACAGCAACGATAGGGAGACCCAAATGACGACGCCATGCACGAGCCAAGTCCTGCAGAGCCAAGAGGGTGTCCTCGACGAGGAGAATACGGCTATGGGCGATGGGCGATGGGCAAAGGGTGTTATACACCTCGGGGTCGTCGACAACGACAAGAGAGGCACCCTGCTCTAACGCCTGAGCGGCAAAACGGTTGCCATCGAAATTGGCTCCATGAAGCGCAAAGAACACACAACCTGCTGGCAGGTTGCGTGTGTCAGTACTAACGAGGAGAGACTCCTTATTTTGTATCAAAAAATCCCAATTCATGGTTTTAATATATTGGCAATTGGCGATGGGGGGATATAGCTCCTACGCGCAAAGCGCGAGAAATCTTATAAATCTTATTTCATAGCATGCCGTTTTTATTGCCACCGCTTCGTCAGAACAAGCTTACAACAAAGAACTCGCTTAGCTCGTTGAGGTTGACGCCGTTCTTCCTCTCCCCACAAACCCACGAGCTTTGTGGGGGCCCCGGAGATTCTTTGGTGCTTCAAACACCACCAACTACGCTATCGCTGAATCTTATCAAATAAAAAGCAAGTATCGACTGTGAGCATCGCAGATAAATGTTAAAAGGCAGTACGGTAGTACTTAGAGCACCGCAGGTAGCGGCTAGCGGGTATCGGATATGGGCTCTGCCCGTCCAATAGCGAAGCGTCCTGTAGCGAAGCGTCCAATAGCCCGTAGGGCGTCCAATAGCGAAGCGTCCTGTAGCGAAGCGTCCTCTACACAGTAGCGCCAGCGATCTACTTCTTATTAGGCAACTCCAGGCCATAGCCTTTCTTCTTATCCTCTACCTTGAGAGCAAGACTCAACACGAATGCTATCACACCAAAAGATGCAAACACAATCATTGGCACTACATAACCATCGGTAGATACACGAAGTTTGCCGATGAGCATAGGCACAAGGCAAAGACCGATGTTTTGAACCCAGAAAATGAGACAGTATGCAGAACCGAGAATCTTCTCGTCGATAATCTTAGGAACAGATGGCCACATCGAAGCTGGAACCAATGAGAAGCTCACACCCAAGACCAAAATGGTGCAAAGCGCCAAAAGCTTGCTAGGATAAGCAGGAAGGACGAATGCGAAAATACTATGGCAGATAACCATGATGATCGCACCAATCATCATCATACTAGCACCCTTACCCTTGTAGTCAATGAACATACCGAGGAAAGGAGTAAGCACCATTGCAAGGATTGGGAACCACTTGAAGAGACCTGATGCCTCAGCATTGGAGATCATGAGTGTCTCCTCGAGGAAGTTAGTAGCAAAACGTTGGAATGGGAAGATAGCTGAATAATACAACACGCAGAGGAGTGCGATGATCCAGAACATCTTAGAAGAGAATATCTTACCCAAATCAGACACATGGAACTCTTCCTCTGGGTCGTGCATGTCAGTAGTCTCGCCAATAGCTACGAGTTGGCGGTCGAACTTAGCGTCCATGATAGTAAAGACGAAGAAGTTGATCAAACCAATAACTAGCAATAGTGCAGCGAAGAGCAATGATGCGATGACAGAAGGGTTGCCATTAGTAGCAAAATGCTCGCTGATAGCAGGAGAGAAAGCCATAGCAGCGAAAACACCGATACGAGCAATAGCCATCTCAAGACCCATAGCAAGCGCCATCTCTTTGCCCTTGAACCATTTAGCAAGAATCTTGCTGACAGTGGTACCAGCCATCTCACAGCCACAGCCGAAGATCATAAAACCGAAGGCAGCCATCTTAGCAGAACCTGGCATAGCAGTCCACCAAGAGTTGAGCCATACGATATTGTTGGCATCGAACCACTCAGAGATACCAATATACTTAACACTAGCACCCAAAACCATGAGGCCAGCAGAAAGAAGACCAGTAAAACGGACACCCATCTTGTCGAGGATAATACCCGCAAAAATGAGGAAACCGAAGACACAAAGGATATACTCGGCAGAAGCATATGTACCGAAGACACCTTGGTCCCAACCAAGTGTATCATTGAGCACAGAAGCCAATGGTGAAAGCATATCAACAAACATGTAGGCAAAGAACATCATCGATGCCACAAGTACAAGAACCGCCCAGCGAGCAAAAGCTGAGTCACGAAGGGTAGTTTGAATGGTTTTTGTCATAAATTAATTGTTCAAAATTGTTCAACGTTGTTCAAAATTGTTCAACGTTGTTCAGAATGGTTCAACATTGTTCAGAATGGTTCAACATTGTTCAAAAATGGTTCAATGTTGTTCAGAATGGTTCAACATTGTTCAAAATGGTTCAATGTTGTATGTTGTTATTTACAACGCTTCGTCCTCTGGTTTTTCAACCAAGGGACGAGGCTGTATTTTTTTCTTTTTTTTGAGCCAAGCAGCCTTGCGACGTTCGTACTCGTCGTAGCGCGACTCTAGATAACCATCGGCCATAAGTGCTTGCTCCAGGCTAGAAGAGTTAATAATTAACAATTAATAATTAATATCTCTTTAGCGGATAACGGGTTCCGGTAACCAATAACCGATAACCGAATTACTTAATACCGAGTTCAGCCTTAACTGCAGGAGTAAGGTCAATAGCAGTAGGAGCAGTGTAGATGAGTGCAGACTTCTCCATAACATAGGTGCAGCCCTTAGCAGCAGCTACCTTGTTGATAGCGTCGAGAAGACGTTTTTGGATAGGTTGCATGAGCTCTACTTGTTTAGCTTGCAACTCCTGTTGGATGCTTTGGTAGAAAGCTTGCATACGTTGCTCCATATCCTTGATCTCTTGTTGACGGAAAGCGAGTACGTTTTGGCTAAGAGTAGAAGCTTGTTGTTGGAGATCAACAATCTTCTTGTTATACTCCTCTTGCATAGTAACAAGCATGTTCTCGTAGTTGGTTTGCATAGAATCCAAAGCAGTCTCAACAGACTTCAACTCAGGCATGAGCGCCAAAATCTCTTGCGCACTAACGTGAGCAACAACTGTAGGAGTAGTCTTTTGTGCAAAAGCAAACAATGGCATAGCCAATGCAAGCATAAGAATAAGT
This sequence comes from Paludibacteraceae bacterium, assembly GCA_045613525.1. Taxonomy (GTDB): domain Bacteria; phylum Bacteroidota; class Bacteroidia; order Bacteroidales; family Paludibacteraceae; genus Colicola. The sequence goes on from JAZLBE010000006.1 coordinate 21,578, forward strand.
TTTTTCATTGTTTTATGTGTTTTTAGTAGTTAATATTTGCGTTTTATGGGATATTGGGGGCTATTGGCTATTGGCGATAGGCTATGGGCTATTGGCTATAGGCGATGGGCGATGGGTTATTTAGCGCCGAGTTTCTGCAGAACCTGGTCGGAGATGTCCAACTTGCTGGACATGTAGATAAGACTAGGGTCAGAAGAACGGTCCTTGACGATATCATAGCCCTTCTCGTTAGCTATATCCTGGATGGCGGTATAGATCTCATCCTGGATAGGTTTGAGCAACGATTCGCGTTTCTTATACCATTCGCCATCTTGGCCAAAATACTTACGTTTGAGTTCGAGTACCTCTTTCTCCTTGGCTAGAATCTCATCCTCGCGGCGTTGCTTCATCTCTGGAGAGAGGAAGATCTGCTCGGTTTGGAAATTGGTAGTGAGCACCTGCACCTCTTTTTGCGCTGCATCGATGTCCTTCTGCCAGCGGCGAGAGATCATGTTGAGTTGCTCGTTGGCAGTCTCGTACTGAGGGAGATTCTTCAAGATATATTGTATATCAACATAAGCCACAGAGAACTTCTGCGCCATAGCTGGAGCAAAAGTCATGAAAGACAATATGGTAATTAACAAGTATTTTTTCATGTGTTATCTAAACAAAAAATATAGTATATTATAATCAATTAAGCGGTTATCCGGGGTGACCGGAGATCCGGGTGATCCTGTAGCGAAGCAACTATTTATCCAACAACAACGACAACTTTATCCAACAACTTGCGCTCGAATCAACACCCTCGAGCGCTAGAGAGGAATATTATGTATCAACTGCCCGATCTTCAAGCGAAGCGATCTTCAGGGCTCTGCCCGTCCAATCGCCAATCGCCAATAGCCAATAGCCAATAGCGAAGCGCTCTATTACAGTTCTTGTCCGAGAACGAAGTGGAATTGTGATCCGCCGTATTCGGTAGAACCGTTGATTGGGTCGAAGCCCCATCCCCAGTCAATACCCATGAGACCAAACATAGGCAAGAAGAGGCGAACACCTACACCTGCTGAACGTTTGAGTTTGAATGGGTTATAGTCTTTGATATCGGCAAAACAGTTACCTGCCTCGACGAAAGCGAGTGCCCATATCGTAGCGTTTTGTTCGAGTGAGATAGGATAGCGCAACTCCATGGTGAACTTGTTGTAGACATAACCCATGTTACGTCCCACAGCAGGATCATAAGGAGTAAGCGAACCAGATTGGTAACCACGCATAGAGACGTACTCTGTAGAGTAGCTAGAGTAGCTAGACATACCGTCGCCACCCATGTAGTAACTCTCGAATGGTGATTTAGCATTGCGGTTGTAGTGTCCGAGATAACCAAACTCAGCACGTGTCATAAGTACCAATTTGGCATCTTGTGTGAGCGGAGTGAAGACCTTACCCGAGAACTTCCACTTGTGGTACTCGAGGAGGTTGTACTTCTCGGCAGTGGTCATGTTGGCATACTCCGCATCGGTAGTACCCTTGATGATGGAGTATGGAGGTGTGATCTTGAGTCCGAGGGTGAACTGCGAACCGCGGCGAGTATAGATAGGGTTATCGATACTAGAGCGTGAGAGTTGGAGGTTGAGTGCGAAGTTGTGGCTCGTACCGTCGGTGAGGATCATGTATGGCCAGTCCTTCATCATATAGAGCTGGTAGCTGAGTTCGCCATAGAAAGCGAAGTAGTCATCTGGCCAGCTGAGACGTTTACCATAACCAAGGCTGACACCGAAAGTACGGAGGTACTTCTCAGGGTCGAACTCAGACTCTTGCAACTGTTGTAGGTAGTCGGAGTTGCCGTAGTAGTTATAGTTGTAGTAGTAGTTGGTATAGAGGTCCTCGTAGGCCTGATAGTAGCGGTCGGAGTAACCAGACTGAGCAGCATAGAAGATGCTAGCACTGAGCGAGTTAGGACGCTTACCACCTAGCCATGGCTCGAGGAAAGAGATGGACGCAGAGGTATAGTATCGTCCGTTGGTGCGGGCATTGATACTGAAGGTCTGTCCTTCGCCTTGAGGCACGATGCGGTAGGTCTCAGGTTTGAAGAGGTTTTGGATAGCGAAGTTGGTAAACTTGAGTCCGAGCGAACCCACGAGACCCGTAGCACCCCATCCGAGAGAGAACTCGATCTGGTCGCTAGACTTGGTTTCGAGTTGGTAGGTGATATCCACAGTACCATCCTCAGGGTTAGGTTGGATATCTGGAACCAGTTTCTCCTGGTCGAAGTGTCCCATCTGTGCAAGCTCGCGCAAAGAACGCATGATGTCAGACTGGCTATAGAGTTGGCCAGGTTTAGTATAGAGTTCGCGACGAACGACATGTTCGTACACGCGCGTGTTACCTACTATATTAATACTATTGATGGTTGCAGGTTTACCCTCGTACATACGCATCTCGAAGTCGATGGTATCATTCTCAACGCTGACCTCTACTGGATCTACACTAAAGAAGAGGTAACCCTGGTCAGTATAGAGTTTGGCAACTGCATCGTCATCCTCATTGAGGCGTTTGTTGAGTTCTTTGAGGTTGTAGGTCTCACCTTTCTTGATACCAAGTACAGCATCGAGGTACTCGTATGGATAAACGGTGTTACCAACCCATGTGATGTCGCCAATGACGTACTTACCACCCTCATCCACGGTGAGATAGACATCAACGCGAGTAGAGTCGATAGGCGAACGAACGATGCTGTCAGCAATAATCTGTGCATCGCGGTAACCAATCTCGTTATACTTCTCGATGATGAGTTTCTTGTCGTTCTCGAACTCGTCTGCCACGAATTTCTTAGGGCGGAAGAAGTTGATAAGATTGTTGTCGTTGGTCTTCTTCATCGCACGGTTGATTTGGTTGTGCGTAAGAGCTTGGTTGCCAGTAATGAAGAGTTGTCCAACGCGTGTCTTGTCGCTCTTGTTGACATTGATAGCCACCCTGACGTATCCAGGACGCTCAGGATCGTCGTGTTGGAAGAGTTGTACTTGGGTATGATAGTAACCTTTCTCCTCGAAGTAGTCGGTGATGATTTTCTTAGCGCGGTCAGCTAGGTCAGGAGTCATCTGTCCGTTAAGCTTGATGCCGATCTTAGCTGAGATCTCCTCTTGTTCGGTCTTGCGTAGTCCGTTGAAGACTAGTTGAGACACGCGTGGTCGTTGGGTGAGTGCTATCTCGAGCCAGATCTTGTCGCCCTCGATCTTGGTAGCCTTGAACTTGATGTCAGAGAAGAGTCCTTGTTTCCAGAAGCGTTTGAGCGATTTGGAAATCTCGTCGCCAGGAACCTCGATCTTGTCGCCCACAGCCAGACCAGAGAAGCCAATGAGCACGAAGTCCTCGTAGCTGTCGGCTCCGGTGATTTTGATGTCAGCGATCTCATAGATAGGTCGCTGCAATGAATAATCGATGACCGGTAGAGCGGCTGACTCTAATGTGTCAACTAGTGTATCCACTGGCGCCAGGATAGCCGTATCCTCAACTACAGGTAGAGGGGTTAGTTCTAGTGTGTCAACTGATGCATCAACTGGTGCAATGATGGCCGTATCCTCGACGAGTACGGCAGTAGAGTCTACTTGTGCCATGAGTGGCAAAGCAAGTAGGCATGTCAGTAGTATGGTCTTAAATCTGTTCACTGGTCTTTCCAAATCTTCTTTCGCGACCTTGGTAATCCACGATCGCTTTGTACAACTCCTCTTCGGTAAACTCTGGCCATAGGCAAGAGGTGAAATAGAGCTCGGAGTACGCAAGTTGCCAAAGCAAGAAATTGCTGATGCGTAGCTCTCCGCTGGTTCGTATCAAGAGGTCAGGATCAGGCACTTGGGCTGTGGTCAAGTGGTTAGATAGCACTTCCTCGTTGATATCCTCGGGGAGTAATTGTCCGTTTTGTACGGCTTGAGCGATATGCTTAGCCGCTTGTATCATTTCCCATCTAGCGCTATAGCTGATAGCGATGATGAGGGTTAGTCCTGTGTTTTGGCTAGTCTGTTGGATGCACTCGAGGAACTTGTCGTGCGTCTTTTCAGGCAAGCGTGAGAGGTCACCGATGGTCTGGAGGCGAACATTGTTGCGCATGAGCACAGGGGTCTCCTTGACGATAGTCTCGACGAGTAGTGCCATGAGTGCGTCTACCTCCTCTTTTGGTCGGTTCCAGTTCTCGGTAGAGAAAGCATATAAGGTCAAATACTCTATGCCAAGTTTTGCAGACGCCTCGGTGATGCGGTGCACGGTCTCAACGCCCTGTTTGTGTCCAAACATACGCGCTAGTCCTTGGCGTTTAGCCCAGCGTCCGTTGCCATCCATGATGATAGCTATATGACGTGGGATACGGTCTTGTTGTATTTGAGATTGATATGTCATATGTTGCTTATTTATTGTCGGCAGACTACACAACCATCCTTCACTACAGCGAACTCGTAGACTATACCCACTGTGATGGTTGAAACGAGATCGTTGTTAAAGATATTATTCTTGATTGTGAGCTCTGGTTCATAGTTAGCCTCACCATCCAGGAGGTCTCCCGCTTTGCTCCAGTATATCTGGTGTTGCCATGCGGCTTGAAGTTGCCAACGCTCAGCAAAATTCCACTTGAGTCCAACTCCGACAGGCGAATAAATAGCCGAGAAAACGCCAGCTTCTGGCAACATGGTAACGCCTATTCCCAAGAAGATATACGGACTAAGTCTTTTGACAAAGATGTTGTGCTCATCTATTCCAAAACGATAAAAATTGCATTCAGCTGTCAAATCAATGCTTATGACCGCTGTATCCAGTGCAACTTTGTCCTTGACGGTCTGGGTACGGAACATTCCTTGTTCTTTGAGTTGCAGAGCCCAACGTCTGTCAAACTTGTATCTAAATTGCGCTCCCCAAGTCTCGGTATTATGCATAAAGGGATGGGGATATTTTTCGCCGCTGATGCAATATCCGAGTCCACCTTGCAAGCCCACCTCCATCTGGTAGAACTTTTGCTGTGCAACGACCGATGTAGACGTAAGCATCATCCACACCAGCGCGATGCTAGCCACAATATGAGTACCGTAATGCTTCGTCACCCTTAGTACTTAATCACGCGGTCCTCGTACCACTCAGCGAAGTTAACGATAAGGCTCAAAGTAAACATGCAGTTGTGGTTGTTAGCCACAGTACGGTCATGAGGCAACTCGTCAAATGTAGGACGGAGATTGCCACCATAACGAGGCTTGTAGTATTCACCCTCTGGTAGCAACACCGATTTAGTTATATGATCATAGTCGGAAACAGCCAATGCACCACCCTCGAGGTTGGTGTTACCCCATTTGCCATCGCCAATAGAGATATACATGTTGTATTGGAATGCAGCCTTAAGCTGGAAGTGAGGATTGAGACGCCACTTTACACCCAAAGCAAAAGGGATATATAATGCATAAGCCATCTCAGCTTTTTGCCAAGAAGGTACGGTATCGCCATCGGAATATACTTGTTTGTAACCAACGCGAGGGAAAGAGGTATAGATCTTACCATCTGGGTTGCCAGTCTTGTTGCGATCGAGTGGACCATTGTACTCATAGATCTTACGCAAAGAAGCTTGCTCATTGAACATTGTAACACCCACACCAACACCAAGGAATGGTGTGAAGTTGTAGATATTACCAGAACCAATGGTACGAAGACCGTAAGGAAGGATATTATACTCAGCCATAGCATCTACGTGCCACATAGCGTTGTAGTAGATAAAACGGGTACGATTAGTCTCGTCTCTATTTAACTTAGTGTCAATATAGGTGTGATACTCCGCAAAGTTAACACGCTGGCGAGTAGCAGAGAGACGGAGGTTCCACATCGTGTTGAAACGATAACCTACGCTACCACCAAAAGTCTCAATACCAGGCACATTGAGAGTAGCTAAACCATTATTCTTAAAAGTAACCGCATCATATCCTTGGATACGAAAGATGCCATCACCGAAACGAGTGTTGTCATGCACATGCGATTGGTAGAAACCAACGCCACCAAGAACACCAAACTCAAAACGGTCGAAGCGGGTACTCTTAACCTGTGCCTCAGCAACAGACACAAACATTGGCAAGGAAAGAGCCAACACCACAAATAAAACTTTAATTCTGTTCATAATCTTATCTCGAGATATTTAATTTACATAATCAGCGCGCAAAGGTACTGCTTTTTTTTGACATATGCAAATTATTTTTTAAATAAAAATTTACACGCCTCTACAACGCGGGATATTTCGACCACCTGAATCTGCAAATTTTGGGTGTTATATTTCTGTCCACGAGGCACAATAATGGTCTTAAAACCAAGTTTCTCGGCCTCACGAATGCGTTGGTCAATACGATTAACCGGACGGATCTCACCCGCCAAGCCAACCTCGCCAGTGATACACACCTGATCATCCAATGCAATGTCCATATTGGACGACAAGACAGCGGCTAGAACCGCCAGATCGATGGCTGGATCATTGACACGAATACCACCCGCAATATTGACAAAAACATCTTTTTGGAGAAGTTTGAACCCTACTCTCTTCTCCAAAACAGCGAGTAACATATTGAGTCGTCGACCGTCAAAACCCGTGCTACTACGCTGAGGAGTACCATAGGCCGCACTAGCCACAAGTGCCTGAACCTCAATCAGTAGTGGTCTTGCACCTTCTACCGCCGCAGCTATGGCTATACCAGACAATCCGTCGCGATTGCTAGAGAGTAGCAGTTCGCTAGGGTTAGTCACCTCGCGTAGGCCATCTTGCTGCATAGAGAAGATACCTAATTCGCTGGTTGAGCCAAAGCGGTTCTTTTGAGCACGAAGGATACGATAGACGTAGTGCTGGTCGCCCTCAAACTGCAAGACAGTATCCACGATATGTTCGAGCACCTTAGGACCAGCCAGAGAGCCCTCCTTGTTGATATGTCCGACGATGATGAATGGGACGTTCTTCTCCTTGGCATATTGTAAGATTCGTGCTGCACACTCCTTGACCTGACTCAGACTGCCGATGCTAGCATCAATAGCCTCAGTACCAATAGTTTGGATACTATCCACAACAACGAGTTGAGGTTGGATATCGGTGACAGCATCTAGGATGCGTTCTAGGGATGTCTCCGCCATGATGTACAGATTATCTGGCGAGCCAGCGAGGCGTTCGGCACGCAGTTTGAGCTGCTTGGCACTCTCTTCGCCGCTAGCATAGAGCGTCTTGGACTCTCCCATCTGCATGAGCACTTGCAAAGCAAGTGTGGATTTGCCTATACCCGGTTCGCCACCCAAAAGGACTAGGCTGCCTGGTACCAGACCACCTCCAAGGACACGATTGAGTTCGGACGAGTGCATATCGATGCGCATCTCCTCTCTGGCTTGAACCTCCTGTATGCGTTGAGGTTGGCTACCACGAGCAGCTACACCGCGTTGAGGAGCAGCAGATTGCTCTATTTCTTCCTCATAGGTTCCCCACTCTCCACATACGGGGCAGCGGCCAATCATCTGAGGCGCTTTGGCGCCACAGGAGGAACAGACGTATTGTATTTTGGATTTTGCCATTTTATTATCGGTTATGGGATATCGGTTATGGGATATCGGGTAGCGGGTAGCGGTTATCGGGTATGGGGTAGCGGATTCTAGATGTCGATGGTGGTGCGTTCGACGGCTAGGACGGTGTTAGGGAAGACCTCCTGGGCTTCGTGGAGGAAGACATTATGATCGTCTTCACGAGCGCTGAAATGTCCTATAACCAATTTTCCGGCACCTGCCAAATGCGCAATCTGGGCTGCCTGTTTAGCCGTAGAGTGTGTATGTTTCTTGCATTTATCCGCATCTTTCTCGGTATAAGTTGCCTCGTGATACAACACATCCACACCTGCAATCTGATCTACAATCTGCTCGCGATACATCGTATCGGAACAATAGGCAAACCGTTTGCGAGGCTCTTGATTGCGATGTCTCTCTGTAAAGAGGAAACCACATGTCGGAACTTTGTGTTTAAGCGGAATAGTCTCGATAGTGACCGTTCTATCCTCCCAAATAACCTCACGCTTGCGAGGATTAATCGTATGGAAAATAAGCTCGAAAGGAAGATCCTGACAATGATAATCCAACATTGGCCGCAGCAATTTCTCTAGGTCGCCATGCGCAAAAATATGCAGCGGTTGAACACGATTCATCATGCCCAGCGTAGAGATCAATCCTATCAATCCAAAACAATGGTCACCATGCAAGTGCGAGATCAAAACCGTGTACAGACGAGCCGTTTTGACACCTAACTGACGCATAGTCAACTGCACACCTTCGCCACAGTCAATAAGAAAAGACTTGTCACACAACTCCAAGACCTGACCGGAAGGTGAGTTCTGGAATGTGGGCATAGCACTGCCCGAACCTAGTATGGTAAGTTGGTTGTTCATTGTTCAGGGGTTCAGAAGTTCAGGAGTTCTTATCTCGGCAGGCCTCGAACGAGTATTTGCTGGCGCAAATGGGCAGAAGTTCAGGAGTTTAGAAGTTTAGAAGTTATCGACGGAGAGACATATACACACGGGTAAATACAGCCTTGGTATATTGTGGGAAATCGCCATTTTGTATCCATCCGTAGTAACCTGGATCGCGACGGAAAACATCTGCTACGCGTTGACCCTTATACTTGCCAAAATTGAAGATCTCGATACCCTCTGCATCATACGCTATACGACCCGCAAAATCAGCAAAACGCACATTGCCAGTAGTATAATCGGCAAGCGCATTGACATCCTCTGGCAAGTCATATCGTTCAAGCTGTGCTTGAAGCACCTCGTAAGTAGCCATAGTATCGGCATCTGCGGCATGAGCATTAGTTAGATCCTTGCCACAATAAAACTTGTAGGCAGCTACCAACGAGCGAGGCTCTTGACGCTGAAAGATGGTAAAGACATCTATCATGCGTTTGGATTTGAGATCCACATTCATGCCTACACGCAACAACTCTTCCGCCAAAAGCGGAAGATCAAAGTGATTAGAGTTATAACCCGCCAAGTCCGCATCCTCCAATGCAGCAACAACCTGAGGTGCAACATCCTTGAAAGTAGGACAATTAGCCAAATCCTCATCGTAGATGCCATGTACAGCACTTGCTTCGTCAGAGATATGCATTTGCACCTCTTGACCAAGCATCATCATGGTAGGTTTAATGCGGAAGGTCTTTCCCTCCGAACTACCATCGGGAAAGACCTTGTAATAACTTAACTCCACAATCCTATCGGATGCGATATTTAATCCCGTGGTCTCCAAATCAAAGAAGACCAGCGGGCGAGTCAATTTCAATTTCATTAGCAACTACTCAATTAGTCATTAAGAAGCATTGGCATGAGCAACACGAGCAAATCTTGTCCCTCCTCATTCTCAGAAGGTAAGATCAAACCAGCACGAGCAGGGTCAGCCAATTGCAAGACTACGTCTTGAGAAGCGATATTAGAAAGGATCTCAATCAAGAATGGAGCCTTGAAACCAATAGACATAGGCATACCTGCGTAATCGCAAACAATAACCTCCTCAGCTGATGTAGAGAAGTCAATATCTTGTGCAGAAATCTTGATATGATTCTCAGTCAAAGCCAACTTCAAGAGGCTAGTACCAGTATTAGCGAACACAGCCACACGCTTACAAGCATTGATCATCGTTTGACGATCAACAACTACCTTATTGGTATTGTTTTGAGGAATAACAGCATTGTAATTAGGAAAACGACCTTCGATCTGACGGCAAACAATCACTGTTGCACCAAAAGCGAACTTAGCGTTCTTTTGTCCAAAGGTAACTACCACATCCTCAGCCTCTTTTTGAAGCACTTGACGGAGGAGTTGAGCAGGTTTCTTAGGAAGGATAAAGCTAACCGCTTGTGCACCCTTAACGCTCTCGTTAGAATAACGAACGAGACGGTGAGCATCGGTAGCAACCATAGTAATCTTCTCCTCGTTCAAGTCGAAGAATACACCATTCATCACAGGACGCAACTCATCATCTGCGGTACAGAAAAGAGTCTTGTTGATAGCCTCCAAAAGCACATTAGATGGCATGGTGAATGCATTCTCACCATCCTCCATTGGCATCTCTGGATACTCCATACCATTAGCACCTACAAAGCTGTAAGTACCGTTAGCACTAGTAATATTCAAACTAAAGTTTTGATCATCGATTTGGAATGTCAAAGGTTGCTCAGGGAACTCCTTGAGAGTCTCCAACAACATCTTACCAACAACAGCTACTTTACCAGCACCTTCGGCGTTATCCACAGTCAAACTAGTGCGGATAGTTGTCTCGCTATCAGACGCGGTTAAGGTCAAAACATCGCCTTGCAAGTCAAACAATACACACTCCAAAATCTGCAAACTGTTCTTTGCAGCAATCACACGACTAACCGCTTGCAATTGTGCAAACAACTTAGTACTTGATACATTAAATTTCATATTATACTAGATTTTATTTATTCAACGATTGCGACAGTAGGCACATGCTACTATTCGGCTGCAAAGATACAAAAATTATACCATTTATGCAAATAATTTGTGTAATTTATTTATTTTTTATACCTTTGCAGCGTAAATCACCCCGAGTTTCAACTTTTAATATACGATTTCCAAAGCAAATGATAGGCATTTTTGATAGCGGTTATGGCGGTTTGACCATCCTGAATCACATACGCCAATTACTCCCAGAGTACGACTATTTGTATCTGGGTGACAATGCCCGTGCGCCATACGGAACACGCTCATTTGATGTGATTTACGAGTATACACTACAAGCCGTAAACTACCTGCACGAGCAAGGTTGTAACCTAATCATTTTAGCCTGCAACACCGCTAGTGCCAAGGCGCTGAGAAGCATCCAACAACGCAACATCAATCCCGACGAGTTGCGCGTTCTAGGAGTGATTCGTCCAACAGTAGAAATCATACCGTCGCGCACGCGCAGTAAACATATAGGAGTATTAGCAACACCTGGCACAGTTGCATCGGAGAGCTATGTCATAGAGTTGCAAAAACAGGATCCAGAGCTCGCAGTCACACAACAAGCATGTCCTATGTGGGTTCCACTCATTGAGTCTGGCGAACACCTACACGAAGGTGCTGACTACTTTGTTGAGAAATACTTAACCGAGTTATTAGAGCGTGATCCACTGATTGACACAATCATATTGGGCTGTACTCACTACCCATTGCTACAAGAGAAGATAGAGGCATTCTTAGCTCAACAGAGCATCTCACAACAAGCAGTTTCGGTCATAGCACAAGGAGAGATTGTTGCGGAAAGTTTGGAGGACTATTTAGAGCGTCATCAAGATATTGCAGAAAGAGCTAAGGTTGGGTCGACAGGAAAATGCCAATTCTTGACTACAGAAGCGGCTAGCAAGTTCTCGGAGTCAGCCTCGATATTTCTCGAAGAACATATCACAGCAAAACATATTGAATTATAATCAAAAAAAATCTAGATTTAGCAGGAAATAACAACATATTTCCTGCTTTTTTTAATATTATCTAACATTTCTCTTGCATAAATCAAAAAAATATAGTAATTTTGTCGTCAAATAACACTTTTTTTATTCCAACAATTTTTAACCTTAAAAAACCGATGGTCGATGGGATATAAGCGACCAAAGCAAAACATGAAAAAATTACATTTAGTACTCATTATGATTATTGCATTAGGTGCCACATCTTGCAAAAGTATTTCTTCTACTGCAAGTTATCAAGATCCAACAAATATTCTCCGTACCGCAACCGTTGCAGACTTGGATGTTGCTGACGAAAAAATCACATTTACATACGAACCTAGTTTGGCTGTAAGAAGAGGTGGTGATAAGAATGTTATCAAAACAGCAGTTCAAGAAGCGCTACGCATTAATGGTGAAGGTGATGTATTAGTAGGTCTAGAATATATTACAGTAGAAAAATTTACCATTCTTCCTTTTGTTAGCAAAATCAAACAAATCACCATATCTGGTCGCCCTGCAACATACAAAAACTTCCACAGCCTTAGTGACGATGTATGGGCTCCTACAAAATTGTATCCAGACAATGTAGAACACAAGAATAACAACATCCTTATCAGACGATAAACATGAAAAAAATAATATTAGGACTGTTTTGCTCATCTGTGCTGTTACTAAACGCACAAGATGTAGTAAACACAGATGTCGTAGCAGAGCCAACAACTGAAACTGCGGTTGAAGAGGTAGTAACCGAACCCGTTGTAGAAGAAGCAGTGGCTGAACCTATCGCAGAAGAAGCAGTTGCTGAGCCTGTAGTAGAAGAAGCTGTGGTTGAGCCTGTCGTAGAAGAAGCTGTTGCTGAGCCTGTTGCAGAAGAAGCTGCAGTTGAACCTGTGGCAGAAGAAGCTGTAGTTGAACCTGTGGCAGAAGAAGCTGTAGTTGAACCTGTGGCAGAAGAAGCTGTGGTTGAGCCTGTCGTAGAAGAAGCTGTAGTTGAACCTGTTGTAGAAGAAGCTGTGGTTGAACCTGTTGTAGAAGAAGCTGTAGTTGAACCTGTGGCAGAAGAAGCTGTAGTTGAACCTGTTGTAGAAGAAGCTGTGGTTGAGCCTGTCGTAGAAGAAGCTGTAGTTGAACCTGCACAAGAGGAAGTTGTGGTATTGAATAATGGACACCGAGTACAAGGAGAGATCTTGTTGCAAAATGAGGAAGTCGTTATCATCAAGAAGAAAGATGGTACACGCTATCAATACCCACGAAGCGAGGTAGTAGCCATACAAGAAGAAGCTGTGGTTGAACCTGTCGTAGAAGAAGCTGTGGTTGAACCTGTGACAGAAGAAGCTGTGGTTGAACCTGTCGTAGAAGAAGCTGCGGTTGAGCCTATCGTAGAAGAAGCTGTAGTTGAGCCTGTCGTAGAAGAAGCTGTGACTGAACCTGTCGTAGAAGAAGCTGTGACTGAGCCTGTCGTAGAAGAAGCTGCGGTTGAGCCTATCGTAGAAGAAACTGTAGTTGAGCCTGTCGTAGAAGAAGCTGTGACTGAACCTGCACAAGAGGAAACAACTACGAAAAAGCAAGAGAACACAAAAAAGGAAGATAAGATAATTGAAAAAATAGAATTAGGAGTTATCTTAAATTCTTTCTCATACGATCAATTGTACAAATAAGGTTTATTGCTGATTACACAAAAAAAATGCACTCCCGAGAGAGAGTGCATTTTCTTTATATAATATAAGGTATCTTACATTACGATATTCACGATGCGGCCAGGAACAACGATAACCTTCTTAGGAGCAGCGCCGTTCAATTGTTTAACGGTCAGTTCGTGAGCCATAACAATCTTCTCAACCTCTTCGCGTGGAGTATCCTTAGCCACTTCGATAGTAAAGCGCACCTTACCATTGAACTGAACAGGGTACTTCTGAGTTGCCTCTACGAGGTAAGCCTCGTTGCAAACTGGCCACTGAGCGTCGTTAACAGAAGTTAGATCGCTTGCGCTGTTAGAAGTTAGACCGCCTTCGGCTGCGAGACATAGTTGATATGCTTCCTCTGCGATATGTGGCGCATATGGAGCAAGCAACACAGCGAAAGTCTTGAGGATAGCCACCTTGTTGCATTTGAGCGCTTGAAGCTCGTTTTGTGCAATCATGAAGGCAGGGATAGAAGTGTTGAATGAGAAATTCTCAATATCCCAAGTAATCTTCTTGATAAGCTTGTGCAATGAGCGAAGTTCCTCTGCTGTTGGCTCGTCGGTAGAAAGAGTCTCGAACATATTCCACCACTTACGCAAGAAACGGTGTACACCATCGATACCATTGGTATCCCAAGGTTTAGACATTTCGAGTGGGCCGAGGAACATCTCGTATAGACGGAGCGTATCAGCACCATACTTAGCTACCACGTCGTCTGGGTTAACCACATTGAACATAGACTTAGACATCTTCTCAACTGCCCAACCGCAGATATACTTGCCATCCTCGAGAATAAACTCAGCATCCTTATACTCTGGCATCCAGGCACGGAAAGCATCGAGGTCAAGCACATCATTGCTTACGATATTCACATTCACATGGATAGGTTGAACCTTGCCATCGTACTCAGGAGTCTTGGTGAGGTTGTAGCTAACATAGGTGTTAGGAGAACCAATAAGACGATACACGAAGTTCGAACGACCTTGGATCATACCTTGGTTGATGAGTTTCTTATATGGTTCATCCTCGCAGATATAGCCGAGGTCATAGAGGAACTTATTCCAGAAACGGCTATAAATGAGGTGACCCGTAGCGTGCTCGGTACCACCAATATAGAGATTGACTTGACGCCAGTAGTCGTTGGCCTCTTTGCCCACGAGTGCCTCGTCATTATGGTTGTCCATATAACGGAGGTAGTATGCAGAAGAACCTGCAAAACCTGGCATAGTGCAGAGTTCGAGTGGAAAAATAGTCTCGTTATCGATGAGTGACTTGCTCACTACTTGGTTATTCTTCTCGTCCCACGCCCAAAGATCAGCATTACCAAGAGGAGGCTCGCCTGTGGTAGTAGGTTTGAAGTTAGATACCTCAGGCAAGAGAAGTGGCAAGCAGCATTCTGGAATCATATATGGCATGCCATTCTTGTAGTAAACAGGGAATGGTTCACCCCAATAACGTTGGCGGCTAAACACTGCATCGCGGAGGCGGTAGTTGACTTTCACACGGCCAAGACCGGTATTGGTGATGTGCTCCTTCATAGCTTGGATAGCGTCTTTGACTTGCATACCGTTGAGGAAACCAGAATTGATCATCACACCCTCTTTGGCATCAAAGCTTTGCTCGCTAACATCTGCACCTTCGATAAGTGGGATGATAGGGAGGTTGAAGTGCTTAGCGAAGGCATAGTCGCGGCTATCGTGTGCAGGAACAGCCATGATGGCACCTGTACCATAACCACTAAGTACGTAGTCACTCACATAGATAGGTATCTCAGCTTTGGTGAGCGGATTGATAGCGTATGAACCTGTGAAGACACCAGTTACACGGCGGTCAGCAATACGCTCACGCTCGGTACGGTTCTTAACCATTTGCAAGTACGCTTCCACCTCTGCTTTTTGCTCCTCGGTGGTCACACGAGCTACATACTCGCTCTCTGGAGCAAGCACCATGAAGGTCACACCATAGACAGTATCAGCACGGGTAGTGAAGATAGTGAATGGCTCGTCTTGTCCCTTAATGGCGAAACGCATCTCTGCACCTTCGCTACGGCCAATCCAGTTGCGTTGTGTCTCTTTGAGGGAGTCAGTCCAATCCACCGTCTCAAGACCTTGGAGGAGACGTGGAGCATAGGCACTCACGCGGAGGTTCCATTGGCGCATCACACGTTGCTCAACTGGGAAACCACCACGCACAGAAAGTCCCTCGCTAACCTCGTCATTGGCAAGTACACAACCGAGCTCTGGACACCAGTTAACCTTGGTATCTGCGAGATAAGCGATACGGTAGTTCATAAGGCGCTCTTGTTGCTCTTGCTCGGAGAGTGTAGCCCATGTAGGGTCGTTAGCCTCAAACTTCTCGATGAGACGGCTGATAGGTTGTGCCTTTTGCAAAGAAGTATCGAAGTAAGAGTTGAACATTTGGATAAATGCCCATTGTGTCCACTTATAGAAGTCAGGGTTGCAAGTCTTTACCTCGCGATCCCAGTCATAGTTGAAGCCTATCTTTTGGAGTTGCTCGATGTAGTGAGCGATATTCTCCATGGTGGTCTTCTCTGGGTGTTGACCTGTTTGGATAGCATATTGCTCCGCAGGCAAACCATAGGAGTCAAAGCCCATTGGGTGAAGGACATTGAATCCTTGCAGACGTTTGTAGCGGCTGTAAATATCGCTAGCGATATAACCCAGAGGGTGGCCTACGTGCAAACCTGCACCTGATGGATATGGGAACATATCGAGAACATAGAATGGTTGTTTGTCGCTCTTATTGCTCACACGATAAACACCTTTCTCTGCCCATTGAGCCTGCCATTTCTTTTCTATTTCACTGAAATTGTATTCCATTGTTTTATTGTTCAGAAGTTTAGAAGTTCAGAAGTTATCAAAGAAGTTTCTTAACTTGTTCGTAAACGTTTTGAGCGGTGAAGCCGAGTTTCTCGTCAAGCACTTTGTATGGAGCAGAGAAGCCGAAGGAGTTGAGTCCCCATACAACACCATGCTCACCTACAAGACCATCGAGGTTGCAAGGAAGACCTGCGGTCAAACCAAAGCGAGCTACACCTTGTGGAAGAACTTCTGCTTGGTAAGCCTTGTCTTGTTGACGGAAAATAGCCTCAGAAGGTACACTCACAATTTGGAGGCGAATACCCTCAGCACGAAGGAGTTCAGCACCTGCCATGAGAGTAGAAACCTCGCTACCAGAAGCGATCATCACCACTTGTGGATTCTCGTCTTTGCTTACGATGTACGCACCCTTCTTAACACCAGCTTCAGAGGTATTAGGTACGCTTGTTACATCTTGACGAGAGAGGATGAGAGCAGTAGGAGTATATGTATTCTCCATAGCCATCTTCCAAGCCGCAGTAGTCTCCTCTGCGTCAGCAGGACGAAGTACCATCACACTAGGGCGACCAGAATGGTTGTGGAGTTTCTCCATGAGACGAATTTGTGCTTCTTGCTCTACCGGTTCGTGTGTAGGACCATCCTCACCCACACGGAAAGCGTCGTGACTCCAAACAAACATCATTTGAATCTCCATGAGAGCTGCCATACGGATTGCAGGTTTCATATAGTCAGAGAACACGAAGAAGGTTCCGCAAGCAGGAATGATACCGCCGTGAAGAGCCATACCGATGCATACGCAAGCCATAGTGAGCTCGCTCACACCAGCTTGAAGGAAACGACCAGTGAAGTCGTCAGCTGTGATGACGTGGGTATGTTTGAGGAAGCCATCGGTCTTATCTGAGTTGCAAAGATCGGCAGAAGACACGATCATGTTGCCTACGTTCTCAGAGAGGAATGCCAAGGCTGCCGCAGATGCGGTACGGGTAGCCACGTTGTCTTTTTGTTGGAGAAGGCTCCAGTCGAGGCAAGGGGTCTCGCCACTCATGAAGGTCTCGTACTCGTTTGCAGCCAATGGGTTAGCCTCTTTCCACTCGTGGTAAGCTGCATAGCGTTGGTTGGTAATCTCGCGGAGTTCCTCAGCACGTTTGTCAAAGAGCTCTTGTACGTCAGGGAAGATTTGGAATGGGTTCTCAGGGTCACCACCAAGGTTACGAACAGTAGCCTCGAAGCTTGCGCCAGACTTGCTGAGTGGTTGACCATGGGTAGAGGTCTTGCCTTCCCAACTCTCGCCATCTGCGTTGACACAACCCTTACCCATAGAGGTATGACCAATGATGAGTGAAGGACGATTCTTCTCGTTTTGAGCATTGATGATAGCTTGGCGGATAGCATCAGGATCATGACCGTCGATATCTTGTACATACCAACCCCATGCCTCATACTTCATAGCTACGTTCTCAGAAGAAACCTCGTTGCATGAGGTAGAGAGTTGAATCTCGTTAGAGTCGTAGTACATGATGAGGTTGTCGAGCTTGAGGTGGCCTGCCATACGACCAGCACCTTGGCTAATCTCCTCTTGGATACCACCATCAGAGATAAAGGCATATATTGTTGGGTTATGCACCTCGCCATAACGAGTATTGAACCACTTAGCTGCAATAGCCGCACCTACAGCGAAAGTGTGACCTTGACCAAGAGGACCAGAAGTATTCTCGACACCACGCTCTACATTGCGCTCTGGGTGACCAGGAGTAACACTACCCCATTGACGAAGCTCTTTGAGCTCATCCATAGTAAAGTGTCCAGTCATGCAGAGTTGTGCATAAAGCATTGGTGACATGTGACCTGGATCAAGGAAGAAACGGTCGCGTGCCTCCCAGCATGGATTCTCTGGGTCGTGAATGAGGAACTCTGAGTAAAGTACTTGTACAAAGTCTGCACCACTCATCGAGCCACCTGGGTGACCACTCTTAGCTTTTTCTACCATAGCGGCAGCGAGGATACGAATGTTGTCTGCCGCTCTTGGCATTAATTGTTTTGAGTTCATGATGTATGGTTGGGTTTTGTTATTGTTCAATGTAGTTCAGTGTTGTTCAAAGTTGTTCAAAGTTGTTCAATGTGGGTTAGAAGCGATAGCCGATGTAGTAGTTAAATCCCCAGTTTAAATCGTTTCTATATCCCAGACCTGGTACATAATACGGCAGGACTTTCCCCTCTTTGGCAGTACGTGTCATCAAAAACTTGATACGTCCACTCCATCCCAGATGCAAGCCTTTCCACACATAAACCTGGCAACCAGCAACCAATTCTCCCCAGCAATCAAAACGATTTTGGTCATAGAAATTCTGTTTATCTATCGGCCAGTAGTTAGTCTGAATCTGTACATTAGTCAAGTCAAAGTTCTGAAACGCACCACCAAAACGCAAACCGATGAGAAAATTATTCTCCGTCAGTCCTTTTTTGATGACCGCCATATCTGCACCCAAGCGTGCAAAACCGCCATGACCCTTATGCTGCGCGCCATCTGCCCCACACTCAGCCAACGCATATCCCAGTTCCAATGTAGGATAGAACTTGTTTGCCATTCGCACATTGACCGCCACCTCATAATCCTGTATCTTACCTGCAGAGGTAGCAGGAGCAATAATAGGCATTGCCAAATCTAGTTTTACTGCAACACCCTGATAGAGTGGCACACTATCCATCTTCTCCTGTTCCCCCTCATCGCGCGCGTACAAAAAAAGCGAAAGGGGCAAAAGCAACAATATGACAATCCAACGCTTATTCATGCAAATAAATACACAAATTGTCTTGCGCATAAGGTTCAACATTCGCATTGATAATAGACACACTATCCACACGTGGATCCGTAGACCATGCTTGCAAAATAGTATGGTATATCGCACATCCACACGCTGCACTAACATATTGCAGACGAGGTGTATGCTCAACAATCAGCGTATCTATCTGATCATGATATGCGATTAGGAATTGCGTCACCGTGGTATCTGGACGCAATTCTAATGATAGGCCTTTCGTATTACGCTTGTCCAATCCCTGCGAGTGACCGACACCTACTACCCGCACACTATCCCATTGAGAATAGGAGACAGTATCACCACCCATCGTCACAGAATCGGCCGCCAACACTATTTGAGCCGCAACTAGTAGTTCCTGATGGCACACCTTGTCAGGTTCGCAAGCAACCATAAACAAGGCAGCAAGAACCATGATGCAAGACAAAATATATGTACTGATTTGACGAGTCATCTACAATAGGGTTTGTGCTTCTTTCTTCAACGCATGAAGAGCAACTTCGTTAGGTGTCTCTCCGTTAGAAGAGTAAGCAGTAATCAGCACCTTGACATAATCAAGCGCCGTGCTCTCAGGAGGTAATTGCTGCGCCATACTATTGACAAAAGCCATAGTCTGCTCTTTGGCATTCTGCACCATAGCCCAGACTTGTTCGCTGACATACACTTGCTGACTAGCATTATGCTCATGCTCCAAACGTATAGTGCGCACAAGGTGTTGTTGTAACTGCAGAACTGACATCTCAGCAATATTCAAGCCAAGCAACATATGCTCTGGTGTTGTACGTTCAAGCAACAGAGCCAGACGCTCATAAGCGCGCAAACGAACAGGAGATATCTCCTTCTGTGCAGCATGCTTGAGTTCCCAGAGACGTTTCTCGGCCTCATTCTTATAGAAATGACGCATCACAAGCCAAGTGGCTAGCAAAACGCATAAGGCAGGAATGCAATATTTGAGGATTTCTATCATAATATGCCTATTTTACACTTACAACCGGCAAAGGTACTACTTTTTTTTGACATATGCAAGTGATGTTACAAAAATATTCATTTTTGAAACACTTCGCCTAGTTTATGCTTGATATAATGCTCGTCTGTAAAATGGCTGCGCAGATGAGGTGTCATCTCTGCATGCGCAAAGAACTTCTGATATTCGCGCTTGATATCCTCACCTAGATTAGGATCATGTTGGGTATAGTGACAGATGGTGTTAGTTGTATCTTTGGGTTTGAAAGCCTTGAAACGGAAGAGGTCTTGCATGGTGAGTCTAAACTCCTTGTCGCCATTCTCGCGACGACCACGATATTTGTTGATTCCAACGGCTTTTTTGAGCGAAGACATCGGATTGAGAACAGGGTTAATCACCAGCTTTTTTCCGATGAAATCGGCACAAAGCACATAAAATCCACCTAGTGAACTACCAATTAGGCACTCTACATCGGGATTTTTAGCGATGAAATCGTTGATTTTGGCAACAGATTCATCCACAAGATGATTAACTTCGAGCGGACACCACTCGACATCAGGGTAGTATTTACGCAGATTCGTTATCGTATCCGAATGTATTGAACCTGCAAAACCATGTATGTAAACAGCTTTCATATTGAGTGCAAAGGTACTACATTTTTAGCACATACACAACTATTCATACTTAAAAACTAAGCAAAAGAAAAAAATGCAATTTTAATATACTGTATATCAGCGAGTTGCAAAGATTCTATAGGGGGGGGGTAAAAAATTTGCGAATGTGAAATATTTTTTATACCTTTGCAGCCGATTTTGCATAGGAAGCCAAAATCCTAACACTCGCACATCAAACAACTACTTATATTAACTCTTTTAAACACAAAAAACATGAAAGCTATCAAATTCCTATTGATCAGCATGGTCGCAGTACTCTTGGCTAGTTGCGCAGGTATGAACGTAACTCCTTACCAAAACGACCCAGTAGAGACCAAGGTTATTATCAAGGAAGGTAACTACAACATCGTAAAAGAAGTAAGCGGCGAGTGGACTGCAACCTATGTATTCGGCATTGGTGGTCTTAAGAAAAAAGCCCTTGAAACCAACGCTATTAGCGAGATGTACAAAAATGCACAACTCACAGGCAGCCAACAAATCATCAACATCACTACTACCCAATCCGTTGAAGCGTGGGCATTTGGTATTTATGCTAAGATGCGCGTTATTGCACATGGTTATGTGATTGAGTTTGAATAATCAACAACACATTTTAGAACCAAAAAGAGGATGCCCGATGGAGCATCCTCTTTTTATTATCTTCAGGAAGAGATTAGATTCCGAGACTTGCTTTGATAGCAGGAACCTTAGCCTCAGCCTCAGCTGTAGCTGCTTCGTAGTCAGCTGGAGTAGCCATAACAGCAGGAATCTCGAAGTAGAACTTGATCTTAGGCTCGGTACCACTAGGACGGACAGAAATCTTGAGGCCACCCTCGGTGTAGTATTGGAGCACGTTGCTCTTAGCACCAAGCGCCATCACGATAGGAGTCTCAACCCACTCGCCATTAACGAGTTCTTTTTGAACGAGAGTACCAAAGTCTTTAACCTTAACCACCTTGTCGCTGGCGATCTCCACAGGAGGGTTTTGACGGAAGTTAACCATCATAGCTTGAATCTCCTCAGCACCAGTCTTACCAGGACGAACAACATTGACTGTAGTCTCGCGTTGGAAGCCGTACTCCATATAGATATTTAAGAGATAATCGTAGAGGGTCATGCCATTATCCTTGGCATAAGCAGCGATCTCACAGATGAGACAGATAGCAGAAGGCGAACATTTATCGCGTACAGCATCGTAAGGCAAGAAACCAAAGCTCTCTTCACCACCACCGATGTATTTGCGGGTGCCTTCCCACTCGCGAATACGGTTAGCAATCCACTTGAAACCAGTATACTCGTCAGTCAAGGTTACACCTTGAGCGTCAGCCATCTTGCGAATAAGTTCGCTGGTAACGATGGTTTTAACGAGGTAGTGCTCAGGACGAAGTTTGCCAAGTTTCTTCATGTTGTTGATGATGTAGTAGCAGTACATCATGCAGGTTTGGTTACCATTGATGATGGTCCACTCGCCCTTATCGTTGCGACAAACGATAGCAATACGGTCAGCATCTGGGTCAGAAGCAATCACGAGGTCAGCATTGAGTTCGGTACCTAGTTTCATACCCATGGTCATCGCCTCTGCGTTCTCTGGGTTAGGACTTTGTACAGTAGAGAAGTTGCCATCAATAACCATTTGCTCAGGTACTACATGGATATTCTCGAAGCCCCAAGAGCGGAGGCACATAGGGATAATCTGACGGCCTGCACCATGGAGAGGAGTATAAACGATGTTGAGATCTTTTTGACGGGGAATAGAATCTTGATCGATCATAACGGTCTTAACCGCTTGCATATAATCGTAATCCAACTCGCCACCAATCACCTCGATAAGATGCTCATTACCAGACATCTTCACATCAGCGAGAGTCACCTTGTTGACCTCGTCGATGATACCTTGATCATGTGGTTGGAGCACTTGGCTTCCGTCCTCCCAATAAGCCTTGTAGCCGTTATACTCTTTTGGGTTGTGACTGGCGGTCACGTTAACACCACCTTGTGCAGAAAGGTGACGAATAGCAAAACTAACCTCAGGTGTTGGACGAAGGCTCTCGAATAGATAAACCTTGATGCCATTGGCAGCAAACACTTTCGCTACGGTCTCAGCAAAGAGACGACCATTGTTACGACAGTCGTGGCCTACGACAACACTAACAGTGTCACCTTTGAGAGTCTCAAAGCCACCTTCTTTTTGAACTTTGAGCATATAGTTGGCATAACCTTGGGTAGCTTGTGCTACGATGTATTGATTCATACGATTGGTACCAGGACCCATAAGTCCACGCAAACCACCGGTACCAAACTCGAGAGTACGATAGAAACTATCGATGAGTTCTGTTTTGTCCTCTGCCTCAATCATAGCTTTGACAGCAGCTTGTGTCTCAGCATCGTAAGGCGCTTTGGTCCATTGCTCAGCAATAGCCAATACTTTTTGAAGTTCTTCGTTTTTCATATAGCGTATA
This sequence comes from Paludibacteraceae bacterium, assembly GCA_045613525.1. Lineage (GTDB taxonomy): Bacteria > Bacteroidota > Bacteroidia > Bacteroidales > Paludibacteraceae > Colicola. The sequence goes on from JAZLBE010000006.1 coordinate 44,447, forward strand.
TTTAAAAGTTTGCATAATTTATCGGGTGCAAAGGTAATACTATTTTTGCAAATATGCAAATATTTTTGAATTTTGGAATAAGAATTTTGAGTTTTGGAGTTTATGCAGTTCAGCCATAACTCAGCCAACCCCCACCAAAAGACTGACAATAGTGCGTTAATAGTGCGTCAATAGTGCGTCAATAGTGCGTATTTGACTAGGGGATAAACATCCGTTAAGAACCTTTCTGACAAGCGGGCTTATAGCAAGCAGAGCGAATCGTCAAGATGCACGCTCAAAAAAAGACAATAAATACTTGTGTATTTAAGAAAAAAGTTGTACCTTTGCGGCTTAAATTATACAAACGCAAACAAGAAAGAACAAATCATGTCAAGTGTAGAAGTAAATAAACTCGTCTTTGACGAGTATTTATCTAGCGAAAAAATAGCAGAGATCGTAGGCAATGTGGCCGATCGCATCAATAGTGATTATGCAGGCAAGGAACCGTTGTTTATTTGTGTACTAAACGGTGCTTTCATGTATGCTTCTGACCTATTTAAGCGCATCACATTGCCCGCAGAAATCACTTTTGTTCGTCTCAAATCTTACGAAGGCACAGCAACCACAGGTGACGTCAAGATGATCAACCCGCTATCAGTAGATATAGCAGGCAAAGATGTTATCGTAATTGAAGATATCGTAGATACAGGTTTGACAATGCATGGTTTTATGTTGCAATTGCGCAAAATGGGCGCTAAATCCGTAGAGCTAACTTCGTTCCTATTCAAGCCAGAGGCATTGAAGTACGAGGATGCTACACCTAAGTATATTGGACTAGAGATTCCCACTAAATTTGTGTTAGGTTACGGCCTTGATTTTGACGAGAAGGGCAGAAACTTGCCTGCACTATACACATTAAGGGGTTCTGACGTTTAGGAAATAGTTTATGATTTTTATAGAAAAAATAGGAGAATATTTTCTGCTGATGGGTCGCGTACTGCGCCGACCAGACAAATGGCGCATGTTTTGGCGTCAAATGAGCAAGGAGATGGAGAAACAAGGATTAGAATCCATCCTCATCACCTTGATCGTAAGCGTATTCATGGGTGCTATTATGACCTTGCAGACCAAACTAAATACAGAGAATCCACTATTGCCTGCATATTCTACGGGTTTGGTTACTCGTGACTGTATATTATTGGAATTTTCGAGTACTATCCTATGTTTGCTATTAGCAGGTAAGGTCGGTAGTAATATTGCCTCCGAGATAGGAACGATGCGTATAACCGAGCAGATAGACGCGATGGAGATTATGGGTGTCAACTCGGCCAATTACCTCATCCTACCCAAAGTAATAGCCTTCATGGTTATGATGCCACTACTGGTGACTCTATCTATGTTTATGGGTCTAGTAGGCGGTTATGGCATTAGTGCTATCACCAACGTACTACCTATATCCGAATACCTATTAGGTATACAGTACGCATTTATTCCATTCTATGTATGGTACTCCTTTATCAAGACCATTGTGTTTGCCTTTGTCATAGCAAGTATGGCTTCGTACTATGGCTATTATGCAAGAGGTGGAGCATTGGAAGTGGGTAAAGCCAGCACCAAAGCTGTGGTCAACAGCAGTATCGTCATCCTGTTATTGGATGTAGTATTAACCAACTTGATGCTCAATTAAGTTATAAACTATGAGTTATAAGTGACAAGTTATGATTCAAGTAAAAGATGTAGTTAAGAGTTTTGAGGGGAATGTGGTATTGGATCATGTTTCTGCCAACTTTGAGGACGGCAAGGTCAATATGATCATTGGACAATCAGGTTCTGGTAAGACCGTATTGATGAAATCCATGATTGGGTTACACACGATTGATTCGGGTGAAATCATATTCGACACTCGCCAAGGTCAGCAGAACCTAGCGGGCATGAACGAAAAAGAGGTACGCATGTTACACCGCGAGGTGGGTATGCTCTTTCAGGGTTCGGCGTTGTTTGACAGCATGAGTGTCATAGAGAATGTGATGTATCCCTTGGAGATGTTCTCAGACAAAACAGAGGACGAGATGGTGGCGAGAGCCCGTTTCTGTCTAGAGCGTGTGGACATGCCAGAGCGTGCATTTGATCTGATGCCGAGTGAGATTAGTGGTGGTATGCAAAAACGCGTAGCCATAGCAAGAGCTATTGCGCTGAATCCACGATATTTGTTCTGCGACGAACCTAACTCAGGTCTCGATCCAAAGACCAGTTTGGTGATTGATCAGTTGATCCAAGACATCACCCGAGAATATAATATTTGTACTATCGTTAATAGCCATGACATGAACTCCATCATGGAGATAGGAGATAACATCGTATTCTTGCGCAATGGAATCAAGGAATGGCAAGGAAGTAGACACGAGATTTTTGAATCGGAGAACGTAGCATTGAATGATTTTGTGTTTGCCAGCGAATTGTTCAAGAAAGTAAAGAACGCTGCACAATAGTTGTAGCGATAGAGCCGAAACAACCTAATAAATTTTTAAGTACAACATGAAACGACTGATTGGTATATTGTCTGTATGCTGTATAGTACTAGGATTATCTGCGCAACAGAAACCTGCACGAGTGCCTGCATACCAGGGGATTATTGAGCGAGTACAACCTAACGGAGACACCGTATATGTGAGATTGCATGGCGATGAACGTATGCATTGGATGACACTGGAGGATGGACAAACGCTAGTGAAAGAAAACAAGAAGGGATACATCTGCTATGCAAAAAAGAAGAAAAATGGCAGGATCGTTGCTACCCGAAGAAAAGTAAAGAGTCAAACACAAAAGTGACAATATTAAAGATATGAAGAAAATAGGTATTTTAGCACTTATCTGTGCGATGAGTATTGGAGTATGGGCAATCCCTGCTCGCAGAGGAGGCATCACAATGGTTCAACCTGATGGAAGCGAAATCACAGTATTTCAACATGGCGATGAGCACTTTCATTGGCAAACCAACGAGAAGGGCGAATGGTTGAAGTTGGACGATGACGGATTCTACCGCATCACAGAAGCTTTGAGTGTTGAGCAAGTAGAAGCCAAGCGTGCACAGTCTGCTAGTCGTGTTGCTCAAGCAGCTGTACCACTCAATGTAGCACCTCGTGGTTTAGTATTGCTAGTAAACTTCACGGATGTTGCATTTGAGACTGAAAAAGCAGAGATGGACAGCATGTTGAACGGCAAGAACTATACACGCACTTATTCCTACACATACCGAGGAAAGACATATTTTGTAGATTCAGAGGGTTCAGCTAATCAGTACTTCTATGAGTCGTCTTATGGCCAATATAATCCTCAATTTGATGTAGTTGGTCCTATAACCGTAAACAAAAATATGGCATATTACGGCAAGAACGGCTACGACGATTTTGATCAAGCTCCATGGACCATGGTCAAGGAAGCATGCGAGATAGCAGATACGTTGTACAACATCGATTTTGCCGAATACGACAACGACGATGATGGTTATGTAGATTTTGTATATGTTATTTATGCAGGTTTCGGCGAAGCTGATGGCGGAGGTGCCAACACTATTTGGCCACACTCATACAACCTAGAAGATGCAGGGCTCCGTTGCATCATTGACAACAAAAGGGTTGATCTTTATGCTTGTGGTAACGAGTTAGACTTCTACTCTAAGATACATACTGGTATAGGAGCATTCTGCCACGAGTTTAGCCACGTATTAGGTTTGCCAGACTTGTATGTAACTAACACAGCCACCCACAACACCTTAGGCATGTGGTCAGTTATGGATTATGGACCATATAACAACGAGAGCAACACTCCGCCTTCATATACTGCATACGAGCGCTTCTTCATGGGATGGTTGCAACCACGACTGATTACTGAACCAGAAGATGTGGTACTAGAAAACCTACAAGATAGTCAAGAAGCTTTGCTGATTTCAACAACAGGCGCGCACAATCTAGTGGGTAATGACCCTAATCCTACCACATTCTACTTGCTAGAAAATCGCCAACAAAAAGGTTGGGATCTATACCTCCCTGGTCATGGATTGATGTTGACTAAGGTACAATATAGTTACAGCAAGTGGTTCCAAAACACGGTCAACAACGCTTCTAGCAAAATGGGTGTAGACATCATTGAGGCTGATGGTAAATCGAGCAGAGAAGGTGATGCCGGAGACTTGTTCCCAGCAGGAGCAACTCAGTATCTAGCTATAGATGCTCACCCTATCGAAGGAATAGAGGAAAATGATGGAATAATAACCTTCCAATATAAAAAGGAACCTGGTACCGCCGTAGAGGATGCAGAAGTCGGTGAATACATCATCGCTATATACAACATCTTAGGACAACAGCAATCATCAACGAAACTAAATGAGCTTCCTTGTGGAACATATATCATCAAAACCATGACCGGAAGCCGTAAAATAGTACGCTAAATGAAAATTATATCATACAATGTAAATGGTATCCGCAGTGCCATCAGCAAGGGCTTGTTTGATTGGTTACGAAGCGAACAGCCAGATGTATTCTGTATTCAAGAGAGCAAAGCTCAACCCGATCAAATCGATGTAATGGGTATGCAAGAGTTGGGATACAGTAGCTACATCCACTCTGCAGAGAAAAAGGGTTACTCAGGCGTAGCTATATTCTCTCGCATAGAGCCAGATCGAGTAGTAATCGGAATGAACAACCACAAATACGATTGTCAAGGTCGAGTTATTCGTGCAGACTATGGAGATGTAACCGTAGTATGTGTGTACATCCCATCTGGCGAAGCCGAAGGTCCAAAGTATGAGTACAAGATGGATTTCTTGGAAGATTTCTTAGTATGGGTACAAGAATTACGCAAAGAACGTCCTAACATCGTCGTATGTGGAGACTATAATATTGCTCACAAACCAATAGACATCAATCATCCAGAACGACAAGTAGGCGTAAGTGGATTCTTACCCGAGGAGCGTGCATGGCTGGACCGATGGCAAGCAAGTGGTATGGTAGACACCTTCCGTATGTTTGACCAAAGCGGAGAGAAATATAGTTGGTGGAGTTTCCGTGCAGGAGCCAGAGCCAGAAATGTGGGATGGCGAATAGACTACCACTGGGTAAGTGAAGTGTTTCAAGAACGAGTAATCAGTGCAGGTATATTGGCAGATGTAGTACATTCTGACCATTGTCCTGTTAGTATAGAGATTAAACGATAGAAGTATGGATACATTACGTACAGAACATTTATACAAGAAATACGGCAAGCGCACTGTGGTAAATGATGTAAGTATATATCTAGAACAGGGCGAGATTGTAGGTCTGTTGGGTCCCAATGGAGCCGGCAAGACAACAACCTTCTACATGACCACAGGTTTGGTACTGCCAAACAGCGGCAAGATATACCTAAACGATATGGATATATCTACTATGCCTATGTATCGCCGTGCCAAACTAGGAATAGGTTATTTGCCACAAGAAGCTAGCGTATTTCGCAAGATGAGCGTAGAAGACAACATCCGCTCGGTGTTGGAGATGACCGAATTCACCAAAGAATATCAAGAAGAAAAATTAGAGCAGCTCATCCAAGAGTTCAATCTTGGACATGTTCGAAAAAATCTAGGTGACCGCCTCTCAGGTGGTGAACGTCGTAGAACGGAGATTGCACGTTGTTTGGCTATTGAGCCTAAATTTGTAATGCTAGACGAACCTTTTGCAGGTGTAGACCCTATCGCAGTACAAGAGATTCAGGATGTAGTTTGGCGACTGAAAGATAAGAACATCGGTATTCTCATTACTGACCACAACGTTGACGAAACTTTGATGATTACGGATCGTGCGTACCTATTGTTCGAAGGCAAGATATTGTTCCATGGCACACCAGAAGAACTAGCCGCTAACCCGGTAGTACGTAAGAACTATTTGGGTCGTGATTTTGAATTGAAAAAGAAGACGAAGGTAGAAGGAACCGAATGAAATCCCTGCGATTCATATTGCTCACAGCAATCATCCATCTAGTTGCTTGTCATCCCGTCCCAGAGATTGAAGTAGTTATTCACACATGTGCAACTCCTCCAGAAGGTCGTGCATGTGCGGTCTGTTTTGCATGGGATGATACCATCTACGTAGTTGGTGGGCGAACATCCAATGGTCAATACACCAGCACCATGATGACATATTCGCAACAGAGCAACGAGTGGAGCGTCAATCGTCCAACCCCACTCTCAGCACGAGTGAACGCTGTGGCATGCCGCAATGGGGATGCAGCATACATTGGACTAGGATACGCAGGAGGTAGCATATACAACGACGAAACACACCTAAGAGACTGGTGGCGATATGACGCCAAGCATGGGGAATGGACTCGGCTAGCTGACTTTCCGTCTAAGAAAACAGTTTCTGCCATAGCTTTTGCGAATGAAGAATATGTGTGGGTAGGGTTTGGCTTTAATGGTTTTGGAGATGAATTATGGCGCTATGTAATAGCAACCAACACTTGGGAGGAAGTCAGCCAGACAGGTTCCTGGCCCAAACGACTGATGTCATCCGTAGCGGCCAACGTGGATGGGCGTTATTTCCATGGTACAGGTTTCCGCCGCCATGGTTATAATGACTGGTGGGAGTTTATAGCAGATGATCAACATTGGGAGCGTCGTGCGTCTGTACCAGGAGGAGGTAGACTCAATGCTACTTGCTCGGCTACCGAGGAATCATGTTGGGTCATTGGAGGGTGGCATTATGGAGACACGTTAGCTACAGGTTTTCACTATTCGGACATACTACGTTACACACCCGACAACGATAGATGGACCATATGTGGAACCATTCCATGTGGTGCAATGGAAAATGGTGTAGCATCTGGTATCGGCAAAACCTTGTATTTTGGTCTAGGCGAAAACGCCAAAGGAGAATTGCATCAAAAATGGTATAGTATTGAAGAATAGATTGGTCATATTATTAAGTCTTTTCATGCTTGTCAGCGCACATTTGATGGCCGCTGACATATGGCCTATTCCTATGCGTCAGATGACAACAGCTCATGATACTATATTTTACGGCATGGAGTTGTCGGCAGTGGCTTCTAACAATCATAGCCCATTTTGGATGCATGCATTAGAAAACGGAAACATCAGCAAAGTTCCATATAGTGGAAATATCACCGCAGCAATATTCAAAGAATCCACCAGCCCTAGTAGATGGTATGATTATGACTTTGGAGTTGCACTAACCGGAAGATTTGACACAGAAAAAAACACCGGATATTTTCGTTCGCTATATGCACATGTTCGACTATATATAATAGATATCACGGCAGGTATTATCCCATTGGTGAGCGGAGCTCAAAATCCACGACTAACCACGGGAGGACTATTATTCTCCAAGAATGCTTACCCGATACCTCGTGTTAGTATCGGAATAGATCAATACACACCTATACCCGGATTATATGGATACTTGGAGGCCAAAGCCGGATTAACACATGGGTGGTTCGCAGATAGCCAAATGTTAGACCCAACGATTCATACAACCAATGCGCTACTTCACTATAAGTATATAGGTCTACGATTGGGAGGAGCATGGCCAATCAATATTAGTTACGAATTCCATCACGCTGCACAATGGAGTGGAGTGTCGCCTAAATACGGCAAATTTCCAAGTACATGGAATAGTTACAAACATATTTTTCTAGCTCGCAGTGGCGGAGATAACCTCAACGACCAATTAAATGCAGAGGGCAACCACATAGGATTCCAAGAATTTGCCATAACCGCCAAATGGAACCAATGGAACATAACAGCATATTGGCAAATCATGTTTGAGGACAAGAGTGTTGATTTTATCGGTCGTGGTAATCAAGTAGATGGATTATGGGGTTTGTCTATACGCCAAAAACAATGGCCATTTATCAACGCCATAACCTATGAATATCTGAACACCACACAACAAAATGGGCCATGGCATGACAAGGATGGTTTGGTATACGGAGGACAGAATAATTACTATAACAACATCAATTATCAACAAGGTTGGACGCATTTTGGCAACACAATAGGTAGTGCTATGCTGACACCAGAGAATAATCGTGTGCGTACTCATTTCATTGGAATGACAGGTGACGTATATGGATATAAATATCGACTGATAGCCTCACACTCACGCAATTGGGGAACATACAAAAATCCATTATACTTAGAAAATACAGGTATCCTATTAGAGTTCAACAAAGATATCCCCAAAGCATGGGGAATCAATATGGGTATTCGACTAGCCGCTGATATCGGAACGCAATATGGTAACAATTTTGGTGCCATGCTAACTGTAAGTAAACAAGGAATTATACATAGTTATTGATATGAATATAGTACAAATCCATTCTGGCTTGGGAAATCAGATGTTCCAATATGCTTTCTACTTAGCATTAAAACAACATCGTCCTGATACGAAGATAGACTCGTCTATCTACTCGCATCGTCCTGCCCACAACGGATATGAATTAGAACGAATTTTCTCTATCCAACCTACATACGCCACTATACAAGAACGCAATCAGATGGTTGACGTAGGCAAGGACTGGTTTAGTGTACTACGTCATGCCATAGGCTGGAAACGCAAGACTAGCGGTATCCTAATCAAAGAACCAGATCCCGCTGACGGATGGCGACCTGAATTGTTAGATGTAGATAATAGCTATTTGCAAGGATACTGGCAAACGGAAAAATATTTTGCGCACATAGCGGAGCAAGTACGAAAAGAGTTCACTTTTCGTATTCCCTTGTCCGCATCCGATGAGCAATTAGCACAAGATATTATGAGCACCAATAGTGTGAGTGTTCATATTCGCAGAGGAGATTATATAAAAGAACGTCGTAGAGCTGATTACGAGGTATGTACAGCAGTATACTATCGTCGTGCTGTTGAGTATATACAAACCCATGTATCATCTCCAGTATTCTATGTATTTTCTGATGAGCCTGAATGGGGAAAAGAACAAAATATATTTCCAGAGGGCACCATCTTTGTAACAGGACACACAAGCAAAGACTCCTATATAGATATGCAATTGATGAGTATGTGTCGTCATCACATCATTGCCAATAGTAGTTTCTCATGGTGGGGAGCCTGGCTAGGACAAGAAGAAGATACTACCGTGCTAGCTCCATCTACATGGTTTAGATATAGACAACGTCCAGACATAATACCACAAAATTGGATTACAATAGATGCAGACTAAAAATTATCATATTATTGTCCCCATCAAGGACTCTCTGCAAACTGCAGAGCTAACCTTGCGTGCACTCCAAGGCGAACCTGTTACTATATGGAATGACAATTCAACACCAGAGAACACCAAGCGTCTACATATATTGGCAGAAGAGTTGCACTATGAGTGTATTGATGTATCTACACTAACAGATCATCCATCTCCAAACTATTTGCTGCTACTGCTCACAATGCGAGAGCGCGCCATCTTAAATGGGAATCATCTTATTATCGTTGAGAGCGATGTTATTGTCAACCACGACACCATAGGTAAGATGATCGAACAAAGTATGGCAGAAGATATAGGTATGGTGGCTGCTATAACCGAAGATGACAATGGTAACATCAATTTTCCATACGAATATGCTCATCGATACAAACGTGGAGTGATCAAGACCCACAAGAGACTATCATTCTGCTGCACGCTAATGACACTAAACATGTTACAACGCGTGGACTTCAAATCACTTAATCCAGAGAAACAGTGGTTTGATGTTACTATCTCAAAACTATCTCGCGAGAATGGCTTTACGAACATATTGCTCACAGATTCCCCTGTGCGCCATTACCCACATTCTAGTAGACCTTGGAAACTACTAAAATACACCCACCCTCTACGTTATTACTGGCAGAAACTATTTTATGACCGAGACAAAATTTAAAATATATAGTCTACTCGTAGTAAAGAACGAAGTGGATGTCATCGTAGCGTCACTCAAAGATGCTTGCAGATGGAGCGATAAGATCATTGTCATCGACAATGGTTCTACTGATGGCACATGGGAAAAGATTCAGGAACTAGCACTAAGTATTCCACAAATCATCCCATGGTTACGATACGAAGGTGCTTTTCATATCGGATTACGTGCAAAAGCATTTTATGCTTTTCGCCAGGAGATGACCAGCAATGACTGGTGGAATGTGCGCCTTGATGCAGATGAATTTTATCCTGGCGATGTTAGAGCATTCCTAGCACAAGTACCATCACGATACAGAACTATCAAGAAGGAAAGTACAGACTACATACTAACCCATGAGGATATTGCCCAAAATACTTTCTCTGGAGATTTTGAACAAGACAAATCTATCTTCTCACACAAACTACCTGTCTGCCGCAAAGAGCGTCGTTTTATGCGCCACTCAGCTGCATTAGTATGGTGTAACCGCTGGCGATACCCACATCCATGGGGACGCGTCTATGAGCATTGTATACCCGTAGACCATTATCAGTATCGCAGTCCACAACAAATGGCTAAACGCTATGCCACACGTCAGCAAGCTAAATCCGATAAATGTGGTTCGTTCAGCCACGAAACAGGCAGCAGTTGGCAAGAATATATAGTAACTAACAAGCAGCTAGAACAACAATATCTACTGGCCAATATTGTAGAAGCGTTTAACACTTCAGAACAAATACTATATAGTGGTCGCAACCAACTAAAAATAATTGGCGAAGATATTGTGGTAAAATCGTTTCACAAGCCACGTTTCCTTAATAGTCTTGTATACGGATTATTGCGGGCTAGCAAAGCTAAAAGGAGCTACCTAAATGCTAAGATACTAGAAGGTCTAACTCCGCTTCCACTTGTATATGTTGAGCAAAAGAAATACGGAATGTTGCATGACAGCTATTACGCATGTAGTCTGTCTACACTGCCACTAACATGGCGTATTATCGTCAAAGACTCGCAGTTTGCTCATCGAGAAAGAGCAGCACGAAGTATTGGTAGATTCATGGCACTCATGCATGAAAAAGGCTGTTACTCGTTAGATTTCTCTGGAGGAAATCTGCTGATTAGCGAGAAAGGAGATCAGGTTCAAATAGTCGATCTAAATCGCATGCGACACTACAAGCATATAAATATGCGTAGGGGTTGTAAACAGACTAGCAAACTGCACATGACCACATTAGATTGTAGATGGTTAGCCGAAGCATATGCAGAACAACGTGGATGGGATGTAGAAAAATGCTATCAATTAATCTTGAAGAATCACATAAGTATTAACATGTAATATATGTTTACGTTATATCTACAAAAATATAAGAGTCTAATTTCTAAAATTAACTATATCTCTTTTGGTGCATTATTGGCATCATTACCATTCCCTATGCCATTCATCCACTTTTTCTGGTTCATATGGATAGGCTCTTGGTTACTAGAATTCCGTTATCTTAATATTAAAAACATTAAGTGTAACTGGGCTACCATCTATTTAAGTTATGGTATTATCATATGGATAGCGTGGAATGCTATATCCATCCTATGGGCAGATAACACACAAGCCGCATGGATAAGTACTCTACGCTACATCAGCCTTCTCACTATACCGTTCGCGGGTATATTTGGCGTTAACGAGCATTACAATTGGTACAAATGTATCAAGATACTACTGATCAGTAGTTTGATATCTATCGGAGTCTATATTTTTACTCATTATTGGGTTATTAATTACCCGCACGCTATCGATAAACATTCGCTCAGAGCTCAAATTGATATTGATTGGCTACACATGGATAACCTATTACTCAGTATCAAGCATCGTATGCATTATGCCAATCTCTTGTGCATGCTTTTACCATGTTCAGTAATCGCATACTCTAAAAAGCAGAAATCGCTTCTAATTACTAATATTATTGTAATATTGATAGCACTATATCTAACTGGCTCTCGAGTAGCTTTGATATATATAGTAGTGCTAGCAGTCATAACGGGATATTGGTATATACTTCGAAAAAGAAAAACATGGGTAAAACTTATTGGTCTAGGTGTCGCTATTATGATAGTTGCAGCAGGTTCATTTATAGGCATGCGACTACACCCACGTAACGAAGGACTAAGTATGACAGAATTGACCCGCGTAGACGAGAGCAACATCAAATCTCCTGCCTTTGAGCCTAGATTTGCGATTTGGCATACAGCATTAGAACATCCCAAAGATTATATCTTATATGGACTAGGGGCTGGCAATGCAACAGACTATCTAGTAAAACGATATGAGGAATTAGGATGGACACGTTTCGTACAACGAAAATATTCACCACACAATCAATTCATAAGCGTATGTATGGATTTAGGTATCATTGCAACAATATTGTTTGCACTTTTCTGGATATGCTTACCATTCAACTTTAGGGGATTACAACGATACTGGATATCCTGTCTAACATGCATCTGCATATGCTCTATGATGACAGACGTCCTATTAGGAGGATTAGAAGGAGTAGTGTTTGTATCGATTATGTTGATATTGAGTTTTATCTTCCCATCTATACACACAACTGAACAAACCAAACAGATAAGTTCAAAGCTAGAAAAAGAGTTGCCACAATCCAGCAACTCGTCTATCTAAGAAAGATTATTGAATAGAATTACCCAGTCCAATCCTCATGGTAGCTACAAAACCACGAGGGATACATAGCGTCATTGCACGACGTCCTGGCATGTATTGGTCAAAATTATACTCCACCAAGCCAGTTCCAAAATCATATAAGTTATATCCTGTCAACTGAACCTCAAATGGTATTGCTCCGGCGTGACCTAAAGTCTGGTTGCGCATATTGATATTGCCTCGATAACGCAGGCGCATATCTAAGTTGAAGAATGCATCTTTTCGTTTACCGAAATGTCCATCGGAGACATTAATACCTTTTGTATCTCCAACAATTACAACGATATCTTTATCCCCATCAACAGTCACTCTTTCTTCTGTTAAATAATTAGAAATCGGTGTTCCATCTTTAAAATGGAAATTCATTGACAAACCAATATTCTCCGTAAAATTGACTCCTAATTGCATACGAGCCACATATGCACGATCTTGGTCTAAACGGCCTAATGCCTGCACAGGAGATCCTGGATTACTAGCATTGTAATAGGTCATTGGATTAGCCATGGAATAACTCAATGCATCTACATTATTTGCAAGAGGACCATTGCCTATTAGTGAAGTTCCAGACATCTGATAACTTTGCCAGGACAAAGAAAAATACACTTTTTTACCTGTATACTGATATCGCAACGTATTTGACATGTAAAAAGGAGTATTATATAGCAATCCAGCCTCTTCCATCTCAGGACGACGAGTCAATATGTATCCCTCATCCTGACGTTCAATAGTATGACAATTATAGTATTTTCGCGCAGTAGATAGAATGGCGAACTCATGCTTATTGTTGATCCGGAATCTAATAGGTATATCTAGCAGTGCATATTGTGGTTGTGGCAAACCCTTTTCTACATCCAAATATTGACCACCCCATTGATCTGCCACACGTTGGGATTGTATATACCGAACCTCTGCGTTCATATAATCCGAACTCATCAATTGGGCCATATTCCATCCATAACGCGTACGATAATTACCCAACATGAATTCTGCCTCAAACCATTTAGCAGGATGGAATGCGACACCAACTGTAGCCTCCCATGACGGCATCAACAGATGCTTATCACGCAACAACACTCCGTCCAAAGTCAATGCCATATCGCCATATGCCGTTACCCATGGGCGCAATTGCTTGCGAGCAGCGAAACGAACTTCATTCTCCAAAATACCCGCAGCGAAAGGAGTAGAAGTAAAACAATAATCATAATAATCTATGCGTACAGAATCCTCATACTGCGCATATATACGATTACACCACTGCCCCGAAGTCGGATGAAAAGCCATCAGGGAGTTATATGCATCTACATGCAGATCTAGCCATGGTAAAAGAGCATACCGATACTTCAAAGCCCAATTCAATTCATGAGTATTACCATCTGCATACCAGGGTTCTAATCCTTCACCATCTTGATCTATTACATTGCGTTCAAAACATAAGTCGTGATGTCTTACCTGATGTACAGCATAGGTGAAACCCGTGGTCAATCCAGTCAAATTATTTGCATAGATGGAAGCTGAATAACTATTCATTTTAGCCTGCTCTTGCAGCGCAAAAGTAAACTCAGTATTATAATCTTGTCTAGATTGCGTTGAGAGTATATAGTGTAGTTGCCAATTATTGACAAAAGGCAATTCACCATCTAGTTGCACAGCATAATATGGAGCATCATATGTTCCAGCTATGCCAGTCTCGTCACACATAACTTGTCGACGCTGTCCATAGTTAGCATATGCATGTTGGTAAAGCATTTTCCCCTTATGGGGAATACCATACCCTACTGCGATTTGTCCTGCTCCTAGAATATGATTACGCTCAGTGATAGGTTTCCATTGTCTATCAGACGCCGTTGAATGGAAGAGACGTATCAACTCGGCTGTTCCAGGAGATATTCCTCCTACTCCACCCATATTAGCACTCACAAACAATTCATTTTTACAGAGAGAATCTGCACGGAAGTATAATCGTCCACGCTCATAGTCCAATGCCAAGGAATGCTGAAACATATCCATCTGCAACAAAGTACCACCTTCTTGGAATCTTGAATCTACACGAAAATCTTGATAATAGTATTTATTCCACTTATAGCTATTACCCCTTATAGAAAATATCTTTTGTTCAGATTGAGACCACTCGCCAGTTGTTTCCGCCTCATACAATACATATTCAGACATATTGTCTAAATAGTGTACCAATTCTCCCGTCTGATACCAGTCCCTAAAAAATAAACTTGACACACTATCTACACCCAACAATGGAGAAGCAAATGAGGACATTGCATCACATAACACGAAAAAAACAAACAACAATTGTTTCTTCATATCTTACTCTCCATCCTTGAATATATCGATATTATACGCCAGACCTACACGTATCATGTGGAAAGGATAATCTTTAATACCGTATTGGTATTCAACATAGGGTTCAAACTGATTGAGATGTCCACTCAAACGGCCTTTAATAATCATAGGTCTATCACCATCATTCTCCCAACCAACATACCCACTCCATGTAGAACGCAAGGATACATACTGCGTATGCAACAAGAACTGCAAACCATACATCACAGCATCATTTTGCCTACCATTATCGGTCTGCCAACACAAGAAGCCAGCAGAACCAGCCAAACGCAATTCCACATCACTTTTTTCGCCTAGTAACCACGATTTACCCAATGATAGATCCATAAAATAGCCTGGACAATCGTAATGTCTTGCATATTCAAAATACCCTCCACTAGCACTCTTACATGCAGCACGAAGAGCTATGGCAGGAACCCATTTTTTTTCGCGTAAGATCTGAATATCTGTAGAGAAATAGGCATCACCTGCTCCATTACCAACATGTCCTATTGAGTCCGGCACACGGCAGGTTGCCATACGCTGAGGAGTCATACTATACCACTCCATCACTGGCATCCATATAGTTAGATTTACTCTACTAGTAAACAATGGGATAAACACTCGTGCAAAAGCATCTGCTGTCTTATCTCCCTCAAAACCAAAATAACCATCCCCTGCGACTTCTACGCGGAGATGGTTTTGTACACGTCCGTCTAGCATTTCAGGAACAGGAAATGCATTTGGACCAAAATATAACGGAGCTATACCTGTTGACTCATGCAAGTTCGGACGCTCAATGGGCACTAACGCAAAGACTGATTTCCCCAACATAAGGAAAATACTTATCAATACTAGCCGTCTCATCTCGAACATTACTTTTGCATGATACGTTTCTATCCAAACAAGTTCTTAAAGAAATTCTTCTTATCACTTGCTCCTGGACGAATATTCTCGCTTTGCTTCAACTGTTCAATTACCTTTTTCTCTTCTTTATTCAAATGCTCTGGAATATAAACACCTACATTGATCAACATGTCTCCCACGCCATACTGACGAGCGATATTGTCTATCATAGGCAATCCCTTACCTCTCATTCTAAGAACCTTACCAGGTTGAGTTCCTGGAGAAATTGTGATCTTAGCTTCGCCTTCCAAAGTTGGAATCTGCACTTGACCTCCTAAGATAGCTGTCGGCATATCAAGCAACAAGTTATAAACCAGATCACTGCCGTCACGCAAGAAGTCCTTATGTTCTTCCTCCTCTATCAACACCAATAGATCTCCTGCTATACCTCCATGAGGAGCTGCATTACCTTTACCTTGCACGGTCAGTTGCATTCCACCAACTACACCAGCTGGTATATGTATCTCTATGACCTCTTCTTCGCGAACAACGCCCTCGCCATGGCATGATGTACATTTATTCTTGATTATCTTGCCTTCACCATGACAATGTGGACATTCCTCTTGAACCTGCATCACACCCAAAATAGTACGTTGAGCACGTGTCACTCTTCCTGTTCCATGGCAATTTGGACATGTTTCACCTTGACCACCATCTGCACTACCAGTTCCATGACATGTTGTACAGTTGACCATTTTCTTGACCTTGATCTTCTTGTCAACACCAGTCGCTACCTCCTCAAGGGTTACACGAACACGGACACGCAAATCACTTCCCCTACGAACGCGTGGACCACTACTGCGGCCGCCACCACCAAAGAAACTAGAGAAACCGCCACCGAAGATGTCACCAAATTGAGAGAAAATATCCTCCATGCTCATACCTCCGCCGCCAAATCCGCTAGCACCACCCATTCCAGCATGGCCAAACTGATCATAGCGTTGACGTTTTTGAGCATCTGATAGAACATCATATGCTTCAGCAGCCTCTTTGAATTTCTCTTCTGCCTCCTTATCACCTGGATTCTTATCTGGGTGATATTGTACCGCCTTTTTGCGGTAAGCTTTTTTTATCTCGTCTGCTGTAGCGGTCTTACTAACCCCCAGCACCTCATAATAATCTCTTTTTTCAGCCATATCGATTGACTTTAAATTTTCTACTTTTAACCTTCAATCTAATCACTCGCCTACTACTACTTTGGCAAAACGAATCACTTTCTCGCCTAGCATATAGCCTGTTTGAGTGCAATCGATCACTTTGCCTTTCTTATCCTCGCCCGCTGCAAAAGTAGTAATTGCCTCGTGTAAATCTGTATTAAAATCCGCATCGGTAGTATCGATTGATTTCACTTCATTAGCTGTCAAAAATGCAATGAACTTATTGTAGATCAACTCTATACCTTCGCGAACAGCATGGATATCGTCACTCTTTGCCATAGCAACCTTAGCACGCTCAAAGTCGTCCACCAAGGGCAACATATCACAGAATATACGCTCACCTGCGGTAGTCATCAAATCCAATTTCTCTTTATTGGTACGACGACGGAAGTTATCAAACTCTGCCATCTGTCTTAACTTCAAATCTTCCAACTCTGCTACACGTGCTTCTAGTTCTGCCACCTTTGCTTGTAATAGTTCAGTTTCGGTTGGTTCGTTCTGCTCTTGTGGTTCGGTTGTTGAGGCTTCGTTTTGCACACCTACATTTTCCAACTCTTGATCAACGAGTTGCTCTACATCTTTTATATCCTTGTTCTTTGTCATAATCTTTTGAATTAACTTTCTCATCTTTTGTATATCAACATCCATGCCTAAAACGCACTATACTGCCAAAATGGCAGATTATCACAAAAGGCGCTTAATCTCTTCTAATGAATTTACCAAATATGTCGATTCGCATCCATCGGTTGATTTTTCAGTCACCCAAATCTGATCTATTCCAGCATTAATAGCACCTTGAATATCCGAATACCATGAATCACCTATCATCACGACATCTTCCTTATTCAAACCATTCAGGCGCAACGCTTCCTCATAAATACGAGGATTAGGTTTCTGACAGCCTACCTCCTCGCTTAATACGATATGTGCAAAACAATCTCGCAAACCACTCTTTTCAAACTTCTCATACTGAACTTCGATAAAACCATTCGTAACAATCGTCAAAGGATACTTCTCTGATAAATAGCGAACCAAATCCTCAGCACCAGGTAGCAACGAGAAGTGAGCAGTCGTCAGAGACAAGAAGTCGTCACTCATTTTCATTGCCAAATGAACAACCTCCTCCGTCTTGATTAGACCACCATTCTTATACAGACTTCCATGCATCAAAGGAAACAAAAAACGATCTAGACTTAGATACTCCTTGGTTACCTTATCATCGCCATATTTTGCCCACAACTCCAAGTTGTGCGGTTTATACAACTCCACAAACTCCTCTTGCGAAGCAAAATAGTCTTCCAAATGATACTTATTGTACATCTCAGCCAATGCTAAGTCCGCAGCACCATGGAAATCGCCTATCGTATCATCCCAATCTATAAATACAGCTTTATACTGCTTCATCTCCATATCAATTAAACTCCAACATAATCTGCCCATTGCCTCCCAATGGTGTCTTTCCCAAATGCTTATAGGCCAATTCTGTTGCCTCTCGTCCTCGTGGGGTACGCTTGATAAAACCTTCCTTAATCAAGTATGGTTCATACACATCCTCTATCGTTCCAGCATCCTCACCCATCGCAGTAGCTATGGTATTTAAACCAACAGGACCACCCTTGAACTTATCAATAATCGTGCTAAGCAACTTGTTATCTATCTCATCCAAGCCAAATGTATCTATATTCAATGCCTCCAAGGCGTATCTTGCTATTTCCAAATCGATAGCTCCATTACCCTTCACCTGAGCAAAATCACGCACTCGTCTAAGTAGTGCATTAGCAATACGAGGGGTACCACGACTACGACGAGAGATCTCAGCGGCAGCCTTGCTATCAATATGTATACCCAACAAACGCGCACTACGCTCCACTATACCTGCCAGCACGTGCGAATCATAATATTCCAAGTGGCAGTTGATACCAAAACGTGCACGCAACGGACTAGTCAATAGGCCACTACGAGTGGTAGCACCAATCAAGGTAAACTTATTCAAATCAATCTGTATGGTTCGCGCAGATGGACCTTTGTCGATCATAATATCGATGCGATAATCCTCCATCGCAGAATACAAATACTCCTCCACTATGGGCGATAAACGATGAATCTCATCGATGAACAACACATCATTATCTTCCAATGATGTCAGTAGTCCAGCTAAATCACCTGGTTTGTCTAACACAGGACCAGATGTTACCTTAAAACCCACCCCAAGCTCATTGGCTATAATATTACTCAACGTGGTTTTACCCAATCCTGGAGGGCCAAACAGCAACACATGATCCAAGCTCTCGCCACGCATACGAGCGGCTTGAACAAATATGCGTAAGTTACTGACAATTTTAGACTGACCTGCAAAGTCGTCAAAGCACAACGGACGCAAAGCATTATCCTGCTCTTTCTCCGTCATCTGATTACGTATATCAAAATCACTCATGTCTTGTCGCCTCTTTGAATGTTTCTTCCAAGTTTTCTATCTCGCTCATCGGCTTATCCACTTTGATCTCGCCGTGATCTATAATCACTACACGATTACACATCTGCTTAACCTCTTGCAAAATATGGGTAGACAATATCACTATTCCGCTATTGCCATTATCTCGATTGCCAAGACTTCTTATCAATGCACGAATATCCTCCAACTGGTTAGGATCCAAACCCGTTGTGGGTTCATCCAGAATCAACAACTCTGGATCACCAATCATCGCCTGGGCTAAACCTACACGCTGCTTATATCCCTTGCTCAACTGGCCCAATCGCTTATTTGCTTCTGCCGTCAAACCCACGCGCGCTATCAACTCCTCTACTATGTCATCTTTCGTCTCTGGGTTTTCGTTTTGCGCATGACTCCTCAAACCAACAAAGAAACGCAGATACTCTCTCACATACATATCTTCGTATAGCGGATTCTGTTCTGGTAAATATCCCACAGTTTGTGGCACATGAAATACACTCGCGATTTCCGATTTCCGACTCACATGATCTGCGTCCCACACTCCCACCATGATCTTCATCAGCGTAGACTTGCCTGCACCATTTGGTCCCAACAATCCTACCACCTCACCATCGTTGATAGTCAGGTTCACATCTTTCAGCACATGTTGTTTACCGATATGTTTATTTAGATGTTCTATACGAATTGCCATATTCTACTCGTATTGTTGGAATAAGAAATCATTATATGGATAGCGTTGAATATGAATCGCTTTGATACGATCATAGAACAATGCCTTCAACTCATCTATATTAGTCTTCTCTCGTGCTGAGATAAAGATACAATCATCGTGCAACTTCGCCATCCAAGTCTTCTTCAACTCCTCCAATGAAATATTCTCTCGCTTCATCGGAGTCAAATCATCCTCTTCTTTTGGGACATATGTAAACGCATCCACCTTGTTAAACACTACTATTCTAGGTATTTGCGCCACCGTCTTCTCCGATTTCTTATTTCCATGTTGTTTCTTAGACCATGGATCAGACTCTTTAATCTCTGTCTCTTTGGTCAACAACTCATTGATAGTCTGCTCCACCACCTCGTATTGTTCCTCAAAGTTAGGATGCGAGATGTCCACCACATGAATCAGCAAGTCTGCCTCTCTCACCTCATCCAAAGTTGACTTGAACGACTCCACCAAATGGTGTGGCAACTTTCTGATAAAACCTACCGTATCCGACAACAAGAAAGGCAGATTCTCTATCGTCACCTTGCGTACAGTCGTATCCAATGTCGCAAAGAGCTTATTCTCCGCGAACACCTCTGACTTGCTCAATAGGTTCATCATTGTGGACTTACCTACGTTGGTATAACCTACCAATGCTACACGAACCATCTTACCGCGGTTCTGACGTTGTGTCGCCATCTGACGGTCTATCTTCTTCAACTCCTCTCGTAAAAGAGCTATACGTTGACCGATGATTCGTTTATCCGCCTCTATCTGCGTTTCACCCATACCACGGCTAGTCGTTCCACCACCTCGCTGACGGTCCAAGTGCGACCACATACGAGTCAAACGAGGCAACATATACTGCAAATGCGCCATCTCAACCTGAGTCTTTGCATACGATGTCTGTGCTCGTTTGAGGAAAATTTCTAAAATCAAGATCGTTCGATCAATAACCCTCACTGGCTGAACATGATTATCCTTGATCGCATTTTGATTGTGCGCATTCAGCGCCTTTTCAATATTGCGTAACTGACGAGGTGACAACTCGTCGTCAAAGATAACCATATCTATAAAATCATCCGTATCTGCGAGACTCTTGATATACTCATTAATCTCTTGCAACTTACCCTCACCTACATATGTAGTTGTATTTGGATAGTCAAGACGCTGTACAAAACGCTTAACATCCGCAATATTATTCGTGTCAGCCAAAAAGGCCAACTCATCCAAGTATTCTTTCGTTCTCTCTTCGTTTTGGTTAGGTGTTATCAGTCCCACCAAAACAGCATTCAATTTTCCCATATTTTGGTACAATTCTTTTTATCTTCTTGCTTCACTACTGCTCGCATTTCCCGTTCTTGATGTTTGTCCTGATGACGTACGAGTAGTTGTACGCTCAGTAGCGGTAGTAGTAGTGGTAGTAGCGGTTCTAGTTGTATTATTCGTTGTACTTACTCGAGTTGGGCTATTAGAATTTACGGTCTTAACGGTTGTTCGCGCAGCACCACTCTTATTTACTTTGGTTTCTACCGATGTCGATGGAGTTGTCACAGAAGTTGACACTCGTGTTTTGTTATCTGCTTTTACGGTTGCAGATGTTGTACGACTTGTACTTGATGTCGTTTGATTTTGACGAGTTGTAGTAGCAGTCTGATCTTGGCGTGTTGTAGTAGTTGTATGAGTAGTCTTTGTAGAAGTTGTTTGATTGGTTCTACTTGGAGTGCTAGCCGCTGGTGTTTTAGATGTCGTAGTATTATTTCTCGTCTCTGGCTCACTCACCCTAGGTTGTGTTGCATTGCGTAAGTCTGCTGCATTACGAATATTTCTAGACTCTGCATTCGTATTCACACGATGCTCAAACGAGGTGTTTGGATGTTGATTACGATGGTCATTACGACGATCTGGTCTTACCATATCATTATAACCCTTGTAGAATACATGAGTTGGATAATCGCACACACGGCAATAATGATGGCTTGACATATATGTGTTAACATATGCCTGATAATGCGTCAAATATATTGGTTTAGTTGGATGATAGTGACTTGGCCAATGTCCATGATGATATGGTGAATGCCATGGAGCATAATTTGGTCTACCAAAAGCATCCCACAATGGAGGACGACTAACAAATGTTGGACGAACAATATAATTATATCCATACAAGTATGGGTCACCAATCACCTCCACATACAAACTATTTGCCCTACGCTCTGCCACCAATGTCGCAACATCTTGGAAATACGATGGTGCCAAGCATGCCTGAATCACAAATGCATGATAATATCCTTGGCGAGTCTCCAATACGCGCAAATAGTCTATATAACCATCACCATTCAAATCCAAGTTATTGATCATATATCGACTTGAGTTTAACAACATCTCAAACTCTTGCACACTTTTAGACTCAGCAAAAGCGGCTGCTACTGCTTGCAAGTCAAGATAAAATGACAAATCGGTGTTATACGATGTGACGGTCATAGATGTAGTTGTAACATACTTAGAAGCAGGAGGCGTAACTTGCGTAGTATAAACAGTATGACCTGATACCACAGGCACATCATGTGGTACAACCGTAGCAATTAGAGTCCAACAACTTGTGAGACTTGCTAACAAACCCAACAAAATAAACTGACGTAGTTTCATAATTCCAAAATTTATCCAATTAATTTGCAAAGGTACAATTTTTTTTTGACTTATCCAAATTTTCATATCAAAATCCATTGCATTTATCCTTCATCACTTACGGCCTATACGATTAGCTTCTAACTTCATCAAGTCACTTTTACATCAAAACTCTTACTTCGTAAAATCCTCACTATTGCCTCCTATCCCCATCGGAAGCTGATCGGAACTTCATCGGAAACACGCTTTATCATTAAGCATTATTCAAAATGTTATCCATGGGTAGTAATAAAAATATCGCGAGTATCGTATGACCTCGCGATATTTTTTCATATGTTTTTTCCTACTTAATGTGCCTCTAACCAATTCTTTCCCACTCCACAATCTGCTATCAATGGCACAGTCAAGTGGACCACATTCTGCATTTCACTCACCACAATATCCTTCACCCTATCTACCTCATTCATAGGAACATTAAAGTTCAACTCATCATGCACTTGCATAATCATCTTCGCTTGCAATCCCTCTAATTTTAGGCGATTGCTTATAGCCACCATTGCCATCTTGATAATGTCCGCAGCTGTACCTTGGATAGGAGAATTGACTGCATTTCGTTCGGCGAAGGAACGAACAGTCGCATTATGCGACACGATATCTGGCAAGTAGCGTTTTCTACCAAACAACGTCACCGCATATCCTTGCTGAC
This sequence comes from Paludibacteraceae bacterium, assembly GCA_045613525.1. GTDB lineage: Bacteria > Bacteroidota > Bacteroidia > Bacteroidales > Paludibacteraceae > Colicola. Next base: position 67,959 of record JAZLBE010000006.1, read on the forward strand.
GAGCCAATTCTTTTTGTCTTTCAATATAATCAATCACTCCTGGGAAAGCAGTAAAATAGCCATCTATCAATGCCTTTGCTTCCGAGCGAGAGCAATCCAATTGTTGTGCTAATCCAAATGCTGAGATACCATAAATAATTCCAAAGTTAGCAGTCTTAGCCTGACGTCTTTGCTCTTTGGTAACATCCTCTATTGCCACACCAAAAATCTTAGCAGCTGTGGCAGCGTGTACGTCTTGTCCCGAACGAAAGGCCTCCACCATATGCGGATCTTGCGAAAAATGTGCCATCAATCTCAACTCAATCTGAGAATAGTCTGCCGACAAGAACATACATCCTTCATCTGGGATAATAGCTTGCCTAATCAATTGTCCCCTTTCACTTCGAATAGGCAAATTCTGTAAGTTTGGATTCGATGACGACAGTCGTCCAGTTGCTGTTACGGTTTGATTATACGTAGTATGTATCTTACCTGTCTCAGGATTGATATATGTTGGCAAAGCTGAAATATAAGTAGATATCAGCTTCTTCAACTCACGATATTCCAATATCATTCCTACTACTTCATGCTTACCCTTTAAGCCTAAGAGCACTTCTTCTGAAGTAGAATATTGACCTGTTTTAGACTTCTTCGCCTTCGCATCTAATTTCAACTCATCAAAGAGTACTTCTCCCACTTGTTTGGGCGAATTAACATTGAAAGTTACTCCCGCAACAGCATATATCCTTTGTTCCAAGTTAACCAACTCTTTACTCAATTGCTCTTCCGCATTTTTGAGCATCTCTACATCTACTCGCACTCCCGCTTGCTCTACGGCTCTCAACACCTGTGCTAGTGGCAGCTCCACCTCATTATACAAATTCCACAAGGCAGTGTCTGCTTTCAAAGCCTCCCATTGGATGGGTTGGGCAGGATTATATGCAACTTCTGGATTGAGCAAATAGCTAACCAAACGTCCTTCTAGGGATTCCTCTACAACTACGTCTTGTGTAGCTGCACTATCCTGACTACCCGCATCAAAAGCAGCAAACAAATCCAGGGTTGCTTCTGGTTTCTTCGCTTTTTTGTTAGGTGCTGCTACCGACACTTTTGCAAGATCAGTAGGTGCTTGCTTCAAAAACGAGTTAAACTCCAAGTCTCTATATAGTGGTGCCAATTTCTCCCAATCTTTCTCCTGACATACTAATAACTCGGCATCAAAATCAATTGGCACATCCGTCTTAATAGTTGCCAAAAAATACGAGAAACGAATATCATCTACTTGGTCTTGAACTTTGCGTTGCAAAGCCCCTTTCAACTGGTCAGTATTAGCAAGCAGATTTTCTATTGAACCAAATTGTTGCAAGAGTTGGACTGCCGTTTTTTCACCTACTCCTTTACAACCTGGAATATTATCGCTACTATCACCCATCAAACCCAGTAGATCTATCACTTGCGATTGGTGAGTCAAACCATATTTCTCACAGACTTCTTGTGGACCCAACTTTTCAAAACCGCCTGTATGGCGTGGACGATACATACACACATGCTCCGTAACCAACTGACCATAATCTTTATCCGGAGTCGCCATATATACCTCAAAACCCTCTTTTTCTGCCTTGTGCGCCAATGTTCCTATTACATCATCAGCCTCATATCCAGGTACATCCAGTACAGGAATATTCATGGCTTCCAACAGTTGCTTAATGCGAGGAACTGCCCAACGGATATCTTCAGGAGTCTCTTGTCGTTGCGCCTTGTATTGCTCATACGCTTCATGACGAAAAGTAGGACCTGCAGGGTCAAACGCCACAGCCATATGAGTAGGCTTAACGCGTTTGATCAAGTCCTCAAGTGTCACCACAAAACCAAAAATAGCGGAAGTATTTTCTCCGCGCGAATTCATTCGAGGTGCACGGATAAAAGCATAATATGCGCGATAAATCATCGCATATGCATCTATAAGCAATAGAGTTTTCATAACCAATTTACAAGATCATTAATAAGATGTTAACTAATAGCTATTAATTAACATCACCATTTGATTGGTGCTAGTCCATGTTGGAGAAGGTAGTTATTAGCTTGCGAGAAGTGTCCACAACCTATGAATCCACGATATGCACTTAGAGGACTAGGATGTACAGCCTCCAAAACCAAATGTTTTCGGCGATCGATATATTTGCCTTTACGTTGTGCATAACTACCCCACAACATAAAAACAATTCTTTCGCGTTTTTCATTCAACGCCATAATAGCAGCATCGGTCAACTCTTCCCAACCTTTTCCCTGGTGACTACCTGCCTTATGAGCCTCAACTGTCAATGTCGCATTCAAGAGCAACACTCCTTGTTCTGCCCAATGGGTAAGATTACCCGAATTGGGTATGGGTTTACCCAAATCACGATTCAGTTCTTTGTATATATTTACTAGGGAAGGGGGAACTGCAACACCATCTTGAACAGAAAAGCACAAACCATGTGCTTGATTCACATCATGATATGGATCTTGTCCTATTATCACAACACGAACGTTATCAAAGGGACAAAGATCAAAGGCACGAAAAATTTGTCTAGCTGGTGGAAAACATTCTTTTGTACGATAAGCGTGGCGAACAAAGTCTGTCAGCAACTCAAAGTATGGTTTATCAAACTCAGGTTGCAAGACCTCTCGCCAACTCTCATCAATACGTACTTGCATAAAAATGCAGAAAATTAGTCGTTGAGAATCAACATTGCATCTCCGTAATCGCCAAAACGATAACCCTCCTTAACTGCCTCCTTGTATGCACGCATCACTTGATCGTGTCCACCAAAAGCAGCGACCATAATCAATTGTGTTGACATAGGCATATAGAAGTTTACGAAGAATGCATTAGCGACTGTAAAATCATATGGAGGATAAATAAACTTATTAGTCCATCCCTCATATGCCTTGATTTGTCCACTAGTTCCAACCACATGCTCTAATGCACGCATAACCTCGGTACCGATAGCGCAAATACGCTTACCGCTTTCATGAGCTTTATCTACTGCCTGTACTAATTCTGGTGAAATACTAATTTGCTCACTCTCCACCTTGTGTTTAGACAAATCTTCTACTTCTACAGCCTTAAAATTACCCAAACCCATATGCGAAGTCAATGTGTATGTCTCCACACCACGAATCTCAAGACGCTTGAGCAAGTTCTTAGAGAAATGCAATCCAGCGGCAGGAGCAGCCACTGCACCTATCTTCTCTGCAAAAATAGTTTGATAACGTTCCTCATCCATCTCATCCACAGGCAAATCGCTAAATACCTCCTCGTACTCAGCCAATGTCTCTTCATCCATAGGACGACGGATATACTTTGGCAATGGAGTAACGCCCATTGCATATAAGTTTTGTACAAACTCAGTACCTACATAGTCAGTCAAGAAACGTAGGGTACGACCACGAGATGTAGTATTATCTATTACCTCAGCAACTATAGTTGCATCCTCATCAAAGAACAACTTGTTACCAATACGAATCTTACGCGCTGGATCAACCAACACATCCCAATAACGATTCTCATGATGCAATTCTCTGAGTAAGAATACTTCTATATTAGCTAATGTCTTCTCTTTTTGAGCATAGAGACGAGCTGGGAACACCTTTGTATCATTAGCAATAAAGATATCTCCCTCATCAAAATAAGAGGCTAAATCATTCATCATCTTATGCTCTACCTCACCTGTTTTAGCATGCAATACTAACAAACGTGCATCATCACGAAAACGACTAGGAAACTGAGCAATCTGATTCTCTGGTAACTTAAATTTGAAATTACTTAATCTCATTATCTATCAAGTTTGTAAATTGTTCAAATGTTATACAATCCTCCACACGAACATCCCCAACCCTCGTTCTACGAAGTGCTATCAAATGCGCTCCACTCTGTAATCGCTGACCTATGTCACGAGCCAATGCTCGAATATAAGTTCCTTTTGAGCAGACAATGCGCAACTCCAGTTGCATCTTCTCTTCGTCAAAACCGAGTATTTCAATCTCGTCTATTACGAGTAATTTAGCTTTTAGCTCTACCTCTTCACCTTGGCGAGCCAATTTATAAGCACGTTTTCCATCGACCTTAACTGCTGAAAACATCGGTGGGACTTGCCATTGTTCACCCTCGAAAGTAGGTATAACCTCTTCTATCAATGCACGAGTAATATGCTCCGTACGATAGGTCGCATCAATCTCTTTTTCTAGATCAAAACTAGGAGTTGTAGCGCCTAGTTGCAACATCGCCACATACTCTTTCTGATGCGCTTGCAATTGATCTATCAATTTGGTTTTTTTGCCCGTACACACCACGACGACACCAGTTGCTAATGGATCAAGGGTACCTGAATGTCCTACTTTGAGTTTCTTGACACCCAGTTTCTTGCACAACAACCAGCGTGCTTTACCTACCACATCGAAACTAGTCCAGCGATATGGTTTGTCAAATGCTATTATCTCACCCTCAACAAAGTCCATATACTATCGAGAATACACCCGCACACAAACAATAAATAGCAAAGTATATCAACTTCTGACGACGAACAATATTTATCATAAAACGGCATGCCAAACAACCTGACACAAATGCCGCTACAAACCCCACCAACAATGGTAACATACCTATTGAGCTAGCCACTACCTCGCCAGACAAGACATCTAACAATTCCAAGAATGCTTCACCCAAAATTGGTATTAACACCATCAAGAATGAGAACTTTGTCACGCTCTCCTTCTTCACGCCACACAACAATCCTGTTGCTATAGTAGTTCCACTTCGACTCAAACCTGGCAAAACCGCCACAGCTTGTGCCAAACCGATAATAATAGCATCCTTGTACCCCACTTCGTGTCCCTCACCTACTCGGCGTTTACTCAACCACTCGCTAAAATATAGTAGTACAGCTGTTATACACAAGCATATACCTACTACCTTCAAACCACTACCAAATAAGCTCTCGACTTGCTCTTTGAAGAACATCCCAACTACAAACACTGGTATCATAGAAACCAATATCATAGCCACATAGTTCTTATCCTCGTTCCATTTAGTGGTCGTAAAAGTACCTTTAAACAATTGTGCCACCTCTTTCCACAATATGAATAGGGTGGACATCACTGTAGCCGCATGAACCACAATGGCGAAGGTTAGATTCTCTTCGCTAGCAGTACCCAATAATGCTTGACCAATCTCTAGATGACCAGATGATGACACAGGCAAAAACTCAGTGAGTCCCTGCACCAAACCCAATATCAAAGCCTCCCACCAACTCATTTATTCTTAGGCTTATATAAAATCGCTACAATCATCACTACAAAACCAAAGAGTGCGATCATAGGAGCTAGTGTAATACGACGAAATGAGAAAATATCCGGATTAAACTCGGTAGCACCACTGGGCGCTCCAACCATCAAAGCAAATCCTACTACTATAATGAGTACACTGATAGCTATTGCTATAGCGTTACCTTTAGGCAAATTAAACTTCATACAACTTATTTGTTTTCATTCGAATATATCGATTGGTAGCCATCAACGAAGCAAAGAATGTTATTACAAATCCGCTTATCATAACTACACCAACCAAACATCCTATTGTCATCTCATTCAACGGGAACAAAGACAAACCATATTGGCTATAGCAATAGTAATACACCAATGCTAGCAGACCACAAGCGACAACCGAGGCCTCTACTCCTATCCAAATATTACGACGAATAAATGGCCACTTAATCACCCATGGTGTTGCACCTACCAAGCGCATAGTGTTTATCAAGAATCGCTTAGAATATATCTGCAACTGGATTGTATTGCCTATCAGCACCAATGCAATGACCAATAATATCAATGCGACAACCAACAATACAACAATCACCTTACTCAGGTTCTTATCCAAAGTATTTACCACATCTGCTTGATAGATTACCTTGTGCACATATGGCAATGACGACAAACGTGCGTCAATAGCCTTGATACTATCATATTGTGTATATGACTCTATCAAACGCAATTCAAATGCATCCGTCAATGGATTATATCCCAAGAACTTCTCAGGATCTTCACCCAAATGCTCTATATGCTCTTGCAACGCATCCTCACGAGAGATATAACGTGCATCCAGGACATATGGAGACAACTTGACTAGATTATCCATACGAGCCACATCCTCAGGCGTTGCATCATCCTGCATAACAACGGTCAGTACAACGTTCTCACGCACATGACGAACTAGCTCGCGAGCGGACATCAACACGAAGCACTCTAAGCCTATCAAAAACAACACCAACGATACAGATATCGTGGTCGTGAAATACATATTAAAAAAACTACGACCTTTCATTATGGAAGAAAGGGCGGTCTTACGCCGCCCAACATATCTTCATTAATATTCCCACAAGTCATTTTCAACATTCAGCAAGCTCTCTTCAATTGCCTCTTGCTCTTTGCGAATAGCCTCGTAGAACTTCTTCTGATCATTTTGATATGCCTTAGCCTTATCTGATACCATTCGACTATAGACATTTTCATCACCCACTATGTATGAACTATATTTCTTTTGTTCAAAGAACATATCCAATGTAGCAACATCAGTAGCATCATTACCATTTGGTGTGATTGCCTGTTGAGCCAAGTATGGACGCAACTTAGCAAATGGTATCCAAAACAAGATTTGATGATGAATTGCTTTCACGATTGGATCTTGACCATTAATAAAGCTATTTTCAACACCATTAGGATACATTGGAGCTATTGCTACAATCTTACGCTCTAATGTTGAGTAGTGTTTATCAAAGAACACAATCTCTTGAATCAAATATTTGACTACATTTTTAGCATACTCTTCATATGGTGTCGAATTGAATACTAAGTCACCTGTGTTATCATCAAACTTCATCACAGTAGTCAAATTTTTGTTTTGTGCATTTTGTTGAGGTGTTAGTGTAGGGTCATCCACGTATCCAATACTCAACATATCAAATATACCCTGTTCATCAAGTTTATTAGAAGTAGCGATATTAGGCTTAATATCTGTGTTCGTATTTGACCTCGCATATACAGGCATATCATCTTCTATCGCATGTAAAATCGTTCTAAACAAAGATGAATAATTAGGATCATCTGCAACAACAGGAGTATACAATTGATAGTTTTGCTTGAAACGCAAATCTACAATACGATATACAACCTTAGCCCACACCACATCATCAGCGCGGTGAGGTTTCTCACTTATCTGAGAAATCACATTCATAACTGCTGACTTATCAGCTACAGTTCCATCCTCATTAAAATAAGATGTTGAATTTAAACCAAACCAGTCTTCTTGTGCATTGGTTACTACACATGCTAGCGTCATTGCTAGGAGAAAAACATTAATTCTTTTCATATGCTTTTTTATCTTAATTCTATTGGAAGGCTACGCAACTGGATCTCACGTCCATCTGGGCCTTTCGCTCTAATACTCATTATTGTGATAGAGTTGCCTAATTTCAACTTGCGAATTTCACCAATAACCTTACTGTCAAAACGATCACCACGAACTGTCGTTGTAATACCTGAAGGCATCCTCACTTGGAAACTTACAATATTAAATTTGGCTTGTACCAAACCATCTGTACCATACGAAGCTATTATCTTCGTATTAGGATCAAGCAACGCTACAAGTGACACCTTCTCAGCATCTGAAGGTATACCATTTATCTCCAAATATGCATTTGGTGGAGGCAAGTTCTTGATGCGATACGAACACGAACCCATCAAACGAGAGGCACCTTCTACCTTAGCATATACTTCAATCTTAAGTGTGTTGGGCGAACCTGCACTTGGCACGATAATCCACTCATCACCTTTCTTAGTCACACTGGCACCACTACATCTCACATCCAACGCTTGGTTGCTTACACCAGGAACAGATATAGAGAATGGGTTCTTATAACCACGATACATGATATTCAATTCGGTATTCGAAATGGTAGCACTTGGTTCACCTACCATGTATTCGCGCTCAAAAGGCAAGTACTGCATCTCACCTTGTTGATTCATATATCCAATCTGACCTGTCAGTTTTTGCTTACCGACTTTGTTTGCCACAACTTCATAGATACCATTAGCTGCTATCTTATTTCCATTTACAAAGTAGTCAGGAGCTTGTGTAGAGTCAATAGCCGCCAAAACGATTTGTGCTCTATACTTGTTACCCTTAACCACATAATCGGAAGATGGGATCACATACGCATTAAACTTGTTCACACGCAAGTCAGTAGCATCCGTTTGGGTCAACAAGTAACGTACTGCTCTACCCTCCACATTACGAATATCACTTTGCAACTTGGTCAATACGGTGATACAAGCACACATTGGCATCTCATAGAACACACTCTCTTCCCATGTGATAGAATCACCACTAGTATTCACTCCACGTGGAGTAACAAACGTTTGACGCAACTCCTCATCCACTGCAGGAGAATCGCCTGTGATATCAATCATAAAATCACGATAGGCATTGATTGCACCTTTGAGTTTGAGTGCATTTCCCTCGTTGATAGCGTAACGCTGTGGCACGTTGGTATCATCTTGTTTTTTCAATTCACGAACAGTTGCATTCTTCTTTGCTTCGCTACCATCCGCAGCTGCAACCATCTCATCCTTAAATGTTTGCACATAGTCATAAAACGCATTAGAGTTCTTTTGAATCTCCATCGCCTTATCATACCATGCTTGCACTTTTTCTGGATTTTGATCCAATGCGGCTTTGAACTGAATATAGGTATCTCTATTTGACTCAACCAAGGTCTGTACGGTTGCATGCAAACTATCATCCACTGCAACATAGCCGTTTAATATGGCTGCACTGACGTTGAGCGCCAACATAGCGGTCAACACCAAGTACATCATACTAATCATTTTTTGTCTCGGAGTCTCCGGACAATTCTTTGCTCCACCCATAGTTTATATTATATTAAGGTAATATCTTGCTTTAGAGAGCATTCAACATATTACCATACACCTTGTTCAAATCAGCCACTTGGTCTGCCAATTGCTTTGTGCCCGCCGCATAAGCCTCTTGGCTCTTCAATGCCTCAGCAGCCACATTATTCATTGTCTGAACATTAGCAGCATAAGCCTCTACTTGAGCTGTCACACCAGCAATCTTCTCTGTTTGAACCTTATATGCATCCACTTGTGCTTGCAATGTATTCAACTGCAACTCATATACGGCATTCAATTGTTGCAACTGAGTTGCTATCGCTGCCACTTGATCCTCGTATGCCTTAGTACCCGTAGACACCTTGTGCATATCCTCAGTCACTTGAGCATAGGTATCACCCAACTGAGCGCTCTTCTCGGCAATAGTTTTACCTGCCTCTACAAATTGCTCAGCAGCTTGACCAGCAGCATCCAACTTACCTACCAAACCATTGGTAGCTGTTGCCACCACACTCAACTCATTCAACTGAGCAGCAGTCTTAGCCAAGTTAACTACACCTGCCTTCAATGATTCCATATCCTTTGCATCTAGACTTGGAACAGCAGGAGTCGCATTACCAGCATTTTCACCACCAGCAACACCTCCCAACAGAGTTGGGCATGGGCGCTTCTTCATCTCCTCTAACACTTCAGGATCAGCTCCGTGACCTACTAGTTGAGGAAAGACATTATTCCAGTGGAACTCTGTATGAGGTTTGTCCAAACATCCCAAGGCAAACAACAATGCCTCGATACCCATACCAATCATCAACATAGCACCAGCACCTGGGAAGTGCATAATCTTGAATAATGCACCAATAATTACCACAGATGCACCCAACGAATATACGGCACCTACGACTTTCTTACCTTGGTAAGATTCATACCAATGCATGAATCCTTTTTTCTCAGACCCTTTATTTTCTTTCATCTTGTTTTGTCTTATTTTTGGTTACCCATTACAGAACGTACACAGCGGAAACCAATGTATGGTTGAGCCTCCATTTGATACTCATAGGTACGAGCACCACATTGCAAGTAGTAACTAATATCCTTCCAGCTACCACCCTTAATTACTTTCTTCTTCTTATCAATAGGATCAGAGAAGAGAGCATCATATGAGTAATTTGGGTTACTATTATGCACCCTCAAGTTAGATGTTGTAGAATAAGTAGAAGATGTCCACTCCGCTACGTTGCCTGCCATATCGTACAATCCAAAATCATTTGGCTTATACCACTCTACAGGAGCAGTAATCAAGTGCTCATCATTCACCTTATCACCGTTTAGTGGGTTCCAGTTAGCTTGATAGCAACCTCTGCTGTCACGAGCATACATATCACCCCATGGGTACATAGCTCTCTTGCGACCACCGCGTGCAGCATATTCCCACTCAGCCTCGGTTGGGAGACGGTACTCGTGAATCACTTGCTCACCCACGTTGCGCAACAACTCAGTACGCCAGTGGCAGAATGCACGAGCTTGTTCCCATGTCACACCCACTACTGGATAGTTAGAGTAGTTCACATTACTAAAGTAACTCTCCACTTGTGGAGCGTTATAAGAATGCTCAAAGTAACGACCCCATACGGTTGTATCTGGATAGATACGAATAATAACGTTAGTCAAAAAGTCTTTCTCATTATTAATAACACGATCTACTGTGTTGCAATCAACGAATTCTTCATCGGCTTTATACTCATCCACCTGGATTGTATTCTTACCATAACGACCTGTCACTCGATTCTTACTGTTTCTCACAGCCTTGGTAGCATCTTTGTTCTCGTAATAGTAACTATAATGCAGCTTGCCTGTACGCAATTTGCCAAAGCCACCATCGTCAAACAATTTTTCCCACTCATAAGTTCCGGCATTGTTTACATCAAGACGCTCATTCCATGGAATAGGCTCAGACCATTTGATTTTATAGTCACGACTAGCACCTGTAGCAGCAGCGTAAGCAGTAAGATCTTCAGCAAACTTACTGGTTGGGTTACCATCAATCAACATCTCATACGCAATACTATCGCGTACCCAATTCACAAATTGACGATACTCGCTATTAGTAATCTCAGTTGCATCCATCCAAAATGCATCAACAGCCACCTTAACGATATTATCTGGCTGATTATTAAGTACCGAAGTGGATGTCAATCCCATATCAAAAGAACCCTTGCGCACGAAGACCATACCCTCAGGAACACCTTCTGAGCGAGGACCACCTTGTGCAGAAACACCTACTAACTCACCTGGAGTCTTGTTACATGCAGACAAACCTAACGCCAACATTACGATTGGCAAAAACTTTGTAACTTTCATATATTAATTTATTTGTTTGTTATCTTTACAAATATCTCACGCTCACCACTTTGCTAGTATTCTTTGGCTTCAAAATATTAAAACCGTAAGCCAAATATAATTCATGCGAGCCATAACTTTCTTTCAACAACGAGTTTGCAGGCAGTTCATATGTATATCCAATCTGCAAACCATTCACGATATCCATACCCATCAACACATTCACACTTCCGCCCAATCGATATCCTGCGCCAAAACGATAACGTTTCTTGAGTTGTGCCAACATTGTCAAATTGACATCCCACGACTTAAAATCCGTCTGCAACAACATACTTGGCAACAACATCCAATCCTTGTTTCGCAACTGCCAGTTGTATCCGCCAGACAGGTACATCGTTCCTTTGACCGCAAACTCTGTCTTACCGCCGCCCAACTGCAACTTAGGTTGCGTAACGTGAGCATAACTCAATCCTGCCCACCAGCGTGCCGTCTTGTAGTACACTCCTAGTCCTAAATCGACACCCATACCCGAAGCACCCTTTTCATCGTTTCCGCCAGTATTCTCAGGCAATACAGGATCATACTCATCATGATAATCATCATTACCAGCACCCGTATCTACACTATCACTCGCAAAACTCAAGTTCATAAAACCCAAATCTACGCCGATAGACAACTGACCTTTACCTAGCGACAACTTGTAGGCATACTCCAAATACAAACTTTGATTCGAGAACAAACCAAATCTATCATTCACAAAGCGCACACCTGCGCCATGAGCTGTTTTTCCAATCAAGAAAGGAGACGAGAACGAAAAATATGTCGTCATTGGGGCATCCTGTATACCAGTGAAGTCCATACGATGACTACCATAAACACGCATCAAATCTCCATCCCCTACTGCTGCGGGATTATACGAAGACTGCATAAACATGTACTGACCTATTTGAGCATCGTACTGCGCACGCAACTGCGACACCAACACAAATAGCACAAATAGTACAATACAACGCCTCACTTCAGAGCCTCCCTACCGTCAGCTTGCCACATTAATATTCTTCCTCATCAAAGAAGAAGTCATCCTTAGTAGGATAATCAGGCCACAAATCCTCTATTGACTCATAGATCTCCTCATCATCCTCAATCTCCTGAAGATTCTCAATAATCTCCATTGGAGCACCTATACGCAAAGCATAGTCCAACAACTCATCCTTTGTTGCTGGCCATGGTGCATCTTCTATCTTAGAAGCTAATTCTAAAGTCCAATACATATCAATTAGTTACGACACAATTAGTGCCAATACGAATTCATCGTGCAAAAGTAGTGCTTTTTTTTGAATTACACAAATTTTTTCGCATTTTTCCGCTATTTTTCCCAAACAAAGAGACTAATTTCTAAATTTTTAGCAATAAATCGTGACAAAACAAAGAAATAATCACTCAACCTATTGATATACAAAAACTCTTCGCCAAACACCGACTTGACATCAATTGTCTCACCTTCAGGCATCATTTCAGCCGCCATTCTCACCATACAACGCTCTAATCTACGAGTCACGCAACGACACACATGGCAACGCGAAACCTCTTCATTTCCACCAGGTAATACAAACTCTTTTAGCATAGGCAATACTGCATCCATCTCATCCATCCATCCCTCCAGACGAGACACATTATCAACTGCAAATACCAAATCTGCACCTGCCAGGATAGCACCTATATCGAACAACCTATTTTGTATCCATCCTAACTGTGTATCAGCTGCTTTCACCCACGTTCCAGTACAACTACGTACTGCACTGCGCAACCAACCTACATAACTATTCAGTTCGTCTGCTGTACCATATGCCTCTAAACGAACATCCGACTTACTCACACGCTTTCCACTAGCTAGCGAAGTTCTACCTTTGTCACCTGTTTTTGTATATATTTTCATAAATATTGTATTTATCTTGTCAACTACGAGAAGATATCGAGAAGATACCGAGAAGATAGTCCATCACAATCGCATCCTATAATCCCTACGCCAGTAGTGCGAATCAAAGAATACCAATCCCATCTGATATAGGTCTATTGTACTCGTCACACGACTATCCTTACATATTGCAGTCCACGCCTGCTCCATCTCAGGACTATGATGGATATCATCCACCACTATCACACTCTTTTCATGCACCTTGCTAGCTATCACATCAAAATACTCCAAAGTCGCCGCACACCGATGATTAGCATCCATAAAAGCCACATCCACGAGTCCCAAATTCGCTCTTAGACTATCGGCTGTTATTTCGCCTACATAACATTGTACATTATTCATTCCTAGCGCTTTCCAATTCTCCTTCGCCTTCTTAGCCAACGCATCACTACCTTCAAAAGTAAGCACTTTATCACGACTATCACTACCCGCCAAATAAGCTGTTGTAATACCCAAACATGTACCCAGTTCTACTACACTCAACCCTTTCTCCGCATCACGCAACTGATGTCCAAGCCAGTTCACCAGTCTGAACAACATTTGCGCATACCTAGTCTTTGTTAAACTACTCTTGGCTATATCACATATCCGTCTCTCCTTAACAGACGCAGCCGAGCCACCTCCCGATGTTTGCTCCGATAACTGCGAGCCACTACCAAAATCCTCAACCTGCAAGACCTCTGTATTCGATAGCATTTGTTTGCGCACGGCCTCTATTTCATCCCACACACCATAAGCGTGCGAATCAGACATAATCATCCTAACCCACTCGAACAAATATGGTGAATGCACACCCTCACCACCCGTATTCCAAGCGGTTAACTGATGCCTCAACCATGACCAAACACGGTATAAATACACTTTTTTCTTCATAAAGGCCTGCAAAAGTACAATTTTTTTTTGATATGTGCAAAAAAAGTTGTACCTTTGTGCTCGAAATGATACTAAATTATATTTGGATAGGACTTATTATACTCGCAGTTCTCATGGGCTGCGTGCAGTTTTTTGCGTTTGGACAAAGTGATATATTCACCGAAATTCTCAATTCTACCTTCGCTTCTGCCAAGAATGGTTTCGAAATTTCTCTTGGCCTCACTGGTATCCTAGCTCTATGGATGGGTATTCTCAATATCGGCCAACGAGGAGGAGTAGTCAACACCCTTTCACGAGGAGTAACACCATTTTTCAGTCGTATTTTCCCAGAGTTACCACGCCGCCACCCTGTATATGGCACCATGTTCATGAATTTCGCTGCCAATATGCTTGGTCTGGACAATGCGGCCACACCCATGGGACTTAAAGCTATGAGCGAGTTACAGGAGCTCAACGCCGACAAACAAAAAGCCTCTAACGCCATGATTATGTTTGTGGTACTTGGTGCTAGCGGACTAACCATCATCCCTACCACCATCATGGCTTACCGCGCACAATGTGGGGCTGCCAATCCTGCGGATGTCTTCTTGCCTCTCCTGATTGCCACTTACTTCTCCACACTCGGCGGACTACTCGCTTGCTGCGTAGCACAGAAAATCAAAATCTGGGACAAGGTCGTACTTGGAGTCATTATAGCCCTAACATCCCTTATTGTTTTGCTACTCTTGTTAGCAAAACGATTACCCGAAGAAACACTCACCAACATGTCTGCCCTCATAGCAGCTATCATTCTGCTAGCGGTCATCTGTTGGTTTATCATACAAGCATCTATCCGCAAAGTCAATGTTTACGAAGCATTTATAGACGGGGCCAAAGACGGTTTTAAAACAGCCATAGGCATCATCCCATACCTCATAGCTATACTCGTTGCGGTCGGTATGTTCCGCACTAGCGGTGCCATGGGATTACTTGAACAAGGGCTTGCACATATCTTCTCTCTAGTAGGTATCAATCCCGATATGTCCGCAGCTGTACCAACTGCCATCATGAAACCCTTGTCGGGTAGTGGTGCACGAGGTCTAATGATCGAAGCCATGAACACCCATGGTGCAGACTCTCTCGTTGGACGCTTATGCTGCATCCTACAAGGTACAACAGACACCACTTTCTATGTACTAGCAGTTTATTTTGGAAGTGTTGGTATCAAAAATACACGCCACGCTGTTGCGTGCTGCCTCATCTGCGATTTAGTCGGCATCATTGCTGCCTTTACAGTCGCCAGCATCTTCTTTGGCTAATTACTAAACTACTGAACTTCCACCTCCCATGATCACTTTCACAGTTGATAATGTCTCCATGCCAACACTCAACCTCCCACAGGTAGAGCGTTGGATTAAGGCTGTAGCTGCACAATATGGTTTCTCAGTAGGAACACTCAACTATATCCTATGCGATGACGATAAGATACTGGCCGTCAATCGAGAGTTTCTACAACACGACTATTACACCGACATTATTACCTTTGATTATACCACGCGCTCGCGCGTAAATGGCGATATATACATCTCCCTCGACACTGTAGCATCCAATGCTGAGCAAGCGGGTGCCACTTTCTTGCACGAGTTACACCGCATCATCATCCACGGTTTACTTCATCTTACTGGCCAAGCCGACAAAACGCCAGAAACCAAAGCACAAATGACCGCAAAAGAAGAAGATGCACTCGCTAAAATTAGCAATTTGCTTTGAAACATCGAAAGTTTCTAACTTTTTTGCTGCAAAATTTGCGCATTTGCTTTTTTTTCATTACCTTTGCAACCGATATCCGTTATTCCTTATACAATAACCGATATCCGATACCTGTTATCCCATACCTGATAACCGATATCAAAATACCGAACACAAAATACTTAACATCTAATAAAACACAGTTATGGCTAAAGTTTATCAAGCTAACGAGATTAAGAACATTGCCCTCATGGGTGGCAGTGGCTCGGGTAAAACTACCCTTATGGAATCCATGCTCTTTGAGTGCGGGGTCATCAAACGTCGTGGTACAGTTGAAACACAATCTACCGTCTGCGACTATTTCCCAGTTGAGAAGGAATACGGTTATTCTGTATTTTCTGCAGTATGTAACATCGAGTTTAACAACAAGAAACTCAATATCATAGACTGCCCAGGTGCAGACGACTTCTGCGGTGGTGCTATCACTGCTCTCCACGTGTCTGACACTGCAGTCATCACCTTAACTGCTAATGGTGGTGTTGAAGTTGGTACACAAAACAACTTCCGCCGCGCTGAGAAAGCGAAAAAACCTATCGCTTTCGTTATCAACAAGTGCGACCACGAGAACGCTGATTTTGAGCGTACATTCAACGAACTCAAAGAGACATTTGGTAACAAGTGTACTCTCTTCCAATATCCTATCAATGCAGGCAAAGACTTCAACGCTGCCATCGACGTGCTCCAAGGAAAAATGCTCGTATGGAAGGCTGAAGGTGGTGCTCCAGAACTCAAGGACATCCCTGAGAGCGAGAAAGCTACCGTTGAAGAGATCCGCGCACAACTCCTCGAATGGGCTGCTGAGTCTGACGAGACTATCATGGACAAATACTTTGAGCAAGGCACATTGTCTGACGACGAACTCATGCAAGGTCTCCAAACAGTATTCGCAGAAGGTAGCATGTACCCTGTTATCTGCACTAGCGGTCTCAAAGATATGGGTATCCGCCGCCTCATGGGCTTCCTCGGCGAGATGACTCCATCTGTAGCTGACGCTCCAAAACCTGTTACCGTTAATGCTGACGAAGTAGCTCCTAATCCTGCTGCTCCTACATCTGCATTCATCTTCAAGACTTCTGTTGAGCCACACATCGGTGAGGTAAACTACTTCAAGGTGATGCAAGGTACACTCCGCCCAGGTGACGATGTACTCAACGTAGATCGTGGTACCAAAGAGCGTATTTCTCAACTCTACTCCGTAGCTGGTAACATCCGCGTACCTGTTGAGGAGGTTTCAGCTGGTGATATCGCTGCTACTGTTAAGCTCAAAGATACTCGCACTGGTAACACCCTTAATGCTAAGGACTGCGAGAACCAATATCCTGCTATCTCTTACCCAGATCCTAAATATCGTCGTGCTATTAAACCTGTTAACGAGTCTGATGCAGAGAAATTGGCTGCACTTCTCACTCGTATGCACGAAGAGGATGCTACTTGGGTAGTTGAGCAATCTAAAGAGCTCAAACAAGTCATCGTAGCTGGTCAAGGTGAATTCCACCTCCGTACTCTCAAATGGCGTCTTGAAAACAATGATAAGATGATGATCACTTATGAGGAACCTAAGATTCCTTATCGTGAGACTATTACTAAGGCTGCTCGCGCTGACTATCGTCACAAGAAACAATCTGGTGGTTCAGGCCAATTCGGTGAGGTACACCTCATCGTTGAGCCTTACGAGGAGCGCGCTCCAGTTAAGGAGGTTTACAAGTTTGGTAACCAAGAGTACCGCATCTCTGTTCGCGATACTCAAGAGATTCCACTCGAGTGGGGCGGCAAACTTGTGCTCATCAACTCTATCGTCGGTGGTGCTATTGACTCTCGTTTCATCCCTGCTATCCTCAAGGGTCTCATGGATCGTATCGAGCAAGGTCCTCTTACTGGTTCTTATGCTCGCGACGTACGCGTGATTATCTATGATGGTAAGATGCACCCAGTAGATTCAAACGAAATCTCATTCCGTCTTGCTGGACGTAACGCTTTTGCAGAGGCATTCCGCAATGCAAATCCTAAACTTCTTGAGCCAGTTTATGAGGTTGAGGTATTCGTTCCTAGCGAGATTATGGGTGATGTTATGTCTGATATTAACGGCCGCCGCGGTATGGTACTTGGTATGGAGACCGAGAAGAACTTCACCACTCTTAAGGCTCTTGTTCCTCTCAAAGAGATGTCTTCTTACTCTACAACATTGTCTTCACTCACTGGTGGTCGTGCTACCTTCACCATGAAGTTTAAGAGTTACGAACTCGTTCCAGGTGATGTACAAGACAAACTCATCAAAGAGTACGAGGCTACTCAAAAAGACGAAGAGTAATTACTCTAGATCAACTAGCAATACTAGTTCAACTAAGATATTCCAACGAGACTGTCACAAAGGCAGTCTCGTTTTTTTTGCGCAAAAAACAGTACTAATATTTGCATTTACCGAAAATTTGCAGTACCTTTGCAGTCGATTGCAAGAAAGTTGCACAACAAACCTAAATAACACACATAATTATGGAACAACTAACTACTCAACAAAAGATCCGTAAGATCTTAATCAACAAGTACGCTATCACTTTGTACTTGTTCGCTATTGTCTTCGTTTTTATTGGCGACCAAAGCCTAATCAAACGTATTGCCAAGGCACGTCAAATACGCGAGATTAAACAAGAGATTCAACAGGTTAATCAACAAACTCAGCAGGTTAAAGTCCAACTTAATTCCCTAGACATTAAGGATAGTCTTGAGCGCTATGCCCGAGAACAATACCATATGCACACCGAGGGCGAAGTGGTCTACCTTGTTGATTAACTAAAACATCTAAAATCCCACCATCATGAAATGGAGTAACATCTTACTATATTGCGGTCTAGCTATCCTACTAGCAGGAGCTATCATGAGTGTACTTAAATTACAACCCTACTCGGATTATGTTCTCGTAGCGGGTGCTATATTAGTCATTTTTCGTGGTGCAGTCAAATCCCGCGAACAATAATCGTTTAACTGCATAATCGACAAAATGAAGTCCATCACCATCAAGGATATAGCCCGCGAACTAGGTATATCAGTTTCTACGGTTAGCAGGGCTCTACAGAACCATCCCGATATTAGCGAACAAACCAAAGAGCTTGTTCGCAATTGCGCCAAGCGCCTCAACTACAAACCCAACATCATGGCCAGTAACTTGCGCACTAGTAAGAATACAACTATTGGCGTGATACTTCCAGAACTGCGCCATCACTTTTTCGCCTCCATTTTAGATGGTATTGAGCAATCTGCCAACGAAGTTGGATACAATATCATTATTTGCCAAACGGGTGAGAATGTAGAAAAAGAGATACAAAGCATCCAAACACTGACCGCCAGTCGTGTAGCGGGCATTTTAGCAGGTATTAGCAAACAAACACATTCCCTACTTCACTTATTAGAAGTCATCAATGCGGATATTCCACTCGTACTTTATGATCGCCCATGTCCTTCGCTACCATGCGATCAAGTGGTTTCTGACGACTACACAGGAGCTTTCAAAGCGGTTGAATACCTCATTCAGACTGGTTGCCAACGCATTATGTTCTTCTCTTCTCCTATGCAACTCGAAGTAGCTCATCGTCGTTACCAAGGATGGCGAGACGCGCTCCAACGATATCACTTACCTGCAGACGAGTCCATGATTGTCACTTGCGATTCCAGAGCACAAGCGATCATTGAGACACCTAAGATACTGAAGGACAATAATCGACCTGATGCTATCTTCTGCGTCAACGACGATTGTGCTTCAGGCGTATTATACGCTGCACAGATACTTGGTATCAACATACCACAAGAACTTGCTATCTGCGGATTCTCCGATGCTCCTTTATGTCGCAACACCTCGCCCATGCTCACCACCGTAGAGCAACATGGAGTTGAAATCGGCAGGCGAGCTATGCAACGACTGCTCAAACGACTCGACGGTGACGAGCGTATCGCACAATCCTATATGATTCCTACCGACCTCATCGTCCGCGAAACCACCAAATAGACCATCACTCATATCACACCATGCACGAGCTATTAAAATACAATAATTGGACCATAGAGCAACATACTTGGGACGCTGCACACGAGGAGGACATTGAACAACAACTATCCTTCTCTAATGGCTATATCTGCCAGACAGCACATTTCGAGGAGTACTATTCAGGAGCACGCCGCTTACACACTTTCATCGATGGTATTGAGCACCCTATACTCAACGTATCATCCATTTCTATCCGCCTACATGACGAGCGACTTGACCTAGCCACATGGCAGGTCAAAGAATTCTATCGATGCCTGCATAAAAATAAACCATGTCTCACACGACACTTCACCGCTACCTCACCCAAGGGGGCTACCCTTCATGTCAAAACCAAACGACATCTACTAGAGCAGAAAGAGGCTATGGTTATTGACTACGAAATAAACTCCGTAAACTATGCAGGACCTATATCTTTCTTGGCAATGCTAGGAGCAAACGAAGAGCATATCAACTGGTACCCACTCATGAACCATATAGGGCAAGATAACTGCTGGCTCTGGCTACAAATGCACGAGATCAATCTCCAACTTTGCTGTGCCATGACATGGAATATCCTATACAATAATACTCCACTCGTTCAACGCCCTATCAAGATAGAGAAGCAACACACCATTGGCTATTCATTAATCACTAATATCAAACCAGGTGATACTGTCATGCTACAAAAGAAAGTAGTCATCATGGACTCTCGCACACACCTTACTGACCAACTCATCACAGACGCCACACAATGCTTGACAAACTTGTAAAAGAACATATCATCCTAGGGATTGACCCTGGTACTTTATACATGGGCTATGCACTCTTGCATACATCGGGGAGTCAGGTCAAGATTTTGAACTTTGGCGTTTTTGATGTACACAAATTAGAAGACCAATACGCACGCTTACAAAAAGAATTTTTCTTTTTGCAAGAACTAATTGATCAGTACCATCCTACGGTACTAGCCATTGAGTCGCAGTTTGTGGACAAGAACCCCCAGACTATGATCAAGATTGTCCATGCACAAGGAGTAGCTATTGCTGCAGCTTTGTCCAAGGATGTTCCGGTGCAGGAGTATTCGCCAATGAAGGTCAAGATGGCCATCACAGGCAACGGACATGCTGACAAACATCAGGTAGCTGATATGCTTCAAAGGTTCTTGCACATCCCAGCCGAACAGATGCCTAAGAAACTCGATGCTACTGACGCTTTGGGTATTGCCTATTGTCACTACCTACAACTGGGTATGCCAAGCCGTGAGAAGGGGGCTAAAAACTGGACAACTTATGCTAAACAAAAGGGACTTGTAGATAAACAATTGACAGGACCGAACGCGAAATTGCAAGCGGCTATGCAAATAGCTAAGAAAAAGAAATAAGCACTTTTTTTGATTTTTCATTACCTAATATTTGGTATTTTGATTTTTTTGTTGTACCTTTGCACTCGCGTTCAGCATGCTATGAGTCATAGCCAATTGCTTGTCGCCTAAAAAAGATATTAATTACTAATTATTAACTATTAACTATAAGTAACTATGGCTTACGTTATTTCTGAAGATTGTATCGCTTGTGGTACATGTATCGACGAGTGCCCAATGGGTGCTATTTCTGAGGGTGATATCTATGTAATTGACGCAGATGTTTGTACTGATTGCGGTACTTGCGCAGATGTTTGCCCAAGCAGCGCTATCTCTCAAGGTTAATCTAGCGCAATGCATTTTGCATAACAAAGGCTCCCAGTGGGAGCCTTTTTGTTTGTATGCTAATAATATAACTGGGCTAACTATTATCATCGCGAAGTTATAACTTCTGCTGCACCGTCAGCTGCTGATTGCTCGCCGAGAATCAGCCATAGCTGTTCGTAGTCGGCTTGCATCTTTACGCGATACACTTCGTCCAAAACTAATCGCCGAAGCTCACTTTCTACATTCGCTTCTGTGAATTTGCTGGCCACTAATTCTTGTATTAACTCTTTCTCGGGGATGATATTCACCAATGTAAAATACTTGATCTTGAATATCAAAGGTTTGAGTATTTTTTCTAGATACCTACTTCCTGTCACATGATAGACGGCAGTTTGTGGACATCCTATGAGTGCTGTCTCCAAGGTGGCGGTTCCCGAGTTGACCACTGCAGCATGAGATTGTTCTAGTAAGTTATAAGTCTCCCTAGTCAGTTCCTCGCCCTCTAGGTATGGTATATAGAAGGCATCTTCTATACCTGGAGCAGCTGTTACTACAATGCGATATTGCTGTCCAGCAACTTTGCGTGCAGCAGCTAACATCGTCGGTAAACACTTGCTTATCTCACTTCGGCGTGATCCTGGCAATATGGCAATAGTATCCTTAACTTTTACCTTATCGTCTCTCTTCTCTCTCCGCCAAGAGCGAATACTATCCGCAACAGGATTACCCACATACTGGCACTTATAGCCATATTTAGCATAGAAGGCGGGCTCAAATGGGAAAATCCCCAATATCTCATCGCAGTAGCGGGCTATCTGATGTACGCGCCATTCTTTCCATGCCCAAATCTTAGGTGGGATATAGTATATGACTTTGGTTTGTGGCAGATGCTTCTTGCAGTATTTAGCTATTTTTAGGTTGAAACTAGGATAATCTATAAGTATAAGAACCTCGGGTTGTTCAGACAATAGTGCTTGTTGGGCAATACGAAAGTTCTGTTGTATCTTACCTAGATTTTGTAGTACGGCTACAAATCCCATGTAGGCCATTTGGCGATAGTCCACATAGATCTGGCAGCCATAGGCACGCATATTATCGCCGCCTAAGCCTACAAATTGCGCCTTGGGATCTCTCTTGCTGAGTGCAGTCATTAGATTGGCTGCATGCAAATCGCCAGACGCTTCGCCTGCTATCAAAAAATACTTCATACTACATCATTAATCCAAAACTGGCTACTATATATGGCAATGCTCCTATTAGTACGCCTTTAGCTAGTCGCCAAGTTTCTAATGTATATAGAACAAATATCATTGCCATATTAGGAAATATTCCTACCTGACAGATGCGTCCTATTATGGGCTTCATCAACTCCCAATCGAAGTTCTCAAACGTGTACCACAGATTAAATCGTTCGATATAGAACCATCCCACTAGGGCTGGCAACGCCAACCCCAGCAGTATGCCTATCCAGTGTTTATCTAACCTTTGCCTCATTTGGTAAATACTCTTAATTCCTTCACGAATTTCACCGGTTTTCACGGATAAATTCTAAATTATTCACCTCATCGGTGCTCTACCTATGAAATCTGTGGAAACTAGCCCCATGCCTACACCAACTCGTAAGCTGTTTGATCAACACTACAAGGTTGCACACTTAGGTAATGATTATTCATAGCCCAATGGTCAGTATCATTGGCTTCTGGTTCGATATTGATGAACTCGCCGCCAAGTTTGTAGCAGGCGTTGCCTTGTTGATCTACGAAAGGTATCATCTCTTTGGTCCAATAACCACGACATTGGCGTGTCCACTTTATACCTAATAGTTCGCCTACTGGTGCATTAACATTGTAGCATACGCCGTATGGAATGCCTTGTTCGAGCAGGTGCTTAGTTAGTTCTAAAATATACTTCTCCATATGGGCAAAATCAGCGTCAGGCTGATGATCGTCAATGGAGTATCCTATGGATGGTATGCCATGTTCAGCCCCTACAAAGCAAGCGCCCATGGTGCCTGAATAAATGACATTGATGCCAGCATTAGAACCATGGTTAATTCCGCTAACAAGTAGATCTATCTTACTGCTATCACCTTGGCATACGACGTCTATTGCCAGTTTTACACAGTCACTAGGGGTACCATTGGTAGTATAAACAGTCACCTTATTTTGCCACTCTTCTGAACCCCAGTTAGGATCATTGAGCGGTTGAAGGTAGATAGGTTGTGTTACAGTGATAGCATTACTCATACCGCTTCGAGCGCCATCTGGTGCTACTACCGTTACATGTCCTAGTTCGCTCAATATACGTACGATGGTCAGGATACCTTTTGCACCCCAACCATCGTCATTTGTTACAAATATTTCCATTTTGGATTTATTTATTCCCACAGACTACACAGATTTAACACCTATATTCTGTGTTCTATCCGTAAGGTCTGTAGGATGCATCGTCTTATCCGACTACTTCCCAAACTACGTCAATCACTTTCTTAGCCAACGCGTCAGCCTCTTCCATAGTAGCAGCCTCAGAATAAACGCGAATGATTGGCTCGGTGTTAGACTTACGGAGGTGTACCCAACCGTCAGCGAAGTCTATCTTGACGCCGTCTTTGTCGTTAATGCGCTCGCCAGCGTATTTTTCTTTAACAGCCTCAAGCACCTTGTCTACGTCAATCTCTGGAGTGAGGTCGATGCGGTTTTTTGAGATGCAATATTCTGGGAAAGTAGCGCGAAGCTCGCTCACCTTGCAACCTTTTTGTGCGAGGCTGCTGAGGAAGAGTGCGATACCAACCAATGCGTCACGACCATAGTGGCTAGCTGGGTAGATCACACCACCATTACCTTCGCCACCGATAACAGCATTGGTGCGTTTCATCTCGGTTGTTACGTTAACCTCGCCTACCGCACTTGCGCTATAAGAACCACCATGTTTAACAGTCACGTCGCTGAGTGCGCGTGTAGAAGACATGTTACTTACAGTGTTACCTGGGGTCTTGCTAAGTACGTAGTCAGCTACTGATACGAGTGTGTATTCTTCGCCGAACATATCGCCATTCTCGCAGATGATAGCCAAACGGTCTACGTCTGGGTCTACAACAAAACCTACGTCTGCTTTGCCCTCACGCATGAGGTCAGAGATCTCTGTTAGATTTTGTGGAAGTGGTTCTGGATTGTGTGCGAAGTGGCCTGTTGGTTCGCAGTTAAGTTCAATGATATTCTTCACGCCCAATGCTTTCAAGATAGCAGGAATAGCCAATCCACCTACAGAGTTAACACAGTCGATAGCTACGGTGTAGTTCTTAGCCTCGATAGCAGCTTTATCTACGAGTTCAAGAGCCATCACGTCGCGAACATGATCCTCGAGGTAGTCACGATGGGTAATGTGACCCAAGTCGTCTACTTCAGCAAAGTTGAAGTCTTCAGCCTCAGCAATAGCCAACACCTCTTTGCCCTCTACATCGTTGAGGAACTCACCTTTCTCGTTGAGGAGTTTGAGGGCATTCCATTGTTTTGGATTATGACTTGCTGTTAATATGATACCACCAGCAGCGTTTAAACCAGTTACAGCGAGCTCGGTGGTTGGAGTGGTAGCCAAACCGATATTGATTACATCATAGCCCATACCTACGAGGGTACCGCATACCAATTGGTCTACCATTTCGCCTGAGAGACGAGCATCACGACCTACTACGATTGTCTTGTTGTCTGGCAACATTGCCTTACGTTGGGTAGCATAAGCCGCCACAAAACGAACAACATCTACTGGGCTCAAGCCCTCTGCAACGCGGCCACCAATAGTGCCACGAATACCTGAAATACTTTTAACTAGTGCCATTTTTCTTAGTATTATGTGTTTATTCTTTTTATATTAACAAATATCGGTAAATGACTATTAATGTAGGAAGCGATTAATACCTCTTAATCTTGACCTTAAGGTCATATCCATAAGGAGTTACAGAACTATTCTCTTCGGAAAAACCCATCTTGCTAGGGCAAATAATTTTGCATTGTGACTCACTGTATCGCATATACTTGAGAGCCATTTGCCATCCTGTACAAGCGTTGTTAGAGTTGACCATATATTGAAATTTGATAGGGTCAGCACTATCCATTGTGTTCCAATTGTATATAGTATCTGGGTGTTCGCCCAAAGTATAGCGTTTGTATCGGAGTAGGACTGTTTCACCTGATTCTATTTCCGCCTCCTCTGCATTAGGCATAGTATCACCTAATAGTGTTAGATGGAAGTAGAAGTTGTCGTAATCAGGAACTCGGTAGTACACTTTTTCGCCCCATTGATCATCAGCTGGTAGTGTATCCACTATGATTAGTTCGTTGCGGGCGATGTAACTCTCTATCAACTCACGTTCTGCTTTGAGTTGTTCGGAATAGATATTGTCATTGCATGCGTAAGCAATCATCAATAGCATTCCCATCATTATCCATTGTATTTTTTTCATATCTATTGTTATATCGATAAATGTCAATTAATATCGGTTATAATGTAGTTTCGTCTACTTTCATCACAATTCTTACATTAGAGTATGGTCTAATGAGTGATGTACCTTCGACTCCGTATGCGGTGTACCATGGTGCTACCACTTGTACCTCTTCGCCCATACATGTTATGAGCAGAGTGTGGTTGAGTGCAGATGGGAGTCGTCCTGATCCTATGCTGAACACTTCTTTGACATCAGCCAGCAACGTATCATTGAGCTCATATACTTGTATATGTAGGCAGACTTGTTGTCCTTTTTTCAAGGTGTCTGCTTGCGTTTTTATAGATTTGTAATACCAAAATCCCAAATCATCTTGTGTAAATGGTAGATTTGTGCTTTTGACATATTGTATGCATTGTTCGTCAGCAGCCATAACCATGTATTTATTGAATTCGAGTTGTTTGATGAGTGCAGAATCTACTGGTTCCTCTTCTCCGAGGTGTCTCACTTTTTGTGGCGCAGGCTTACACGCTACCATTATGTTCAGTAGTGTGACGAGTATTATTGTTATTGTATACGTTATGTATTTCACCTGTCCGTAATTGTTTTAGCAGCCTTTGGCTGCAAAGGTACAATTTTTTTCTGACATACGCAAATATCTCACTTCTTTTCTGCAATAAAAACAGTTAGTCCATACTTTTTTCTTGTGGTAGTGTAATATGGTAATGTTTAAGTTTATCAAAAAAATAGTACTAATTATTATTTAATGTTCGTATTTCTATCTACGGCGTATCATCTGCCATAAGATAGATCTTTACATGACAAAATAATTGGAGTAGGAGATAAAACCTTGGTGAAAACATCTATGTAAAATGATAAAACGGTAGTTCGTGACCAAATTTATACATGTATATAAAGAAAAGCCCCTCGCAAAAGCGAAAGGCTTTTTCTTTATTATCTTCAAAGGATTACTCCTCGTTAGACCAATTGGTTGAGAGCATACGTAAGTATGAACGATAGCGCCATTGAGCGTAGATAACTGTGTATGGTGTCCACAAAAATTGGGACAACAAAGAAAGAGTAATGAGAGAATTACTCTCAACAAAAAGTGAATATGCAAAAAGAGGAGGTACAAAGTAGCTCCTCAAGAGTGCATACGGGATATCCTATCTCAAGGTGCATTCCGCCGATTTCTTTTCAAATAATCGTGAACGCAGTGAACGCACCTTGAAAATTGGGGGAGAAATTCCTTGTCAAAGAAACTGCAACTAATTCTTTTTGGCGTTGTAGGACTCAATGGTCTTTGACTGGATGATGACAGCTGTATCGCCACGGGTGAGTGAACGGCTTTCGGTAGTGATTGTGCGAGTTACATTACACGAGGTTAGTCCTAAAGCCATTGCAATAGCTGTAGCAATAGCCAATGCAAGGTATTTGATTGCATTAAAGATGCGTTGTTTTTGAGTTTCTGTTAGTTTGTTCATAACGTTTTAGCTTTTTGCCCTTGGGGCAGGTTGTGTCACATTTTGAGGTTATGTAGCCAAAGCGAAGTAATGCGCCTTTGGTGGGTGGTTACTTGCCGTTTTCGATTTCTTGGCGAACCACGTTCCAAACATACTGATAGAAGGTCTTGTACTTGGTTTGGCGGATGAAGCCGACTTGGTCAGTTGGAAGAAAGTTTGGATCCATCATACGGTCGCGAGTAGCGGCGCAGATATTCTTGAAGGTCTCATTCCAGTTGCGTTGACCAGCTGTTAAGCGGACTTTCTTGCTTGGGTCACGGTATGATGTGTAGCATGGGTTATCGATCATGTCCTGGTTACTGGTGCGAGCCTTGCGCACATTTAAAATGGTGCCATGAGATTTCGCAAGTTTACCTGAAATAGATTTGATAGGGTCAATATAAGTTACTTTTGCCATTTGTGTTCGGCAATCGAGCCGAACAGACCGCCCAGAAGGGCTGTTAGACCGCTACGCTGTTAGATCGTTTCACTGTCGGAACGCTCGCATTGCTCGCTGTCAGATTTCTTGGTCTGTCGGTACTCGTATTTCCTCTATGCCGTGAGAGGGATTAAAGGTTGATACTTGAGATTAAAGGTTAATAATAGGGGTTAGGATTTGAGTTTTGCATGCTCTTTTGCCAGGACATAGCCGTAGAGGGATTTGTACTTGGTTTGTGCCTCAAACTCTGCTTCGTAGGTAGCACGAGTGGTTGGGTTTGCCAAGGCTGTTTTGGTTGCAGCAGCTGCTTGACGAAACAAGTCCTGACGGTCTAACTCTGCCTGAGAGTAAGGTTTGGTACGTGGGTTGCAGATTTGTGAGGTGAAGGTTTCACCGTACATCTGTTTGAAGATGATGTCAGAGTGTTTGCAGATTTTGCCACGGAATTGGCGGAATGGGGCTTCTAATTTAATTTTACTCATGTGGTTGTAATTTAATATAGTGATTAGGATTAATTAATAGTATGGAGTGTGCACGTCCAGCTGTGATTAAAAGTGAGAGACTGGGCAAGCGTTTGACGGATGATGTCGCATGCTTCGTCTGGGTAGAAGAGTTGAGGGTCAAGGGGGACAACCTTGGCGGTAAGGGTGGTGCCCTTGGTTGTGAACTCTGGGTTGAGGGTTTCAAGGTGAAAGAGGACTGCCTCTTTGGCTTGGAGCATCTCTTCTGCGCTTTGGCAGGGAATGGAGATGAGAACGAAATGTTTTTGATTTTTCTTCATATGCGTATAACTTTAAATTATTAAACATTAGTTTTGCGTCTTGGGTAGATGCCCTCTGTGGACGCATTTCCATAAGAAGGGAGAATATGCCTATTTTTGTTGTCAAATTATAATAAGAATGACAACAATCATCTAACAATAGAATGGAAATAAGTATCAGAAAAGTCGGAACGCACTTATTTTTAGTACGTTCCGACTCTACGGATAAAATAAATAATTCAATAGAAAATTATCCTGATGACAACATGTATGACAACAGGGACTGTTTCCTTATGGTCTAATAGCGACTATTAATATCTTTTGTAGCATGAAGTCCATCCTCCAGATAGTTCCAAGATATGCTATTCATATCAGACAGATCGTTCGCAAAATCCTCCGTTTTTGTTGGGAGTCGCTTTTGCGGATTGATTATTGAAAGTAACCGACTAATAATTATTTTGTTGTCTGTTGTTATGCGCTTCTCATCAGCCCGTGGATTGGCAAAATGAAATTGATTCATCATAAGTGAACGTGCAGAACACCCAGCAACTTTTTCTATGTAGGGTTGTGCTAACAACTGTTGAAGGAAATAATATATAGAAGCTTGGTTGAGAGTGTCAGTCCATCTGATATTACACTCACGAGGTCTGCCATCAAAGAGATCTATAAAATCATCGGCAATTTTGGGTTCTTCTATCCATTTCAAATTCTGTAGACATTGCATTAAGAGTGTCAATCGTTGTATTCGCGATTGATCATTACTATTAATGTAACGGATAGTATATGGGACAGAGATGTCGTTTCTCTTCGTTGCCTTGTTCAACTTCGACTTGTTAGAAGATATGGCATGTGATTTGGGTTTTGTGGTTATAGGATAATTCGCTAAATCAACAGAGATAAGATTAGCAGTAAGTATAAAGGTAAAGAAATCTGTTAGTACTTGTTCGTATTCTGTTGCATAAAGACGGTATAAACATTGTCCGATTTGGGCGAGTTTATCTATTGTATAACCATTTTCGTTGAAAGTACCGAACTCTTCTAAAATATAGAAGAACTTCTTTTGATGCTCTTTGGATAATTCAGGTATGTCAAAATGAATAGGTTGGTCTTTACATTCCTTATTTGAGATAGCCGCTTTCATGGCATGCATAAAAGAAGAATCCCAAAATGCTTGTGCTGAAACTCCAAAACGTTCTAATAACCAATCGCGGTTTATAGGTATCAAACGCTGTGTTTTGACTGTCTTGTATTGCTTGTCTATCCCCATGATGAGTTTGGTAGAAAACTCCATAGATAGTTCATTATACCATGCAGTATACTCTTCGTTAGTACGTTCTTTATGGATTGCTGTTTGTAAGTTTTCTAATGTCTCGGCAAGAGCGAGGATACCTTGATAGATAGCGCAGCGGAGTTGATGGCTATTGAAATAGACACCTTGAAAGAATTGAAAAAAGTCGTTTATACCATTTCTGGCAGCATCGTTGTTATATTCAACCATTTTAGGTGGTGCAGGTAATAGTCCAGTGATATCGTTGGATAGTTTAGGATTAATATATGCGCGGTTGTTATGAATATTCCAATAATGTAATAGATGCGCTTCTCTCATTTCTTCATTCGTTAGCCAGCCTGGTATATCCCAATTATTTATGTTTGTCCAGTTGTCAAGATTAACATCTGCCAAGTCACGAATGATGATGGACTCTTCGGCTTTCTGGATGGCTTTCTCGAAATGGTCGATAGTGGCAGTGACATGATACAATATACCCATAAGGCGGAAGCGTTCCTCCATTTCAGAGGAGGACTTATCTTCCCATTGGAGTTTATCTTTCAAATCCTCCAAGATGCCATGATAGGTAAATTGATTCGCCATATTTATAAAAAGGACGCAGGCCGTGTAGCATCAAACAGGTACTTGCAAACCCACCAGAGAACTACACGACCTTTGTCCACACAATAGTTGCATGGTACAGGTCGCGATAATCCTTCTCTGGTGAATCAAAGATGCAAGTTTTGTTCGATAGAAGAATCGGTATCTGCGTTCTTAGGCAATCCTCACTCGGATTGCGAATATGTCGGGGTATATTACCCTATATTGAAGAAACGTAGGAAGAAGGCTTTGATGCGTTCTAGTACACGTTCTTTGGTAATCTGTCGTTTGTCGCCTACCTCAAAAAGTGGCATTGGCGGTAGTATCTTCGTAACAGCAGTGCCCATCTCGTTGACAAATCCATCATGGAAGGCACGCTCTACGAAATGGCGTGTTTCTTGCTCGTTGAGGTTCTCCTCACGGATAATAGTTTGTAATTCTTGTTCTTTCTGTTCATTGATAAATCCAGTCCATTCACCATAGATATCATCGCTGTCAGCTGGTGTCATACGCGCAATAAACGCCATAATCAGGTCTCGCTTATTACGCAAGTCAGGGCTGGCATCAATGGAACGCTGAATACGCAGTACCACCTCTTTGTCCTTGCAAAGCGAGTCATGATACTTACGCACAAGTTCAAGGATATAGTCGATATTGATTTGTATCTGCTTAACAAGCTCCATCTCAAATACTACATCATCTATAATTTTCTCCTTCCCCTTGCTGTCGCGGCTCATGCTCTCGTGTAACCCATTGTACCAACTGAGATAGTCCTGCCTCATACCTTCAGGCATAAGTTGTATAGTTTCGCGTTCTGCTTCTGTCTCTGGATTGAATTGGTCGAATGCAGAAAGGAGATTCTGTGCACGAAGAATAGCTCCAAATTGACGAATAAACTCTTTTTGTTCCGCTTCGGATTCTATGTTTTTAATTTGCTCCACAGGGAAACGTTCGAACAATCGCTCTACAAGTTGTTTGTATCCTATATGCTCTACACCATCTGCATCGGTATAGCCATAGTAGTAATCGTTGAAGGGACGCATGATAACAATGCCACCTGCATCACGATCGCCGAAGATAGCAAATGAATCATTGGTTTGCTTGACTAGATTACGGAAGCACACGATATTGCCGCAATCTTTGACGGTATTGAGAATACGGTTTGTGCGGCTATATGCTTGCAGCAGACCATGCATCTTCAGGTTCTTATCCACCCAAAGCGTATTCAGTGTTTTCGCATCAAAACCAGTAAGGAACATACCAACGACGATAAGCAAATCGATATCACGATTCTTCATACGAAGCGATACATCCTTGTAGTAATTGCCGAATTGGTCGCCACTAACATTGTAGCTTGTGCCAAAGTTCTCATTATATTGCTCAATAGCCCCTGTTAGGAACTCTTTGGCAGTAGAACTTAGTTTACCTAAATCATCAGGGTTTTCTTCGTTGATATAACCATTGCTATCTTCCTCTTCGTTGGCAGCATAAGTGAAGATAGTGGCGATCTTCATTGTGTCGTTGTTGCGCTCTGCTAACTGACGTTGGAACTCGTTGTAGTATTTGATAGCACTCTCTATTGAATCAACAGCGAAGATAGAGTTAAATCCTCGCAGCAGTGATTTGTTGGACTTCTCCTCTGCATTGCGATTTCGTGCCACTTCCGATACATTCAATAGCACTTTATGACGGTATTCATCGCCTGCTTTTGTCTTCTGCGCGTAGCGATCAAGGATATAAGAGACCACTTTTTGAATGCGTTCGGGCGCGTGCAGAGCACTTTCTTCTTCGATACCCCATACTTCGGTATCAGCAATCTCTGCCTTGGCTTTGATTGTGCTGACATAGTCCACACGGAAACGCAAGACATTCTTATCTTTAATAGCATCAATAACGGTATAGGTATGCAAAGGTCTGGTAAAATTACCATTATCATCTGGCTCTCCTCCAAATGCCTGTGCAGTTGTAGTATATTCCGAATCCTTGTTATGCACGGCATTCTCAGCAAAGATAGGTGTACCCGTAAAGCCGAAAATGATGTGATTTTTGAATTTCTTGCGAATCAAACCACCCATTTTGCCAAACTGTGAGCGGTGGCATTCATCAAAAATCATCACGATGTTTGCTTGCAGTATCTTAATATCTTCAGACTTGCGGCGCAATAATGCTGCGAGTTTCTGAATAGTCGTGATGATGATATGGCATCGTGGATCATTGAGTTGGCGAAGTAATATCTTGTAATCCGAATTAGAGTTGGCACAATCTTTTTCGAAGTTGTCATACTCCTTCATTGTTTGGTAATCAAGGTCGAGGCGATCCACCACAAAGAGCACTTTCTCTACATCTTTGAGTTGGGTGCAGAGTTGGGCTGTCTTGAATGATGTTAAAGTTTTTCCGCTACCAGTTGTATGCCATATATATCCACCCGCACGGATTGTGCCTTGCCATTTATTATTGATAGTAGTTTCCACCCGACGAAGAATTTTCTCCGTAGCTGCAATCTGATACGGACGCATCACAAGCAGGTTCTTGTCAGCAGTGAAAACACAATATTTTGTGAGGATATTAAGAATAGTATGCTTAGCAAAGAACGTTTCAGTAAATGCACGCAAGTCAGGCAGTTGGTTGTTTTGTTCATCCGACCACCATGATGTAAATTCAAATGAATTGCTCTCTGTTTTGCAGCGAATTTGTTTTTGTTGTTGATTTTCTTCCTCTTTGGCAAAACGTGTAGTATTGGAATAGTATTTGGTATGCGTACCGTTGGAGATAACAAATATTTGTACATAATCAAATAGTGCCCGCCCAGCCCAGAATGATTCGCGTTGATAGCGAGCAATTTGATTGAATGCCTGTTTGATATCCACACCGCGACGTTTGAGCTCTACATGTACCAATGGCAGACCATTGACAAGAATGGTCACATCGTAACGGTTCTTTGTCACACCACTTTCTGACACATACTGATTGATGACTTGCAGACGGTTATTGTGAATATTGCGTTTATCGAGTAAACGTATGTTGCGATTTTCGCCGTTGTCGCAGGTAAGAAGTAGCACATAATCACGTTGAATGATTTGTGTCTTCTCATCAATTGTCATGTTCTCCCGTGCTATCTCAGATGTGAAGAACGAATTCCATTCATTATCCGTAAACCGATAGTCGTTGAGCAGTTCAAGTTGATGGCGGAGATTGGTAATTAACTCCTGTTCA
Organism: Paludibacteraceae bacterium; assembly: GCA_045613525.1. Taxonomy (GTDB): domain Bacteria; phylum Bacteroidota; class Bacteroidia; order Bacteroidales; family Paludibacteraceae; genus Colicola. The sequence goes on from JAZLBE010000006.1 coordinate 101,778, forward strand.
TTCGTCAGTTTGGACAGATATTCATATCCCTGTTCCGTCAATTGCCGAATGAACGAAGTTTCCAGTTTTGCCTCGCTCTGATACGCATCCAGCGGAATAACCGTATCTGTATATTTGGCGATGACGGTTGATTGCTCTTGCTCCAGTACTATGTTGTATCTATCGGTCATTTTAATAGATTGATTAGTTTCTCACGGTAATATTCGTATTGTTGTTGTCGTAAATCGCGTTCAGTTTTGAGGTTCGTGATTAATTTCTCAAAAGTATCTAGTTTTTCTGCTATAGCTCGTTGCTCAGAAAGAGGAGGAAGAGGAATTGGCAATTTTGCAAATCCATCCATATCTACAGAATTAAATCCTCCACGTTTAATATGCTGCAAACACCACTCGTCAATAATGAAGGCATAGTGATAATAAAACATCATATATACATCATCATTCTTCGGTATGATTGCCGTAAAACGCTGATTAGTTAGAGCAGGCTTCATTAAGATTGCATGTTCACCAATCGTTGCTGATGTCGCAAAAACTATTGTACCTTTTGGGAATAAGCCCTTGCCCTTTACTGCTTTTTCTGTAATATGCCGTATTGAATTACCTAATTTTCGTCCATTCTTGCGAATGTCATCCATTGTATACCACGAATAACCCGTATTATTAGTCCAATATTCAGGATTTTTGGTAGATGGCGTATACCCCCCTCGCATGTCGAATATTGAAGAAAGCTGTTCATATTTACAATTCAACTGATGGAATATCTGCTTTCTACATAAATCCAACTCACATTGCTGTTTTTGTATTTCCGTATCAATATTGGTTATTAGTTCAGTGAATGTGTCCAAAATCCGTACTATTTCCTCTTGAATAGGCAGAGGAGGGAGGGGGATTTGAAAATTATCTATTGATGACGGACGTACATGAGGAATACCACCTTTTGTCTTTGTTCGATATATTGTCTCTTGTTTATTGGACAAATAATAATACAAGTATTTAATATTCAGTTGTAAAATAATCTTCGGCTCTATCGAAAAAGCATCAGAAACAAAAATTGGTTGATTCCAGTATGCCACATATCCAGCATAAGCACCAGACCCCGCAATTGTTATTGTTTCTCCGTTACGATTGCTTTTATCATGATAATATGCCGGTTTTAATCCTCCTGCTATAACAGGAATATTCCCCTTCCCCGCACTGACTGCATTAATAGTGGAACCACGTCTCATATCACACACCTCCCCTAACGTTTTCTGAGGAACGCCAGAAGGACAGAGGTTGTGTATGAGTTGTTCTATGTGGTTATTAGGATTCATTGAACGTTTTTGTTTCGACATTCTAACTCTTTTACGGTACGTTCTACAATCTGCTCGATCTGATATGTAGCAACACCAAGTGGTCGGTCAAGACCGCGGAAAGCCCATTCTACTGTTGTTTTATCTGCCTCTCTGCAGATAAGCAGACCAATAGTAGGTTTATCATCTTCTGCTTTGAGCAGTTCATCGGCTGCTGAAACATAGAAGTTTAATTTACCTACAAATTCAGGAATGAATTTTACGGCTTTTAATTCTATCAACACATAACTTTTGAGTCGAGTATGATAGAATACAAGGTCAGGGAAGTATGATTGTCCATCTGGCATTCGTAATTCCATCTGACGACCCACAAAAGCAAATCCTTGCCCCAGTTCTAAAAGGAAACGGGTGATATTCTTAACCAATGCTTCTTCCAACTCTTGCTCATCGTGATTCTCTTGCAGTTTCAGGAAGCCAAGTTGGTACGGACTTTTGATAAGTTCTTGTGCTAATTTCTGTTGCGGAAGAGCCAGTGTATCAGAAAAGTTGGTCATGGCAACACCTTGGCGATTGTACAAACTGCTCTTAATTTCCCCCTCCAATTCATCTCGACTCCAATTGTTGGCTATTGTCTGATTAATATAGAATAGTGCCTCATCCAACAAAGAACATTTAGATACAATTTGTACATGATGTTTCCAAGGGACAAAAGCAAAATTAGCAGGCATTTCCAATTCTGCACCAAGTTGGTGCGTAATTGATTTTGGTATTTCTGCACCAATTTGGTGCAATTTTATAATCTGTTCATTATAAAACGAATACCATTGTTTCATATACAATATATTTCTATACGAAAATCCCGTTTCGTTTGGGAACATCTTTTTTAAATCAAGACTCAATTGTTGTAGAACACCTGTACCCCATTGGCTCTCTGCTTTGAGAGCTACAATATCACGACCAAGCGACCAATAGAACTCCAGCATCGTGTGATTCACTCGAATAGCTGCCTTAATCTGGCTCTTCTGGTAGCGTTGCTTGATTTCGCCAAGCCATTTCACATAATTGTTATCAGCAATAATGCTATCGCGCTTTACAAACTCTGGCTCATTCATAATGATAAACTTTTTATAATCTCCTCAACCTGTTTGCGTAGTTTTATGCCTTGTGGCACCAGTTTTTGTAATTGCTGGTTTACTGCCTCTATATCTATAGGTTCACGCGTATCCTCTTTTTCTACATACGATGATACAGAAAGATTGCTTTTGTTTACAAGTACATCATCATTTGATACCATTTTACACAGATATGGTATATCTTTGCGTTGTTTGTATGCATTGATAATCTGTTGGCGGTATTTCTTAGAAAGAACATTTTTATTACCGACCTTATCAAACAATTGGCTTGCATCGATAAAGAGAATGCTGCTGTCACGCTTTGAGCTCTTTTTGAGCACCAGAATACAGGTAGCTATTGATACACCAAAGAAGAGGTTCTCGGGTAATTGGATAATGGTATCTACATAGTTATTCGACACTAAATATTGGCGTATCTTTTGCTCATCATGTCCACGATAGAGCACACCAGGGAACTCAACAATAGCACATGTGCCACTCTCTTTTAGGTGTGAAAGCATGTGCATGGTAAAAGCCAAATCAGAGTATTTTTTAGGTGCTAACACACTTGCGGGTGAGTAGCGTTCATCGTTTATCAATAGTGGATTTTCTTTACCCACCCATGGCAAAGAATAGGGCGGATTGCTAACTATAGCATCGAACTTAGTACCTAAGTGCATTGGTTGTAATAATGTGTCACCTAATTTGATATCAAAATTAGAGAAGTTGATATTGTGTAGGAACATATTAATACGGCAGAGGTTATAAGTTGTTGGATTAATCTCCTGACCGTAATATTTCAAGTCAGGGTTATTTTTGCCAATAATCTTTTTGAACTTCATCAACAACGAGCCAGATCCGCAAGCTGGATCATAGACACGGTCTATATTTTCGTTATTGATAGTAGTTAATTGAGCTAAAAGTTCGCTTACCTCTTGTGGTGTATAGAACTCACCGCCACTCTTCCCTGCATTGCTAGCATACATCTTCATCAAGAATTCGTATGTATCGCCGAAAGTATCGATTTCATTATCCTCAAAATTATCGGTTTTGAGGTCCATATCACGCACCGCCAAAAGGACATCTGCCAGTTTCTGATTACGTATTTGAACAGATTGACCCAACTGCGAATTGTTTACAGCAAAATCAGAGAATAATCCGCGCACATCTTCTTCACTCGGTGTGCCTTGGGCACTGGCTTCTATTGCGCGAAAAGTATATTGAAGCGAGAGGTTGAGATTTTCGTTTTGGCGACATGTTTTGCATACATTACAAAATAGTTGGCTTGGGAGAATAAAGTATCCTTTCTCTTGCACCATCTGTGTGCGCACCGTTTCAGCAATATTATCATCCAACTTGGAGTAATCAAAACCCTTTACACCCGCAAGCTCTTGAAGGTGGTCGATATAGTGCTGTATATTCTCGCTGATAAAGCGATAGAAGATTGAGCACAAAACGTAACTCTTAAACTCCCATCCGTCGATAGCCCCGCGTAGATTGTTCGCTATAGCCCAAATGGTTTTGTGCAGTTCCTCTCGTTGTTGTATATTCTGCGGCATAAAAGTATGTGGTTTCTATGTTTGTTTTTGTACTTCTTTGTATTATACACAAATAGAGCGCAAAGATACGAAAAAATTTCGGACTGAGCAAATAAAAATCGCTTTTGGGGCGATTTTTTTGTTTATAGGACGGCACGGAGTGCCTACGGTTTATAGGACGCTGCGCTATTGGCGATGAGCTATGGGCGATGAGGCGGGGGAGACTCGCGGGGAAATCCGCGAGCACTAAACAGCCAATGGCGATGGCAAATATTAACAAACAGCACTTTTTGTTGGCGGGGAGTTGTGCCGCTGTTCGCTCGGTCATCTCCCGCTCGTCGGTCGGCGGAAGAAGGCAAGGTATAAGAGGGGTAAAAGAGATGGGAATCTTAAGAAAAGTGCTTTTTGCGCAAGCGCAGGTGGTGTCGCCTTTAAGGCGAGGTGATGGTAGCGTGGCTACGGTAGTGGCTCGCATGGCGAGCGGTAAGAAAGTAAGAATATACGAAAATAGCCGCACGATTGGTGCGGCTATTTTGCATATTCTCGCGCGTGAGCGCGTTCCTTAGAAGATTATTCCTTGTCCCAGTTGGTGCTGAGCATGCGGAGATATGAGCGATAACGCCACTTAGCATTCTCTTGGGCTGCGGCAAACAATTCTGCTGCTTCAGCAGGATATTGCTTAGCCACAGAAGCGAAACGAACCTCACCCTTCAAGTAGTCTTGGAACTTATCCCATTGTGGCTCTTTGCTATCCAATGAGAATGGGTTCTTACCCTCTGCCTCGAGCGCTGGGTTATAACGCCACAAGTGCCAGTAACCGCACTCAACAGCC
>JAZLBE010000007.1:0-2694 GCA_045613525.1 Paludibacteraceae bacterium
TCTAACACCAGTCACCCATTCTATACTGGTAAATCTAAACTTGTTGATACCGCAGGTCGTGTTGATAAGTTTATGTCTCGCTACGGCAACCGCCGCAAGTAATCATACGACACAGCAAAAAAAGGCGAGCTTCGGCTCGCTTTTTTTATCTGCATAACCAACAAACACCACCATGAAAAAAACTCTCTGGCAAGAACTAGGCAAACGGACACTCCTGTCCCTGGGCATCTTCTCTGCTCTATTCCTTATATTATATATAGTCGAATGGGCTATGCCATCGCTCAGCGGTGTGCTCTTGCAATGGCATGATCCGGCTTTTGTGGTGGGTATTCCTGCCAGTGTGATAGGGGTAGCATACGTATTGACTATTCGTAATCCTAAGAACTACACTGGTTTTGCGGGTGGTATGGCGATGGCGGTGTTACTAACTATACAATTCTTTTTGCTAGGCAGTTATGATCTAGTGATATTGCAGCTGGCGGTGTTCTTCCCCTTTTTGTTGATCTCTTTCGTTCGTTGGCGCCGTCAGACGCTCAGCCTTTCTGCCGCAGAGCAGCCTTTCTACCCTGAATGGTTGCCTCTTGGTCAGAGGATCATATCCCTGCTAGTGCTAGCAGCAATCATCTTGGCTGACTATGCATTGGCCACACTGGTTATTCAGCACAATGCTTGGAGCGATAATATCCTCTTGAAATTAATAGGAGGACTGATGATAGCATCATCCACGCTAGCTAATTTTATCCTCATCTATCAGAAGATTGATGCATGGATCTGGTGGGTGGTTTATGCCTTGAGTGGAATGGTGTTCTATGCTCTGATCGGCAATGCTTTTTCTTTCGTGCTCTTTAGTGTCTTCCTTTTGGTGAATGGAGGAGCAGGTCTTGCATGGATTAAGGCATCCAGAAATTTTGATTAATTTATTATAATATACTACAATTTTGGGAGTGATAGATTCAATTTTCGATAATTTTTGGTCTAATTTTATCCAATTTTTGTTTTAATATGAAACAATACCTAGAAGAAAGCTTACAAATTTCGGCTGAAGATGCGAAATTTATGGAAATGGCTATTCGCCTTTCTGAAGAGAATATTGACAACGGTGGCGGTCCTTTTGGCGCTGTTATCGTTCGCGATGGCGAAGTGATAGCCACGGGTGCGAACCGTGTAGTACCTAATAATGATCCTACTGCTCATGCGGAGGTAATGGCTATACGAAGTGCTTGTGAGAAGTTGGGCACTTTTCAGCTGACTGGTTGCACAGTGTATAGTTCGTGCGAACCATGTCCGATGTGCTTGAGCGCATTGTATTGGGCAGGAGTCAAGCGTATTTGCTATGGCAATACGAAAGATGATGCCAAGGCTATTAATTTTGATGATTCGTTTATCTATGATCAGTTGGACTTAAACTATGCTGATCGTTCTATCCAATGCGACCATTTCATGCGCGCGGAAGCAATCAGAGCCTTCAAGAAATGGGCAGAGAAAGAAGATAAGATAGTATATTAATACTTTGACGCATATAGTCTTAGGAGTATCATAGCGTTATTCTTATATCGCCATTTATGTTTTCGGACATAAATGGCTTTTTTATTTGCTCAATCCAAAATAAATTTGTACCTTTGCACCTGTAATAAGTCCACGCCTTGGGATTATGTCTTTAAGGGTGGGCAATTACAAGACATAATAAAGGCGTCAATAGCGCTTTGTTCTTGGCTTAACGAATCTGGTAAATTCTTTTGGTTCCAAGACATTGCAGCATTTTGATGTCCTCGGGATATGTATATTCATATTCGTACATGCTATAGTTGGGCATGTGCGTATTCGTACATATCGGCGTGGGCTTCGGTGTTGCTTGTTCAGAACCAATGGCAATACCAGAGCCAGTTAAGCGGAACAGCAACAGTGCAGTCCCGCTTTTTTATATGCAATAAGTATATTTGTAGAAGCGGACTCCTGTAATTAGGTGACCGTTTTTTTGTATAATTCAATATGTTCGCTATGAATAATCCCTAGCGGCTTGTGACAAGGTATTCTCAGGACCTCAAGGGAAGCAGACAGGGAATTATTCATGGTATTCCAGAAAAATGCAAAAAAACAAAAGCAGTACCTTTGCAATGCAAAAAAATATAAAGATATAAAATTATGAAAACTAAATTCTGCTTATCATTTTTGCTGCTATGCAGCATTATGACCTTTGCTCAGACAGCCAAGAAACCAACTATTATGGTTATTCCAAGCGATCACTGGTGTACTAGTCGTTATTTTACTAAAGTGATGGATAATCAAGGTAAAAAAGTTACTATCAATGATTACGAAGCAGCTTTCCGTGAGGATGCTGAGTTGTATAGCGTAGCCGCGAAGATTGGAGAAATCATGGCAGCTGATGGTTATCCAGTAAAAGACTACATGCAAGAGTATAAGTCGCTTATGGATGAGCAAACCGAGGAAGAAGTAACAATGAGTAGTATGGGATCAATGATTGAGGAGAGTCCATTAGATATGTTGCGCCGTCGCGTGAAATACGACATAGAGTTGCGTGTAGATTGGACTGTAAATAAGGAGGAAAAAGGTAAATCGATTTCTGTAAATATTGCTGCAATTGATACATATTCCAATAAGCAAGTAGCGGCAGCAAATGGAACAGGAAAGGCTTCGGATATGATTGTAGTACGTTTGATTGAGGATGCTCTGCAA
>JAZLBE010000008.1:0-29680 GCA_045613525.1 Paludibacteraceae bacterium
ATTGGCGATCTTTTTTGGCGATTTGTGGGATATGGTAGTTGTGTGATAATTCCTGTTTTTGCTGTGATAGCAATCGTGTTGCCTGAATTATCGGCATGGTTGTTGGGCGAGGAGTGGCGCATGGTAGGCGAGTATATACGCTGGATGTTGCCATGGCTATATTTCTCGCTGCTAACAGGTAGTACCTGCTATTTGTCGGATGTGTTTATGCAACAAAAGAAGGGACTATTATTCGAGATATTGTTGGCAGTATGCCGTGTAGTTGGACTATGTATAGGTGTTGTGTCCAACAATTTTCTTCTTGCTATTATTTGCTATTCAATGGGCACGGCTATAGCTGTTGCGGCGCAGTTTATTTGGTTGTCGCTATTGGTGCGAAACTATGACAAATCATTAGAGGAATAACTCAATCATAATACGCTGTTGTAAATTTCCATTAGTTTTTTTCCTACGCTACGATAGGTGTATTGTTGCCCGTGTTTGCGTATTTGTTCTGGTGAATATTTATTGTGATGAGCAACCATCTCTCTTAAGGCTTCTGTAAAAGAGACATCGTCGTCCACCTCTACTACGACTCCGCACTCTGTGGGTAAATATTCTGCAATACCAGCGGTCTTGCTGCATATAATCGGAATACCTACTGCCATGGCTTCAGCTAAAACAATCGCAAAGGTTTCAAATCTTGAGAATAGCACAAAGGCATCACTTTGCTGCATCCATTCTGCCACTTGTAGAGGAGTTTGTTCGCCTATAAAGTGCACTATACCTTCTGGGAAATTAAGTGACTTGGCATAGTCCACATCCATTTTATAATCAACGCCAGTGCCGATAATAACTAATTCAAAGTCCTGTCTCTCGTTGGCTATTTTCCTTGCTCCTCGCAATATGCCTTGTATGTTTTTGGCTCTCTCACTAAAGCAACTTACATGTAATAGTCGTGTTTTATCTGCTGGTTTTTGAGGAATGCTGATATGAGTAATCGGTTGATAGAAAAAATCATCTACTACATTGTTGATGCGTTGCCAGTTATTATTTTCTATTCCACAATTTTTCATGGCTGCTTCTAGCATATTGCTTACGGGTAATATACATGCAGCATGGCGTGCAATACTCTTCATTATTGTACCATGCAAACCTTGACGAAAAGCAAAATTAGCAGGTAAATAACCCGTCCAATGCTCAATAATAACATAAGGTATGCGATAGCGAAATTTCAGCCAACTTGCCAATAGACCATTTTTGTCCAATACGTTCATCTGCACTACGTCGGGTAAACCCCATTCTCGCTTCAGAGTACGCCACGTTTTCCACATTTCTATATACCATCGTATTCCTTTTGCTTCGGTATATAGAACTTTTACATCTGCTCCTTGCTGCATAACCGCCTCGGCGTGCTTTTGAACGAATAGTCCAGCCATTGCATCGCGTTCGGTAGGGTACCAAGCACTCAAGAATAATACTTTCATCGCATTTTCCTTTCTCTAATCCAGTTGTATGCATTGGCGAACCAGAACCACCATTTGTAATACTTCTCAATGCTATAGTACTTGGTGGCGGTACTTCCAAACTGCTTATAGTGATTAGCAATTCCTCGTATCATACTTCCTTCAAAATCAAAGTTAAGTCCCAGTTGTCTAGCTAGTTTGATGGCTTCTAAAACCAATAGAGCTCCTGCTCCACTATCTTTGTATTGTGGATTATAACATGGGATAAGGTAATATAACGACTCTTTATCCCATACGACAAATGCGGCAGCGTGCAGTTTGTTTTCTGCGTCTCGGATTGCTATAATTTGCCCTTGATTTAAACGCGATGTCTTGCGCTCAAGTACCAGTAGGAATTCTCGAGTGTAACTGATTCCCTTGTTTTGTTCTTGTAGACATTCACTGTGAAAACGATAGAATTCTTCTGCTGTCAAATCTTTGTCAACATGCAATGATAACGCCTTTTGTAGTTGACGTTTTTTGTTTTTTGAGAACCCTGCAACAACTGCATTTAGGTCACTAAGGTCTTCCAAACGATACGTGATTCGTTCACGGATTTTGAATCCGTTAGAAGCAAATATGCGTGGAGTTACGGATTCTATAGGGAAATGCTGATAATAGTATGCTAGTTTGAGTTTATCTAGTTGGCCAATAATGTCATTACAGATAGTGGATATGACGTCATATTTCTTTTGCAGATCTTTGCGAATCCATAATCCACCTATTTGTGTTAGTTGTGGCATTAAGATATAGCGTATCCATCGGCGTTTTCGTATCAAGTATGGTAGTGCGGCAAGTATTTCGCCATTGCTATCTGTGCTTAATAGGACATCCCATTCTTTTCCTGCGCATACGGCATCTAGCCACCAGTCTTGCATAAAGATTGGTAGTGCGCCTTCTTCTTGGCAGAATTTATGATATTGCTCTTTTTTTGTCATAATGTCGTTTGAAATTAATACACAAAAACTATGCATACTCAGTTATCTGCTGCAAAATTACAACTTTTTTCTTACATATACAAGATTGCTTGATGTTTTTGTGTGATTTTCGTAAATAATTGATAGAGTACTTGCATATGTAAAAAAAATGTTGTACCTTTGCAAATCAAATTACATTAACTAATAAAATCAGTCTGTCATGATAGTGGAAACAAGTCCCTACAAAGTGTTTGCAGGTTCTCAGGGTGGTGAGCTTGCTAAGCGTATTTGTGAGTATTTAGGATGTTCTTTGGGTAATATCCAAGTTGCTCGTTTTTCTGACGGTGAGTTTGCCGTGAGTTTCGAAGAGTCAGTTCGTGGTCAATCCGTGTACATTGTACAATCTACTTGCCCAACAAGTGATAATATCATGGAGTTGTTGCTCGCTATTGATGCGGCTAAACGTGCTAGTGCCTATAAGGTGATCGCTGTTATTCCTTATTTTGGTTGGGCTCGTCAAGATCGTAAGGATAAACCACGCGTTTCAATTGGCGCTAAGGTATGTGCAAACATGATTCAAGGTGCAGGTGCAGATCGAGTGATTACTGTGGATTTGCATGCCGACCAAATTCAAGGATTTTTTGATATCCCAGTAGATCACCTTTATGGTGCTAATGTGTTGGCTGATTATGTACAATCCCTCAATCTTGAGAATCTTATTGTGGCGTCTCCAGATGTGGGTGGTACCAAACGTGCTTCTGTTTTCGCTAAGAAACTAACTGCACTCACTAAACAAGATGTTCCTATGGTTATTTGCTACAAACATCGTCCAAATGCTAACCAAATCGGCGAAATGCGCGTATTAGGTGATGTGAAAGACAAGAATGTTGTGATCATAGATGATATCGCGGATACAGCTGGTACACTTTGCAAAGCTGCGGAAGTGATGAAAGAGGCTGGTGCAAACTCTGTTCGTGCTTTGGTTTCTCATGGTTTGATGTCTGGTCCTGCATGCGAGCGCGTTGGGAATTCTGCGTTGGAGGAACTTGTGTTTACTGATTCTATCCCATTTGACAAAGCGCGTTGTTCAAAAGTGAGTGTGGCATCAATGGCTAAGCCTATTGCTGAGACAATTCTCGCTATCCAGAATCATCGCTCTGTAAGCGAATTGAATATTCATTAAATTGATTTATAGACAATTACTATATATTGCTCTATCTTTGGTTCTATTGGCTTGTCAGAACCAAAAACAGACTACTGCAGATGTCCGCTGTGCTTTCTCAGCGGACTCTGCATATACTTATATTGCTCAACAGTTGGAATTCGGTGCTCGTGTACCAGGAACTGATGAGCATAAGGCGTGTGGCGATTGGCTAACAAATGAGTTGATGCGACATGGTGCTCAGGTTAAGAGTCAATATGGCTCGATGATTAACTATGAAGGTAAATCGCAAACCATCCGTAATATAGTTGCTTTTGTAGAAGGTGATACGCAAGATGCTATTCTGCTTTGTGCGCACTGGGATAGTCGTCCTTGGTGCGATGAAGAAGAGTTCTATGAGGATCGTTTTGAACCTGTAATGGGTGCTAATGATGGTGCTAGCGGCGTAGGAGTAATCATGGAAATAGTACGTCAAGTGTCTATACTTAAGTCTAATGGTGAATTTGTACCTTCGTTACAGGTCGTCTTTTTTGATTGTGAGGATATGGGTACTCCCTCTCATTATACGGGTTTACAACGAGATGATACTTGGTGTCTTGGAAGTCAATATTGGGCAGAAGATTATAAGCAGTTAAGACTCAACTCTTCATCTTCAATACCTGCTATCCAATATGGTATCTTGCTTGATATGGTTGGGGATCCGTCTGCAACTTTTCCTAAGGAATATTACTCTGTGATGTATGCAAATAGTGTGCTGGAGCGTGTTTGGCGTGTTGCAGCAAAATTAGGATATGGTCGCTATTTTGTACAACAAGGGACCTATTATCCTATGACTGATGATCACTATTATGTGAATACGATAGCAGGTATTCCATGTATTGATATTATTGATTATAAAATGAATACAGAGACTGGGTTTCCTGAGTGGTGGCATACCCAGCATGATGATATACAAAATATAAACAAACAAACCTTACAAGCAGTCGGTGAGACTGTGTTAACTACAATATGCTCGAGATAAAGAATTTACATGCCACGATAGCTGGCAAAGAGATACTCAAGGGACTCAATCTTACGATTCATGAAGGTGAAGTACATGCTATTATGGGTCCTAATGGTGCCGGTAAGTCAACATTGTCTAATGTTCTTACTGGTCATCCTGCTTATACGGTTACTGAGGGTGAAATCATTTTCCGTGGTAAGAATCTTCTAGACATGTCTCCAGAGGATCGAGCTAGAGAAGGAATATTTCTTTCTTTTCAATATCCAGTTGAGATCCCAGGCGTATCTATGGTCAATTTCATGCGTACTGCCGTAAATGAGAAGCGCCAATATGAGGGTAAGGAACAGCTCAAAGCTACTGATTTCTTAAAACTTATGCGCGAGAAAAAAGCACTTGTTGGAATGGATAACAAACTGACTAATCGCTCTGTGAATGAGGGATTTTCTGGTGGAGAGAAAAAACGCAATGAAATTTTCCAAATGGCAATGCTTGAACCCCGTCTCTCAATTCTAGACGAGACAGACTCAGGTCTAGATATCGATGCATTACGTATAGTAGCAGAAGGAGTTAATAAACTTAAAACTCCTCATACTGCTTCTATTGTGATAACGCACTATCAACGTTTACTAGATTATATTGTTCCTGATTTTGTACATGTCTTGGCTGACGGAAGAATCGTACGTACAGGAGGCAAAGAACTTGCCTTAGAATTAGAAGCAAGTGGTTACGCATTCCTAAATGAACAGCATGAATAACATTGTAACACTTTAAATGATGTTGAACGAAATTATATTGCATGCTGGTGAAACGCGTGAACTCGTTTTGATTAATGAGTCTAATGCGGATTGGCATATTGTGCAGCAAGAAGGATCTGTGTTGCGTGTGCATATATTCTGTTTGTCTAAGGGAACACCAGATGTGGAATGGCAATCTACATTGTGTGTGGAACAAAATGGTGTGGGATGTCGTACCGAAATTTATGCAATGGGTTTATTGCATGACGAACAACAGGCGCATGTGCGTACACGCGTATTACATAATGTGGGAGGAGGCTATTCTTCGCAGATTCTTAAGTTTGTTTTAGATGATCATGCTAAAGGTTCCTTCCGAGGAGAGCTGATTATTCAACCTAATGCCCAACAAACGGAGGCTTATCAAACAAACAGAAACATCCTTCTTTCACGCCAAGCGGAAATGCTTACCGAACCACAATTAGAGATCTACGCGGATGATGTAAAGGCTAGCCATGGTGCAACAACAGGTCAGTTAGACGAAGGTGCTTTGTTCTATATGCAGCAACGTTGTATAAGTCGTGATGTTGCCACTAAACTCTTATTGGAGGCTTTCTTTGACGAGGTAGTCAGTACGTTATCAGATGAGAGTACTAAAGAATCGGTTACTCAGCAGATACATGATATTCTATAAAAAAGACAGCTTTACGCTGTCTTTTTTGTTGTATTTGAGTGTTATGTACGAATTTTATTTTACGCGATTGATGGCATAATCCAATAGGGATATAAGACTATCTTTGTATTTTCCATTAGGAAAGACTGATAGCGCTTCAATGGCTTTTTTACGATGTTTCTCCATTATTTGATGAGCATAACGAATACCATCATAGCGCATCACAAATGATTTGATATCTTGTTCTGTTTCAAAAATATTGATATCAGGCATTTTGTTAGTTAGTGTCTCTGCTTTTTCACGAATAGATGATGCTTCTTCTTTGGACGCGCGTTGCAATGATATCAAAAGCGGTAATGTTACTTTGCCATCTTGCAAGTCATTCATGGTAGGCTTGCCAATATCTTCTATGTCAGAATAGTCCAATACATCATCCTTGAGTTGGAAACACATTCCTAAGTGCAGACCATAATTACGCATGGCGGTCATCTGTCTTGTAGTTGCTCCTGCACTAGCAGCCCCTGCCTCACTACATGCTGCAAATAGGCATGCTGTTTTTTGTTCAATGATCTGATAGTATTGTTTTTCGCTAATCCACATGGATTCACCAGCATGCAGTTGAAGCAATTCTCCCTCGGTCAATGCCTTACTCATAGCAGAAATGATACTGAGTATATTGGTGTTGCGTATTTCTGCTAAAAGACTAATGACTTTAGCTAACATGTAGTCTCCTGTCAAAATGGCTATTTTGTTGCTCCATTGTGTATGTACAGCATCCATACCTCTCCTAAGAGGTGAGTTGTCAACAACATCATCGTGTACAAGAGATGCCGTGTGCGTGAGCTCTAAGACTACGGCTGTTTGTATTGTCTTAGAGGTTACTCCACGGCAAATAGCAGCAGCTAGTAATACTAGAGCAGGGCGTAATTGTTTGCCTCGTTGAGTATGAATATAGCTGAGTACCTCAGAAAGTAATGGATGATCACTACTTAGCGCCTGAGCAAAAGCATCTTCAAACTGCGAGAACTCGTTATGTATATGTAGTCGGAAATTTTGCATAGGTATTAATCTAGCAATGCATTGAGGCATCCTTTGTATACATCGCTAAATGATGTGTTATGTGATTGTCCGCCTATCATATATATGCTATTTTTGTGAACAATGACAGACTGATAATGACGACTTTCGTATTCTATAGGTAATTGGTTGTATGCTGTGTCTGGTTGATACCAGTTCATTCCTTCGTCGTCAGAATAGAGGATGTTAGAGTTCCAATCTAGGTCATTATCTATTCCACCAAACATCATAAGTTGATCATTATATTGTATGATTGATGCGCCTGTCAAAGTGTGGAATGAAGGTTGTGAGATGGTGAAGTCTCTAAGGCGATAACCATTTTCGTTTTTAGCGTATTCAATATTCCAGCGAGTGTTAACCGGATTACCATTATAACTTCTTCCGCCTACTATCATGGCTCTAGGACGCTCGCTACTACTTTGGAACTCTATGGCAGCAAAATCACTAATAGGGAATCCCTCTGGGATATAACCATCTTCTAGTCCTATGATATTTTTACATGGGTTGATCTGTCCTTGTTCAATGGTAGCTAGCATGAGTTGTTGAGTGTTACGATCTTGGATAATACACCATGCTTTGTTATCATAACTCATGAGCATGTTGATTGGCTCATAAGTAGAACTGCTATAGTCAATAGCCGTCCATGTAGTATAATTAGTAGCGTAGTACAGCTGATTATGTGCAATGTAATAGAGTGTATCGTGATGTTCTACGATGTCACGTACTTGACATGGAGTAGGTAGACCACTTGGTGTAGCATTTGACTTAGACCAAGTTGTAGCGTCGCTTGATGTATATACTTGAGTTGAGAGCCCGTTGTTGACATATAGCACAAACTGATCTTGAAAATAGAAAGCCTTTGTCTCGCAGTTTTGTTTAGGGAAAATACTCTCGTTCAACTTGGTCCATACATATAGGTCTGGATTTATTTGGTGCACGTTAATATCAATTCTATACCATCTCTCGCTCTCCATGTCTGAAGCAATAACTTGTAGGTAGATAGGTCTGTTCGTTAGATTGATAGTATCTGATCCTGTACTAATAATGGTGTCTGTTGGTGTGTAGAATGTCGCAGAACCTGGGGTAGCCTTATAGGTGATATAAGGCACAACGCTGTCTAAGCATGTTCCGAAACGGAGAGAATCCTTGCTATAAATGCGTCCAGTATCTGAACTATGTTCAATCTTGTATACACCTTCGGTTAATCCAGGGTTGACTGTGTCTTCGTAGAAAGCGAAAGTATGTACTCTATTCTCATCCGAAGTTGTCGTTGTGGTAGAGTTGAGGTCACAACTAACCATTGCAACTACCAAAAATAATGATATTAGTATAAAATGTCGCATATTTACAAATTTTCCCGCAAAGTTACTGCTTTTTTTTCGATTATACAAATATATTTGCAATATTTTTTGGCTTTAGCCAACTCTTCTAGGACTACATGGAGTTTAAAAGACAAAACTTGCATATTTAAAAATAAAATTGTACCTTTGTAGCGTGGTTTAAAAACTTTGCTTATGCTTTTCGAAACGAACATAAAAGATTTATTGCAATACTTGCCTGCTCGTAAGTTGCATCGTGAAAAACAAAAGGTGCGTGAGTTGCTAGCTCAAAAACGTCGTATTATGCCAGTTGACGAACGTACCATACAATCTACTAAAATTTTAGAACAAATAGAATCATTGCCAGTTTTTCAATCGGCTAAGACGATATTGCTATACTATCCTGTTCAAAATGAGGTAGATGTATTGCCTTTGGTTAAGCGATATAAGCATGAGAAAACGATTCTTTTTCCCGTAAGTCATCGTCGTGGTATGACTGTTCATCCTTATGCGGGAAACGCAATGATGCATCGTGGTAAGTTTGGTATTCCAGAGCCAACAACTCCGGCTTATGAGGGTACAATTGATTTGATGATTGTTCCTGCTGTAGCTTTTGACAAGAAAGGTCGACGTTTAGGACGTGGTGGCGGATATTATGATCGATTCATCAAGAAAATAAAAAACCACACCTTTACGCTAGGTGTGGCTTATGATTTTCAAATGATTGATGAAGTTCCTTCTGCACGCCATGATCAGCGTGTACAGGGAGTTGTTACTCCAAATCAAACCATTTTAGTTTAGTTTGTTGCGCATTATCATTGATGATTTGTTGGTCCGTCTGTGGAGTCAGTTTTGCTTCGCCCGTTCGGTAATAATAAATCATTCCGTATGCTTGGCATTTCTGTAGTTTGGCATATGGTAGTTCATCTTTGTAGAAACTCTCTACTTGATCCCACATGTTTAGTATGAGAGCATCTGCCTGAATACGCATGTCTTCAATGTTGGCGGACGAACGATTATGAGTTTTTGTGTGTATTTTGTGTGTGGTATAGTGCTCACGGAATATGTCATAATGCACTTGCACCTTATTGATAGCTGGGTTATATATTGGGAATCCGCCCTGGCTAGTTCGTGCTTGTTCTCCCTCTATGATGTTTTTTCCCCATTGTAATAATTTCTCCTCTGAACTCAAATCGGGTAGAGTATGATTGTTTGGATCTAAGTGGTATAGTTCTTTTTGTGCCTTCTTTATTTCGCCTCGTATAGCTGCCAAATTGAGCACTTGAATAAAGTGCGAGATATACATACGAGCATTGCGCACCTTATGGCGATACTGCTTGTTGTCCGAAACTTTTGAGTCAAAATTAGCTTGGTGTTGTGCTACTTGATTCTCAAAGAGCATAAGGAAACGTTGCGCCTCTGTAATGGTGCGGTAGTTGATGGCTTGTTGGTTAAATTCCACTTCACCTGCACGGATAATGGCTTGTTTTAGTGCTCGTAAACGTGCTTTGTCTGTTTTTGGTAATCGACGATAAGGCATGAGAATTTCTATTTAGAATTATGATTTTCTGGTATTGAGTTTGTTGGCCAACATCAGTAATTGTTGTGTGGCTGTGTTTTGTGGAAGTTGATGGAGCAGCTCTAATGCGTGACTCGTGTATGTCTCTACAGCTTCTTCACATTTAGCTCGTACGCCTAATTGTTCATAGATTGTTTTTACTGCCGAGATTTTCTCTGTGTTATCTGTTAATGTTTGAACTAACCAACTATCCAAAGCTTCTCGGTGCTCTTTATCTGCTAATTGTAGGGCAGTTAAGAGGACGAAAGTCTTCTTGTTACATGAAATATCTCCACCTACTGCTTTGCCAAATGTCTTAGGATCACCCCATACATCTAGAATGTCATCTTGTATTTGGAACGCAAGTCCGATATTAATACCGAATTGGTATATTTTCTCTTGCTCTTCAGCATTCGCCCCAGCAATATAAGCTCCTGTCTTAAGCGCAGTGGCTAGCAGAACAGCCGTTTTGAGGCGTATCATCTTCAAGTATTCATCTAGTTTAACTTCGCTTTGCGATTCAAAATCTACATCATATTGCTGTCCCTCACAAATTTCTGTGGCCATTTTGTTGAACATCAGCAATACCTGAGGTAGTTTATCTGCAGGAACCCCAGAGAGTAGTTTGTATGCCTCAATCAGCATTTGATCACCTGACAATATTGCCGTGTTTTCGTTCCACTTGATATGTACTGTTGGGCGTCCACGGCGGACCTCGGCCTTATCCATTACATCGTCATGCAAGAGCGTAAAATTGTGAAACACTTCCAATGCCATTGCGGCAGGAGCTACATCTTTTTCCCTGCCGTTAAACATTTGGCAAGCTATCATTGCCAATTCAGGACGAACTCGTTTACCGCCAGCAGCCATAGTATATGCTATTGGTTCGTATAAACCACGTGGCTCACGTTGCCAGTCAATCAGTGCTATTTGTTCTTGTATATTCATTGACTTTAACCTTAAATATCAAAAACTATCTTCTACGATTTGCGCAAGAACATCTCCTATGTTCAAACCTGCAGCGCGTACTTGCTGTGGTATAAACGATGTGGCAGTCATGCCTGGAGTTGTATTTACTTCCAGCAAATTGATCGTCCAACCTTCTGTCAAAATATAGTCAATTCGGATGATTCCTTTGCACCCTAATAGCTTGTATATCTGTAGTGTTAATGCTTGCACTTTATCACGTACTTCATCAGGAATGCGGGCTGGAGTAATCTCTTCTACTTGACCATTATACTTTGCGTCATAGTCAAAAAACTCATTGCTTGTCACAACCTCTGTGATAGGGAATGCCATACTTTGACTTCGAGTCATGTATGCTCCGCAAGTAATCTCTGTACCTTGCATAAATGCCTCACAAATCACTTCATCTCCTTCTGCCATGGCTTTTTCAATAGCTGGAGCAACTTCTTCTACTGTCTTGACTTTGGTTACTCCAAAAGATGAACCACCCACATTGGTCTTTATGAAACATGGTAGTCCCACTTGGGCTACAATCTCTTCAGCACTTGGATGTGTTGTTCCTTTGCGGAGAAGTATACTCTCTGCTACACGTATACCAAAACTCTTGAGATAATGGTTGCATGTGAACTTATTAAATGTCAACGCTGCTGCTAACACTCCACAACATGAGTATGGTATGCCGAGCATATCAAAATATCCTTGTAAAACACCGTTCTCGCCAGGTGTACCATGGATGGTGATGTATGCAAAGTCAAATGTATTCTTAGCGCCATTGTGCGTAAACGAAAAGTCATTCTTATCAATCGTTACCCACTCGTCTTCGCCTACCTGTGCTTTCCAATCCTTGCCACGAAGACATACGATAGTGATATTGTATTTCTCTTTGTCTAAAAAAGAGTATATACCTGCTGCACTACGCAGCGAAACTCCGTATTCAGAACTGTCGCCTCCTGCTATGATAGCTATATTTTTTTTCATGCTGATATCGTTAACCAATTTTGCGTGCAAAATTACAATAAAAAATGCACATATGCAAGCGAAGCGAGAAAATATTATAAGAAAAAATAGATTTTATCTATTTGTACTGAAAGTTCTACAAAGTTCCCTGCGGGTTTCGGGAGCATCATAGGAGATCTGTGGGAGATATATGGGCTTTCGGTGGCTTTCTATAAACGCATCTCTATAATAATGCTGCACAAATCTTCGGCACGGAAAGGGTTTTGTGCCGAAGATTTGTGAATGTTGCTATAAAAAGACGCTTAAAGCAAGCGAAAGGTGTTGATTACCAACTCCTACCGCTTGGGTGATGTTTTTGTTATTTTTTTTCTTTGTGCCGAAGGTGAGTGATGAAAGTTGTTGCAAAAATAAGATGTGCTAATTGTAGAGGGCCTGGAAGATTATCTGCAAGACTTGAAAAACTTGTATCAATTTTTGCTACTATTGAATCGTTACTCGAGGTAGATATGTGTATTATAAAAAAATGCTACTCTTGCGCATAGGTAGCTCAAGAGTAGCAAAGATGATGCAAAAAAAACTTACTTATTTGATGTTGGAACTATGAAAGTAAAGGAATTACCTTCACTTTTTGTATAGCCCTTATATGTAGAATTCCAGTATAAATTTGTTGGTTTGCGTTTGTATAATGTACTTTTGCTGAGTACTCGATATGTTTTATAGAAGTATGTTTCATCTCCAACGGTAATATATCTGTCATAAATTGTTGGTTGGTATTTTTGTGCTTTAATTTCTGTTGGAGTTAAAATATTCTCACAGGTTTTCTCTCGTTCAACATATTCTGTAACATCTTGCTTAACATAATTAGCGACTTCGCAAACATAAAATTCATTTTCAATGCTTTGTAAGTCTGAATTTTCGCCGATCTTAAATGTAATATAATTACCGAATGTTACAGGAGATGTTTCGGCTGTAAAAGTAAGTTTATCTGATTCTTCTGGATAATACTTCAAATCGCAACTAACTATCTCGTTTGAGATGATTGAGAAGTTTTCAACAAATTTAGATGACTTAGGAGGAATTGCGAGAATAGCTGTATTAGAAGTTGACACGCTAGTTGAACGCCCTATCATGGATGTAGTTGTTGCCGCTCCGAATAGCATTGCACCATAAGACTTTGACACTCCGAGTGTAGCACTAGATGCTTTAGGATCATATATAGTAAGTGGTTTTACGCCAAAGTTTCCTGTGTAATATTGAGAAATAGATGCTGAATATGAGCGCGTTGCAGAAAGACTATATCCTTGAGTGTGCGAGATGGACGTATTTGTACTTTCCGTTTCGGTTACTGTTTGATCTTGGTAATAATCATATGCAACTCCATTTCTAATGAAGAAAGTCTTACTTAAATCCAAATAGATGATTTTATCTGTTTTGTTATAGAATTCAAAACCAGCATTGCCACCATCGCTCCAAAACTTATAGAATACAGCGCAGTTTTCATCTTCATATAGAACTCCTCCATTAACATGAGAAATAGGTGCAGATTGATTGACTGGTTTGGTGGCTAACATTTGGATGTAATCGTAATAAGTGCTGCATGATTGGAGAAGGAAAGAGCAACATGCAATTGCCACATAAAAGAATTTAGATTTTTTCATAATATTATGTTATTTATGCCTACTCTTTGTCGGATTTTCGGTATACTCCGTTGGTTAATGATTTGATTTATTATTTGTTAATACGATTTCGCATATACATGCAAAAAGCGTGAACTTTCGTTCGCTTCATTTGAGTTATTGAGGTCTTCGACTACCTAAAGCATTCAAAATCTGCACAAAAGCTCACGCTGATAGCGTGAGCGTTGTTGGCTGTGCTTGAATGCTTAATAGTTTTTGAAAGTGTCGAAGTTTCAATAACTCAAGTTTGGCTTATAACGCTATATTAAATATGTTATGCACCGCCTTTACGATGCAGGTTTATTCATAGGCAAAATCTTTAATTTACAATTTCAACTGCAAAGGTAATATATTTTTACTGTATATGCAAATATATTTTAATAAAACTTTCTAAAATGGAAATCCATGACATTAATTCTCTAATTATTCTAACATTTATAAGAAGTTTTGAATGAGATCTGCATGTAATTCCACTGCTTTTTTAAAACCACAAATCAACAACATACATTTATGGTCCTTACTATATATGGGCTCATTGTATGACATGAATTCTACTCCTGTTAAGTTAAAATTATCATCAAATTGGAAGTGAAAAAAAGGTTTAAGGAAATTTATCATCTTACCTTGATAATCATGCATATAGCGATATAAAGAAACAGCCGAGTTGATATATTTAGGAAAACTATCAATAATAACGATTCTATGATCATCTCCTCTCATTAGTAATCTACGCTGCATCAATTGATTGACATACAAATCCCCGAATGAATATCCTACAATCAAAAGCCCTCGATTTTTCATAAGTGCATTAACCAAATTAGCGTGATATATACTATTTGGTAAATATGTCATCTTGTCTAATTTTCGTAGACCAACTAAGATTGGTGAGTTCATGTACAACTCTCTAGCTTGCGTTTGCTCATTTTGTTGTAACCCTATAGATTTCAAAGTATCATTTACATAATTCATCTTAAAAAAATCTCGATGACTATATATCATGCCAGATTCTGTTGGATATTCAGCATAGTATATACAACCATGGAGGTGTTGAATCGTAGATTGTTTTTTAGAATTATGTATTAATTTTTGAGGTACGAAAGCACTGATTTTATCTCTATGATTATCAACAATTTCAAATCCGTCTTCATAATTTTCCATACTCTGTTCTATTGTTGTATCGTAGTTAAATGTAAAAATATCGTATTTAATATTTTCTTTTCCTTGCCAAAATGAACGATACCATTCTTCTGAATCTGCAAATTCCTTAAAATGTTTATCATATCGTGCAATAATTTCTATTATCACTTTCAAAATTTTTGTAAGAGCACGTTCATACTCCACATGATAGTATTTTTGCAACTCATCTCGAACACAAACCAACATGGATAACGGAGAACAACCATATGGATTAAGATAGTCTATACCTGTTTCCGTATAAGAAAGTAATGACTCTAATAAAAAATACAATTCTTCAAAATTAAGTTCATATTGTTTGCAAATCCCTCTCTTTTCGTATATCTGAGATAATCGATCACAAGCAAGATTGTATACTTTACTGATAACATCTGATTCTTTATTGTCTACATCTTGTACCTTTAAATTTTTAATATAATCAGTAATATTCCTCGAAGATGGAAATATGGAATCTTGATAATTGTAATCAAAATCTAAAACAGCACCTGCACCAATAATTGTAGTAATATACTTAATAGCATTATGCATGATGGTGCCTGTCTTATTATTCATTATCTTTGTCATTCAACTTGTTTTCGATTTCTTCGATGGTTGGCATTGTTCCACGGAAATCGTCGGGGATGAGTTTTGCAAGTTGATATTGCGAAATGCCTAATGGTTGCGAGGAGCCCTCCAAGGCATATTGCGCCAAAATATCGTTCTTTTCTTTACAGATGAGCAAGCCGATAGCAGGATTGTCTTGTGGTGTGTTGAGCAAATGATTAACTGCTACTACATAACCTCCAAGTTGTCCTACATTTGCACTCTCTAGTTTGCCAGTCTTAATTTCCACTACGACATAACGGTGAAGCGGTACATTATAGAATAACATGTCAATAAACAATTCTTCACCATTCACCTCTAAGCGATATTCACGCCCCATGTATGCGAAACCGCGACCGAGTTCAAGCAAGAACTTTTCAATATTCTTAACTAACTCGTCTTTTAGTTCGCTTTCTTTGTAGCGGTCTTTGAGTTTGAAGAAGTCAAATTGATAGGGGTCTTTAGTCAATTGTTGTGCTAAATCACTGTCAATGGCAGGTAATGTGGTGGAGAAATTTGTAATCGCTTTGCCCGATCGCTCGTACAAATCTGTGTCAAGAAAATTAAGAAGCACATCACGCGACCAACCATTTTGAAAAGTCTGATGCACATAGAATAGTGCTTTGGAAGCATCTTTTTTGCATTTGTCAATGATGCGTATGTGATGACTCCATGGGATAGAAAAGAATTCAGTAGCAATATGTTGTAATGTGTGATTCTTGCTATTAAAGAGTGTTTCTGTTTCCCCAATTGACACTTCTTGAATTTTTACAACGGGTTGTTGTAAATTTGACTCGAAAGTGTGAGAGGCATTTTTTACAACAGGTTGTTGTAAATTTATAAATTCTTGATAATAAGTTAGAAACCACTTTTTGCAGTAGTATAAATTGGTTGGTGATAAACCGCTAACACCAGGCAACGCATCTTTCAAATCTTGACTAATGGATTGCATTATACCTTCGCCCCAACGTTCTTCTACATTGAGTGCGACAATCTCACTACCTAATTCCCAATAGAAGCGTAGCATCTCTTGATTGACATGCACTGATGCTTTGATTTGACTTTGACGGAAACGTTGGCTTAGTGAAAGAATCCACTGTTTGTAATCCTTATCAACGTGAATAAGATTGCTCATAAAAGTTATACTATTGATTTTGTTCGCAAAGGTAGTGAAATATTTTGGATTGAGCAAGAGAAATCGCCTTTTGAGGTGATTTTTCTTTAAATAGATAAGCCAACTTTTTTAGGAATAGAGTCAACCTTTTTAGGATGGGAGACAACTTTTTTAGGTTCTCAATCTTAACAAAAGTCACTTTGGGGAGGCGAGGAGATGAGTCGGAGTTCTCTCGGTCGTCGGTCGGAGTTCTCTCGGTAAAAAGAGGCAAGGTATAAGAGAGGTAAAAGAGACGGCAATCTTAATAAAAGTGATAGTGTAGGGTGTAAGGTGTAAAGGCGAGGATTATATCTTCATCCTCCGAGGAAATATTAGGAATAGTGCGTTTATTGTCCGTGAATAGTGCGTGAATAGTGCGTAATTTACAAGAGAAATGTAGGTGGCTTGTCTAAATTAGACTAGAAACATAAAGAGGACTGCCATTTTGGCAGTCTTATGGTTTTGGTATGGCTTTTGATAAAATCTATTTGTAGTGACCTTAAAGTCCTTAATGATTTAAAACTATAAAACTATGAATACTGAAAATTTAAAACGTTTCGCCATTAACCTTTGCGAGCGTGCACAACAAGGCAAACTAGACCCAGTCATTGGGCGTGACGATGAAATCCGTCGCGTGTTGCAAATTCTTTCTCGTCGTACTAAGAATAATCCTATACTCATAGGTGAACCTGGTGTGGGTAAGACTGCTATAGTTGAAGGTCTTGCACATCGTATTATTCGTGGCGATGTACCCGAGAATCTTAAAAAGAAGCAGATTTACTCCCTTGATATGGGAGCACTTATTGCTGGTGCTAAGTACCAAGGTGAATTTGAAGAACGTCTCAAAGGCGTTATTACCGAGGTGACTAATGCCACCGGTGAAATTATTCTTTTTATCGATGAGATTCATACCCTAGTAGGAGCCGGCAAGACTTCTGGTGCGATGGATGCTGCTAATATTCTCAAACCCGCTCTTGCTCGTGGTGAACTTCGTGCAGTCGGTGCTACCACATTAGATGAGTATCAGAAGTACTTTGAGACCGACAAAGCCCTTGAGCGCCGTTTCCAAATGGTGATGGTGGATGAGCCCGATGAGCCGGCTACTATCTCTATTCTGCGCGGATTGAAGGAGCGTTACGAAACTCACCATAAGGTGCGTATCAAAGACGATGCGCTGATTGCTGCGGTGACACTTTCAACTCGTTATATATCAGACCGTTTTCTTCCAGATAAAGCCATTGATTTGGTGGATGAAGCTGCGGCTAAATTACGCCTAGAAGTTGACTCTAAACCAGAAGAGTTGGATGACCTCAATCGTCAGATTATGCAACTTCAAATTGAGCGTGAGGCCATCAAACGTGAACAAGACAAGGTAAAGTTATCTGCCATCGAAGAGCAACTCAAAGACCTCCAAGAGCAAGCCAATATGATGAATGCACGCTGGGAGAAGGAAAAGGGGTATATTGCCACCATCCAAAACGAAAAAGCGCGTATAGAGGAAATGAAACACGAGGCAGAAGTAGCCGAACGTGAAGGTAATTATGGTAAGGTAGCCGAAATTCGCTATGGTAAAATGCAACAAGCCGAAGCGAATATCAAAGCCGCTCAAGATGCCTTGCATGCCATGCAAGGTGAAAGCCTGATCAAGGAAGAAGTGGATGAAGATGATATTGCTGAGATTGTGGCTCGTTGGACAGGTATTCCTGTGACCAAGATGATGCAATCTGAGCGCGACAAACTTCTGCACCTTGAGGAGGAACTACACCAACGTGTTGTGGGGCAAGATGAAGCCATTCAGGCAGTTAGTGATGCCATCCGTCGCTCTCGTGCTGGTCTACAGGACCCCAAACGACCTATTGGTTCATTTATTTTCTTGGGTACGACAGGCGTGGGTAAAACAGAGTTGGCGAAAGCCCTGGCAGACTACTTGTTTGATGATGAGAATATGATGACACGCATTGATATGTCGGAGTATCAAGAGAAGTTTGCCGCTACTCGATTGATAGGAGCACCTCCAGGCTATGTGGGCTATGATGAGGGTGGTCAACTCACAGAGGCTATCCGTCGCAAACCTTATAGCGTGGTGCTTTTTGACGAGATAGAGAAGGCGCACCCAGATGTGTTCAATGTGCTCCTGCAAGTGCTTGATGATGGCCGTTTGACCGATAATAAGGGCCGTACGGTGAACTTTAAGAATACATTGATTATTTTTACTTCTAACTTAGGTAGTCAATTGATTCGCGAGAATGAGGAGCAAGGTATTCCTCACGAGCAGACTAGCCAGCAGGTGATAGAATTGTTGAAGCAAACGATTCGTCCCGAGTTTCTCAACCGCATTGATGAGACGATTATGTTTACTCCGCTCAATGAGAAGCAGATTCGTGATATTGTCTCTATGCAGATTACTAGTGTGCACAAGATGCTGATGGATAGTGGTATAGATCTTCGTGTGACAGATGATGCGATTGATTATATTGCGCAGGAGGGCTTTGATCCACAGTTTGGTGCTCGTCCTGTGAAACGAGCTTTGCAACGACTTGTGCTCAATGAACTTAGTAAGAGCATCATCGCTGGTAAAGTCGATCGCACCAAACCTGTGATTGTAAATCTAAGAAATAGAGAACTCGTCTTTGAAAATTAATTTCTGACTTTCCATGGATATCATCTAATGTGTCCATGGATTTTTTTTATCGGACGTGACTCTTAATCTTTCTATAATCCCATCCAAAGGATTTTACGCATTGATTATTTCTTTTTTAATACGATCCACAAGATGATAGGCGCACCAAATAGGGCACTCATTGTGGAGATAGGTAGTGCATAGGTACTTAGGTTGCAGAGAATATCGCAGATGAGCAGAATGTTCGCTCCGATAAGTGCAGAAGCTGGAATGATAATACGATGGTTACTTGTTCCGAATATTCCACGTGCTATATGAGGGACTGCCACGCCGATGAAGGCAATTGGACCACAAAATGCCGTCACACTACCCGCCAAGAGACATGATGCCATGACCATCATCCAACGTGTGCGTTCTACATTAATGCCTAAACCACGTGCATAGTCCTCGCCTAATAGTAGACCATTGAGTGGTTTAATGAGAATAAGCACTATGCATGCGGCTATGGCGATACCAATAGCAAGTGTTGATAGTTCCATCCAGTTTACACCGCTTAGTGAACCTAAGGTCCATACAATAAAGAGTTTGAGTGAATCAGGATTCGCAAAATTCTGAATCATATTTACCAATGCGCCTGCGATATTGCCTATCATCATGCCCACAATCAATAGCGTGACATTACTACGGATGCGCTTCGCAAAAAGCATAACTAGCAACATTGTTAGAATACTACCAATGATGGCAGCTCCACTAATCAAACCGCTACTGCCGATTGCCACACCACACATTGTCACCAGAGCTACTCCAAGACTAGCGCCAGAAGAGACTCCTAGAATATAGGGACCAGCCAATGGGTTCCTAAATAGCGTCTGCATCATCAATCCTGCTACCGAGAGCGAGGCACCTGCCAATATGGCTGTGAGCATCTTAGGTAGACGGAGTTGGAGCAAAATTTGTTCCTGCATAGGCGACAAAGAGCAAAGACGAAGTGGTGAAATCCACATCGAACCATTGCAGATATTCAGAATGGCAACCAGCACCAATAGTATCACCAAACCGATAAATATGTAGTCGTTTTTTCTTATTTTCATGATTTGGCTGCAAAGGTACTTATTTTTTGCGGACTACACAAATTGTGTAGCGTTTTTTTGTATTTATCAACAAAATAGGCATTGGCTCTTGGTTGTTTCAAAAAAAAATCGTACCTTTGTGCCCAAATGTTATATGAATCATTAGTGATATGAAACCAGTAAAAGTATTTTTGACTGACGTGGATGGTTGTATGACCGACGGTGGTATGTATTATACCGAGAGTGGTGATGAGTTTAAGAAGTTTTGCGTCTATGACGGCATGGGTATTATTATGCTCCGCAAGGCAGGTATTCCATGTGGTATCCTCACAAGCGAGAAGAGCAATATTGGTCTCGTTCGTGGTCAAAGACTTGGTTTAGAATATATCTACACAGGTGTTGGTCGTGTATGCAATGGCATGAAAATGACCAAACTTGATGCGGCCAAAGAAATATGTAATCAATTGGGTATTACATTAGAGGAGGTGTGTTTTGTGGGTGATGATGTGAATGACCTAGATCTCTTACAGCATGTTGGTGTAGCCGCTTGTCCAGCTAATGCGGTGGAAGTGGTAAAAGCAGTTCCTGGTATTATTCATCTCACAAAAAAAGGAGGAGATGGTGCCATTCGCGAAGTCTGCGAAATGATCCTTGCTTCAATAAACACTTCCGAACCTTTGAACTCTTGAACAGCCCATAGGTTGTCTGAACATATTGAAAAATGTATAACATCGCTGTCATATTAGCAGGAGGCATAGGAGCACGCGTGGGAGGCGGAGTTCCCAAGCAATTATTGCCCCTCGCAGATGGTCGCTCTATCTTAGAGCACGCCGTCAGTGCCTTTGAAGAGTCGCCTCATATCGATGAGGTTTGCATTGTTATGCATCCCGACTATATCGCTTACGCAGAACAAATGCTACTTGCTAATGCTTGGCAAAAAGTCCGCCACATTATCCCCGGCGGCAAAGAGCGTTGGGAATCGAGCGTGAATGCTATTAGGCTATTAGGCGATAAGGCGATAAGGCGAGAGGCGATAAGGCGAGAGGCGAAGGGCGAGGAAGTTAACCTGCTTCTCCACGACGCAGCGCGTCCGTTTGTGAGTCAGGCGATTATTGCTCGCGCATGCGAGGCACTTGAAGAGCACGAGGCAGTGACGGTGGCTATCCCTTCGACCGACACCGTTTATGAGATGGTGGATGGTAAGGTAGCGCGTATTCCACAGCGCTCTACCATTATGCGTGCCCAAACGCCACAGGCATTCCGTTTGGAGTTGATAGCCGAGGCATACACCAAGGCATTGGGGGTGGATAGTCTCAGCGCAGAGGTTTGTGCTGCATGCCACTTGCCTGCCACAGACGATTGTGGTATCGTGCATGAGCATATGCAAGAGTTGCCGATCTACATTGTGGAGGGCGAAGAACAAAACAAGAAAATAACATTCAAAGAAGATATATGATTAATAAGAATTTTTGCATGAGTTCCTACCTTGCTTTCCGCTATATAGAGCGCGAAGGCATGGATTTTTATTCAGGACTTCATCACGAGAATATACCATTACCCGATAGCAAGCATTTTACCTATGTTCGCACTGCTGCAGAAATTGATGCTGCTATCCAAAAAGTCTTTGACTCTCTCAAGGGAGAGAAACTGGGTATCTGCCTCTCTGGCGGTATGGATTCTGCTATCTTGGCAGCTTACATGCCTGGTTGCGATGCTTACACGTTCCGTTTCTTGGGTGGTGAATACCAAAAGGAGGAGTTAGCTCGTGCTGAATACTATGCTAAATACTATGGTTTGAATCTTCACTACGTGGATATTGATTGGAAGACTGTACAAAATTGCCTTGAACCAGTTATGCGCACCAAGCATGCTCCTGTTCACTCTATCGAACCACAACTCTACCAGGCGGCACTCCAAGCCAAAGCTGATGGCGTGACACGACTCATTGTTGGCGAGAGTAGCGACCTTATTTTTGGCGGAATGGACCAACTCTTATCTAAAGATTGGACAGTAGAAGATTTCTCCAAACGCTATACATTCCTAGACCCTGCATTGGTACTCAAAACCCCAGAGGATATGTCATATCTCTACGAGCGTTATCGCCAAGGAGAAAGAATCGACTTCCTCCAATTCATGGACGATGTATTCAGTCGTGAGTCGTCTAGCTCATACTATAATGCATTCAAAACAGCTGACATGCCATATACCGACCCATATGCGTTGCTCCGTATGGCAGATCCTTTAGACTTGACTCGTGTACGAAACGGCGAATCCAAGTACCTTGTACGTGAATTGATGCAGATTAAGTACCCAGAGATTCCTGTGCCAAACAAGGTGCCTATGCCTCGTCCTGTAGATGCATACTTCAAGGATTGGTGTGGTCCTAAGCGCCCAGAGTTTCGTCGAGATATCGACATGAGTCAGCTCACAGGCAATCAGAAATGGCAACTCTACTGCCTCGAGCAGTTCCTCAATATGTATGAGCCCATCAAGGTAGGTTATACCACTGGTGTATATGACCTTTTCCATATTGGTCACTTGAATCTGCTCCGCAAGGCCAAAGCACAATGTGACTACCTCATCGTAGGTGTGTCAACCGATGAGTTGGTCAGCTACAAACACAAACAAGCGGTTATTCCTTTCGTTGAGCGCAAGGAGATTGTGGCTGCCATCAAATATGTGGACGAGGTGGTTACCCAAGAGAATATGAACAAGATGGAGGCTTGGGAGAAATACCATTTTGATGTCATGTTCGTGGGCGATGATTGGAAGGGAACCGACAAATGGAATAAGATAGAGGCCGACCTCAATGCCATAGGTGCAGAGGTGGTCTATTTCCCATATACTAAAGGTACATCTAGTACACTCATTAACGAGACATTACACAAACTGCGCGGAGAATGAAACAGTTTGCCAAGTTCATAGCATATCTCTTCTGTTACATGGTTTATCCATTGTCTTATCTCGTTCCTAGAACGAGCAAGATATTGGTGTTTGGTTCGTATCGAGGTGGATTTAATGATAACTCCAAATATCAGTTTATCTATGCCAACGAGCACATTAAAAACCGCAAACTCGTTTGGATTTCTACTAAAAAATCCACCGTTACTCATATCCGTAGTCTTGGCTATACTGCTTACTATGTGGCGTCAATTCAGGGATTATGGTATGCACTTAGAGCTAAATACTGGTTCGTTAATTCCTACTCATCTGACATAGCTTTTTGCCTTGCAGGTAGTGCTAAGATCGTCAATCTATGGCATGGAGTACCGATGAAAGCCATTGAGTTTGGTATTACCAAAGGTGACTTGGCCAAACGTTATGTCGAACGCGATATCCGCGATACTTTCTATCACCCTGCGCCATTCCGTCGTCCAGACTATATGGTCTCTACCACTGACTTCTTTGATGGGGTATTCTCTCAGTCTTTCCGTATCACTAAGGAACAATGTATTCAGACTGGTTGCCCACGTAATCTACTCTTGAATAAACCACTAGAAGAGGTTGACCAATTTATCCAGAAATACGAATCGCGAGCTACAAAGCAACTCATAACTCATATCCAGCAATATGATACGGTGTTGGTCTATATGCCAACATGGCGCGATTCGCAACGCGAATGCTTTGCCAATGGCTTTGATCTCAACGCGCTCAATGCTTGTGCTACGGCGCAGAATGCGTGTGTATTGATGAAACCGCATGCCAATACCATTATTGACAAGTCGGTTCAATATACCAATCTTATTTTCCTGGATGGCAATGTGGATATGTATTGCATTCTGCCATACACTCATGTACTCATTACCGACTATTCGTCCATCTTATATGACTATGTCCTCATGCCTAAAAAGCATATCATCCTTTTCCATTATGATTACGATGAATATGTAAATAGTCGTGAGTTCATCTTCGATATCCAAGATAATATCGTAGGAAGAAAAGTTTATACCTTCAGCGAACTCATCCAGGTGATATCAACCAATGACTACGCTATGGACGCAGCAGCCCGCCAGAAGATTCTAGATAAGTTCTGGGGAGAAACAAGTAGTAAGAATAGTTGTGAATTAGTCTTTAAGAAATTGGGTATTATGTCCTAACCACCCAATAATCCTTTTGTCACATTTCTGCGGAAGAGCACTAGTTTCCATCCTTTTACAGGATGACCTTGTAGTGTGTAGATGCCTAGCAATGCAAATGTACCTCCCCATTTGATGCCTTCTGAGAATAGACGCTTAAAGTATTTACCTTTTGATATAGCGCGCGTGCGCATGCGCTCGCTACGACCTATCTGCAAGGTCAAGCGATTGAAATAGTCTTCTTCCAACTTCGCCTGTGGGATGATATGATGCAATACGGGGGTAGGCAGATAGAGTACTTGCATACCCAATGCATGCATTTTATCAAAGATATCCTTTTCCTCAGAAGCTAGCAGAGCGCTACCTTTACGACCCAACTCTGTGTTGAATAATCCTACTTGATCGAATACACACTTGCGGTATGCCGCATTGCCTCCACCAGGATAGCGCCCATTGGGGTATTCGCGCATCTTATCGCCATAGTTCATCCATGCCGTTAGGAGAGCTTTAGTGTAGGGGGACATCCACTTTGGCTCTTTAGTCTCATATAATGGTTCAATTGGACCACCAGCGGCCATTGTTTCAGGGTGTGCCGCAAAATGCTCCGCATAAATACGGATATAATCCTCATCCACCAATGCATCATCATCTACATATATAATAATCTCACCCTTAGCTTCCTTGATACCCTTGTTGCGTGCTGCGGAAAGTCCTTGTTCTGTTTCCACTACATAGCGCAACGTAATAGCTGGATGAGCAGCAGCAAATTGTTCACACACACCACGGGTGTTGTCAACGCAGTTGTTGTCAACTAGTACAATCTCGTAATCCGAAACTGGATAATCATTATTGGCTATACTCTCCAATAATGGACCGATATACTTCTCTCGATTATATGTGCAGATAATAAGTGTTATCACTATGCTATCATTTTATCTCTACTCCCATCAAGTTATATGTCTTACCTTCACGGTGGATAAGAATTTGTCCCTTGTGTAGTAGTTTGTTTGTATTATTTTGTTGATTAGTTGCGATGTCTTCTACATCTGTGCTAACCAGTTTCACTTCTACTGTATTTGAGTAGTTTGAAGTATAGGTGTAGAAGTCTTTGGTGCGTTTCACCATTACATTATATGCATAATCTGTAATACCTTCTGGCAAGTTGGTAAAGGTATATGCAGTGTCTATTACTTCAATCGTCTTATACGGAATCTCCACCACTGTTCCTGCTTGAGGTACGATAAACGATATCTTAATATCATCTACATAGTACTCTCCTTGTTCGCTCATAAAGGCTATATGCAACGGAATATTACCAAAATCTATACCGGACAATACCACTGAATCAGTGATATAACCACTGCTTGTGCTGCTAAATGCTACGGGTACACCGATTTCGGCTTGCGCAGCTTCGTGGTTTTTGATAATCATTACCCACAATCGATCGCCAGCTACTTTGTTGTATGCCTTGAATGATACTTTGACTGCATTATTGCCAAATTTCATTTCTGGACTCACTACCAATCCTGCTTTGCCGCTATAGTAGTTAGGACCTTGACTTCCTGCCATACCTGTCACCCAACGAGGGTAGGTAAGTAACCACTCGTGTTCGCTCTGACCGTTCTCGCTCAAGTTGTGTACCAGATCCCATGAGAAACCTGGATTATCGAATGTACCATCTGTGATACCGCTAAAGTCTTCCTCTAGTATCACTATTTCTTCGTTATCGCGTTTGGTTGTAGTGGTTTGCAATATATTCAGTTTATAACTTCCTGCATTATAGTTCTTCTCCCAGTTAGCCGTAAAACTATTTTCTGTTACATCTGTAGCAGGCAATGCTACAGGTGTCACTCCTTGAATACCATCTACCCAAATATCTTCGCTAGGTTCAGATATCATATCACCCTCTTTTACCTTCACATTGTAATAATGCTCCTTCGTTGGATCAATATCTGACACCACGCAGAAGGTATCTGTTACTAGACTGTCGGTGATCAAGCTCATGGGCAACGCTTGTGTATGGTATTCCAATGTGATATCATCAATGGCAAATGTCACTCCATATGAGCCTACACATACCAATTTAATTTGGTTAACATAGTTGCCTATTTCGTCTCCCTCAAAACTCAAGTATCCACCCTTTTTCTCCATCCAATAGTTCGGTAGATTAGCAATGGCTTCCCATTCGCCATCTATATTCTTCACCTGTATGCCCACCATAGAAAAGTTGTATTCCTCTTCTTGCATGCTGCTTGGTTTTACCCAAAAATTGATTTTATGGATAGGAGCAGGTGTTTCAGGTGTCAATATGTAATCACCTTCTGCGTCAAAGTTGATTGCTTGTTTTCCCGATTTGTAATCACCCTTTGTGGTGCACATGTCTTTCGCGCCTTGGCTAGATACATTGATCTCCCAACCTTCGGGATAACCTGGCTCAGTAGTGTCAATTGATTGTCCATCAGTCTTCACATTGATACTCTCGAAGTCGTATGATAGGCTACCACTCACTTCTTCCTCTGGCATTTGTTTGTACCACACGCTAAACAGGTAACCATCAATATTGCTTACGCTACTGCGTTGCCAACTAGCCACGAACTCACTAGGAGAATTATTTGTTGGTAGGTTAGCTACTACGTTTGGCGTACGATTGCGCACGCGTGTAATTTTTATGTCATCCAACAAGATGGTTCCACCCATCGTAGAGAATTGGAATATGTTCTTGTCGTTGAAGGTACCTTTGTCACTGGTCCATGTAAAGTCTTGCCACTCGGTGGTTAAGCCAAACTCTACTGACTCTAAACGACCAGATGTGTTGTCACATAGCGACAAATCCAATGTTCCTGAGTTAGGGCTTGTGCCTGCACGACGGGCACGAAAACAGATGGTTGCTTCGCCGTACAATTCAGCTTCAGGAGTAGAGATGTGTCCTCCGTATGTATAACCATAGTAATCGTATTCGGATACTGCTACACAACCGCCTGCTTGGAACACATAGTAGCCTGACCAATGTGGTTGATGCGTATATGCTGCATCTACCTCGTAGACGTAGTCTGTACCAGGTGCAATATTCTTTGTGTCTGGTTGCTCTGGTGTACCAGCGGTGCATAGCGAAAAATCCTCCTCTAACACTACAACTGATGCGGTTGTGTTGTGTGCATGGAGTCCTAGGGTTGTTCCTAGTATAGCAAACAAAAATACAATCTTTTTCATAGACTTCTCAAATCTTTTATTTCTTTCTTCTCCACAATGGGGATGTCAATGCGCCTGTACTCAGCAATAGTGCCAAAATCAATATAGCCATACTAGCTCTGTCTGTCTTCAAAGCATGTGGTTCAAACACCATGCGTAATTGATGTGCACCGGCAGGAATTACTGCTGCACGCAGTGTGTAGTTCACTCGTGCCAAAGGTATCTCTACGCTATTCTTGCCCTCTCTATCCACCATATATAAGTGCCAATCGTATGGATAATAGATCTCAGAGAAGACAGCCACCTTGTTTTGCTCGGTCATAGCTACATATTCCAAACAGTTTGGCGCATAAGATGTCAGCTCTATCACATTCTCATCAAATGCCATCAATGGTGCTACTTCTGGTTTGGTCAAATCCAATGCTGCTGCAAACTTCTTATCTGCTACGGCTTGCTTGTGCAAATCCAAAGTGCGCAATGCTGCACATTCTTCGTCTGGGGTGTCTACATATACAACCTCATCCACCAACCAACAGTTACCCATAGCGTATGGATTCTGTACAGAAGCATTCTTTCCTCCTTGTAATGGCACTACAGCATACTTTGTGTTTAGCATGTTCAACACAGGAAAATCTTTACCTGCGTTTTCATCTGGCAACATAAAACCTTGTGTGCGCATTACTGTTTGCATCAGCGGATTCATCTCGCGAGAGATATGCTCGTCAATCAAGTCTTGATAACGACGCAACTTAGCTGCCGAATAACCACCGATAGATTTCAGACGATAACTTGTGCGTGCGTCGTTGAAGGTATTGGTAGCCAAATTCAACACTCGATAATAAGATGTATCTGCTAGGATCTGCTCCTCGTATGGTTGAATTGCAAAATATCTTTCAGCGTCTTTTTCTTTTACAAAGTGGTCATTTCCAAAGAAACGCTTGTTCACTGGAATCATGTCGGCGAGTACTAATACCGCCAGAGCACCATAAAAGGCAATTGGCAATAGGCGATTGGCAATAGGTTGGGTATTTTTCCACGCATACCAATATACCAATCCTGCCCCTAACACGATAAAGATTAGCGAGCGCCAAGCATCTGCCTTGATCATCGCTACACGCTCGTCCAAGATGGCTTCCTTCAACCAGCCTGGCACTTGACTTGCCCACTGACCATCGTAACTGCTAGTCACATCTATCGCACCACCGAACAACGCCATCACTAGGCACAAACCGCCGGTGATACCTGCTGCGGCTAGGATGTGTACTTTCATCTTATCCCATCCTATTTTCTTATCTATCACTTGTTGTAGCGCCATAATACCCAACAATGGCATTGTGATCTCTGCCACCACCAGGATACTTTCCACGGCGCGGAACTTATTATACATTGGGAAGTAGTTGAAGAAGAGTTCTGTGAGCCACATCATATTACGTCCCCAAGCAAGAGCGACGGAGAAGATTGTTGCAATGAGCAATGCCCATTTGTATGGACCGCTAACAATCAACAAACCCAACACAAACAAGAAGCAGATGATAGCTCCCATATACACAGGACCACTCGTAAATGCTTTTTCACCACGATAAGTAGGTACTTGCCCACAGAATTGTTCGGCTGAACGTTTAGGTACTCCATTCTGCTTCATTGTCTCGCAGAGTTCGGACTTTTCGCCTACATTATATCCGCTTGCACCACCTTCCCAGTTAGGGATCAGGAAGGTCATCGTCTCGCCTATACCATAACTCCATGCCGTAGCATAATCCAAATCCAAACCTGCCTTCTCGCCTTCTCGTCTCATCGCCTCATCGCCTCTCAGTTCTGAGTGTCCACCACGCATAGTCTCTTTGAGGTAACTTTGGTTCATTTCGAGCCAACTGAGTTTGGTGCCTACTATAAGCAACAAACAGAGTGCTACTACGCCAACAGATACACCCAAGTCTTTCCACGCTTTCTCCTTGATATGAATATACAATTCTGCACATGCCATAATACCAATCAGCATAAAGATATAATAGGTCATCTGTGGGTGGAGCGTGATACTCAAAATGCCGTATAGCACCATAAGCGGAGCACCTAACCAATATTGTTTACGAAAGATGGCGTAGAATCCGCCTATCACGGGCGCTAAGAAACCAAGTGCAACAGCTTTGGTAACGTGTCCCGCTGGGATAATTAAGAAAAAATAGGTCGAGAATCCTATCGCCAAACCACCAATGATGCTCAGCCATGGATTAATCTTAAAACAACGAAGCATGAGGAAGAATCCGAAGAAATAG
>JAZLBE010000009.1:0-6063 GCA_045613525.1 Paludibacteraceae bacterium
TAGAGATGTTGTTGAAAGTACCATCAGCCATCATTTTGTCGATAGTTGACATTTTCTTAACAGCCTTACGGATAGTAGGGAAGTTAGTAAGCATACCACCAGCCCAACGCTCTGTGATGTAAGGCATGTTGATCTCTTGTGCCTTTTGAGCTACAACCTCTTGACCTTGTTTCTTGGTAGAAACGAAGAGGATCTTGCGACCAGATTTAGCAATAGCTTTCAATGCCTCAGCAGCCTCGTCAATTTTAACAACAGTCTTGTTGAGGTCAATGATGTGGATACCGTTGCGCTCCATGTAGATGTAAGGAGCCATAGCTGGGTTCCATTTACGTTTGAGGTGGCCAAAGTGGCAGCCAGCCTCGAGAAGTTGATCAAAATTTGTTCTCATTTTGTTTGATTTGTTTTGAATTATTTAATGATAATTTATCCTTCTGCCACGTTTACGCAGAGAAGCGCGCACGCGTGGAATAACAGAGTAATCCGTGGCGAGCAAATAATTGCCACCACGGAGTCACTGCTATTTGGATATTAACGCTTACTAAATTGGAAGTGTTTGCGAGCTTTTGGTTGACCTGGTTTCTTACGCTCTACCTCACGAGCATCACGTGTCATGAAACCTTCAGCCTTCAAAGCTGGCTTATCCTCTGGGTTGATCTTAACCAAAGCGCGAGCAATTGCGAGACGCAAAGCCTCAGCTTGACCTTTGTAACCACCACCATCGAGGTTCACTTTGATATCATATTTCTCAGCAACACCCAACTTGTTCAATGGTTGTTTAACCACGTATTGAAGAATTGGACTTGGGAAGTATACTTCTAAATCACGACCATTGATTGTGATTTTGCCATTACCTTCTTGTACATAAACGCGAGCAACAGCTGCTTTACGACGACCTAATGCATTAATCATTTCCATATCTCTTCAATTATTTAAGGGTGTTGATATCAATTTGTACTGGTTGTTGAGCTTGTTTATCGTGCTCTGAACCTGCATATACATAGAGGTTGCTCAAGATTTGACGACCAAGACGGTTCTTAGGAAGCATACCCTTAACCACTTTCTTAATCAACACATCAGCACCTTTCTTAGACAACATCTCAGCTGGAGTCATCTCACGTTGACCACCTGGATAACCTGTATAGCGTACGTAAACGCGCTCATTCCACTTGTTACCAGTCAATTGAACGTTAGCTGCATTGATAATAATTACGTTATCACCACAATCTACGTTAGGGGTGAAATTTGGTTTGTACTTACCACGGAGGAGCTTAGCCACCTTAGAGCACATACGGCCAAGAACTTGGCCCTCAGCATCAACAACAACCCAGCCCTTTTGAGCGGTTGCCTTGTTAGCTGATACAGTCTTGTAACTTAATGTATCCATTTGTTTAAATTGTTTTGACCATGTCGACAGACAACTTTACGTGCTCTATGAGCCCCACTGCCCAACATGGCGAATTAATATGTAAAAATTGTTTTAAAAGTTCTAAAAGTTTTAAGGGTTACAATGGCGCAAAACCAAATCGCCCGAAAAAGCGTGCAAAGGTACTACTTTTTTTCCAACTGACCAAATATTATGACATTTTTTTCGCAAAATTCTTTTGGAACCCATATTTTCCATGGATTGTCA
Source organism: Paludibacteraceae bacterium (assembly GCA_045613525.1). GTDB lineage: Bacteria > Bacteroidota > Bacteroidia > Bacteroidales > Paludibacteraceae > Colicola. Next base: position 1,631 of record JAZLBE010000009.1, read on the forward strand.
TAGCCATTTTGATATTTTTTGAGAACATCTTCAACCTGTTGCGCTGCCAACTTAGGATATTTGTCTTGTTGGCTCTTGACTTTGTTCTTCAATAGACGTTTATCGCGATTATCCTCACGAATCTCTTTCTCTCTATCAAAGTCGGCTTGTAAACGTTTGACCACTTTAGGATAAATTTTATTGAAAATCTGAGGATTATCAGTAAACCACACCAAAGAAGAATCAAATTGAGCTTGCGTTATACCATGCTCATCTAGCACATTCTTATAGTAGCCTGCCACCTCCTGATCATGTCCATAATTGTAGCCCGCAATCTGCATAGCACCATCGACACGATGCAAGTCATAAAGCACATCGCGCATCTCATGATTGGATAGCACACCACGAGGACGACAACCCACTATGGCTAGCATGAAACACAATATAAGCAGAGACTTTCTCATCAACTTTTCTTAGGAAAAATCTGATTCAAACTTTCGTCTAAGTCCTTACGATAGAACAAAATTATAAGAAATACTGCAACAGTAATAAACGAGTCAGCAATATTAAACACGGGTCTAAAGAATATGCACTCTCCAGCAGCATTGCGAATCAACGGGAAATAGAGCATATCAACTACCCTACCATAGAACCACCCCTCATATCCCCAAATTTTGCCATAAAACACACAATCAATAATGTTACCCATAGCTCCGGCTAAAACCATTGCGATAGTCGTTAAAAATCCAGTGCGAACCTCTTGTTTGTGAATCATAGTGTGAATATACCACCCTAGGATTCCTACAGCTACAATGCGGAACAATGTCAACAGAAGTTTACTAAACCACTCAATACCGAAGGCCATACCATTATTCTCCACGAACACAATCCAAAACCACGATAACACCTCGCGTGCCTCGCCTAGTTCGAAGTGTGTCTTGATATACACCTTAGACACCTGATCTATCACTAGTGCTAGCAGTACCAATCCTGCTACTAACCAGCCTTGTTGTTTCTTACTTAACATAAGCTATTTTTCATCCCCACTGATTATACCAAATAACATCCGTGATTACATGTACAATCCGTAGGATCTAATTATTATAAGCCAAACTTAGCACGAATCTCATTTACGCAATCAAGTTTCTCCCATGTAAAGAGTTCTACTTCACGCTCGAAAATCTGTCCATTATCCACAAATACTTTCTTGACCACCTCGTTAGTACGTCCCATATGTCCATATCGAGCAGTCTCTTCGTACATTGGTTGTTTGAGTTTAAGCGCCTCAATAATACCTTGCGGACGAAGATCAAACATCTCATTCACCACTTGTGCAATCTCGCCATCACTCATCGCCACTTTGGCGGTACCATAGGTATTTACGCATACACTAACAGGCTGTGCAACACCAATGGCATAACTAATTTGCACAAGCATCTCTTTAGCTACACCTGCAGCAACCATGTTTTTTGCTATCCATCGTGCAGCATATGCAGCAGAACGATCCACCTTAGAAGGATCCTTACCAGAGAAAGCGCCACCGCCGTGTGCACCACGACCACCATATGTATCCACAATAATCTTACGACCTGTCAAACCAGTATCACCATGAGGACCTCCAATCACAAAGTTGCCTGTTGGATTAACTAGCAACTTGAAGTCGCCTTGCAAAAGTTCCTCATAACGTGCATCTCGCTTAGCTACACGTGGCAACAACACGCGACGAATATCCTCTTTGATTTGTTCTTGAGTAACATCTTCATCATGCTGCGTTGATACAACTATTGTATCTATACGAAGAGGTTCACCCTGTGGGCTATATTCCATAGTCACTTGACTCTTAGAGTCTGGACGGAGATAGAGCATCTCCTTTCCTTCTTTACGTACACGCGCGAGTGTATATACTAAGGTGTGCGCTAGGTCAAGGGTCAAAGGCATATAATTCTCTGTCTCGTCAGTAGCATAACCAAACATCATACCTTGGTCACCTGCACCTTGCTCGCCAACATTCTCCGTTCCTTGTCCATCCACACCACGTGCGATATCTGCACTCTGTTCGTGTAATGCGGTTAAGATGCCACAACTCTCCGCCTCAAATTTGTATGCCGACTTAGTATAACCTATTTCTGCGATGGTTTTACGTACAGTAGCCTGAATGTCCACATATTTCTCACTAGAAACTTCGCCAGCCACAATCACTTGTCCTGTGGTTACCATAGTCTCGCATGCAACATGTGAATTGGCATCCAATGCCAAAAACTGATCTAGGATAGCGTCACTGATTTGATCCGCCACTTTGTCTGGGTGTCCTTCACTGACACTCTCTGATGTAAATAAATAATTCATTACTAATTAGATAAAAAAAATCCACAAGCCGACTGTTTATGCTTGTGGTACAAGTTTTTAGCATTCTTTTATAGAGGTCGCAAGCAGTCAAATTTATCCTCTTTATCGTTTCGGGCTGCAAAATTACTGCTTTTTTCTGATATACACAAATTATTGCAGTGTTTTTTTGCAAGTTCAGAACCATGCATCAATGACAGAACATAAATCCTATCAATAATCTAGGTCCCGTAGGCAAAAGCAACTCTCCCTTGTGCATAGCCATCATCCAATCCACACGAAAAGTCATATGCACCTTCTGCGTCATACACCAGTCCAAACCCATATACGGATTAAAATACAAGAAAGATGTTTTATGCAAAAATGCACTATTCTCTGCCTGCCAATCATCTTGGTTCCCGTCAAGCACATACAAAGATCGCATTGCACCACCTCCAACAGAGGCACCGATATAAGGCCACACTTTCTCCTCTCGCCAACACGCATCCATCACAAGACCGCCCCATCCTGTTCGGATATAACTACCATCTTGTAAAACATTCTTAAGATCTGTTGTCCCACTATTCATGGTTGACACAAATCCCTCGCCTCCAACACGCAAATGCTTCCACAAGTGCACACGCAACGCTCCACCCAGTCCAAAGGTACCTCCTTGAGGTGAACACAGAACACCTGCAGAAGTAGAAGGAGCATCTTCGTTGACACCAAACAAGTAGCCCGCATGTCCCATCATCCCACCGCTAAATCCTTGATATACTTTCACTTGTTCGGAAGATCCAAATAGCGACGAAGTCACAAACAAGCAGCTACATAGTAGTATGAGTTTTAACTTACCTTGCATTATTACTAGCATTTCTAATCTCAAATCGGCTGCAAAATTACTGCTTTTTTCTGACATACACAAATTCATTTGATTTTAACTTTACACTTTCAAGTCAAAAAATTTGCACGATTGCTTTTTTTTCACTACCTTTGCCCCAAATTTTAAAAAACATCAACATTTCGCACTATGAATTGTCTCATTATCGGCTCAGGCCCTGCGGGATATACCGCTGCTATATACGCTTCGCGTGCTAATCTCCATCCAGTACTTATCGAAGGACTACAAGTGGGTGGACAACTTATGATCACCACCGAGGTAGAAAATTTCCCTGGTTACCCTAATGGGGTTGAACCATTCCAAATGATGGATGACATGCGTCGCCAAGCAGAACGCTTTGGTACCGAATTTGTCTCTGGTATGGTCACAAAAGTTGATTTCTCTTGCTCACCAAAAAAAGTATGGGTTGAAGACGATAAACTCTACGAGGCAGATACTGTTATTATCGCTACTGGCGCTAGTGCCAAATTCCTTGGTATCCAATCAGAAGAGGATTACAAGGGCCGTGGTGTAAGTGCATGCGCCACCTGCGATGGATTCTTTTATCGTAAAAAGACAGTGGCAGTTGTTGGTGGTGGCGATACAGCTTGCGAAGAAGCCAATTACCTATCAGGTCTCTGTGAAAAAGTATATATGATTGTGCGCAAACCATATCTCCGCGCTTCCGATATCATGCAACAACGCGTGCTCAACAATCCAAAGATTGAAGTACTGTTTGAGCACAACACCCTCCAACTTACAGGTGAGAACAAAGTAGAGGGAGCTGATCTTGTTTATAAGAAAGGTACCGCAGAAGAAGAGATTCGCCACATTGCAATCGATGGTTTCTTCTTGGCTATTGGTCACAAGCCAAACACCGATCTTTTTGCAGAGTATCTTAACCGCGATGCAGAAGGTTATATCAAGGTAGAGGGTCATAGCCCATGTACCAATGTGCCAGGTGTTTTTGCTGCTGGTGACTGTGCTGATCCACATTACCGCCAAGCAATCGTAGCTGCTGCTAGTGGTTGTAAAGCCGCTATGGAAGCAGAGAAATACCTAGCAGCATTAGGATAAAACACAAAAAGATTACAAAAAACAGCTTTTTTTAAAAAAAATACCAAAAATATTTGGTCAGTTCAAAAAAAAGCAGTACCTTTGCAGCCGATTTGGTAATAATCAATGGTGCCATAGCTCAGTTGGTAGAGCAAAGGACTGAAAATCCTTGTGTCCCCGGTTCGATTCCTGGTGG
>JAZLBE010000010.1:0-4627 GCA_045613525.1 Paludibacteraceae bacterium
CCTTATCATCCTATCTACTGTAGAGGTGTTCCTTTCTACTTACGACGGCATCGTAGAGCGATATGGTAAATGGCTACACGCCATCGACTACATCACCACTGCATTCTTCACCATTGAGGTCACACTTCGCATTTGGTGCGCAGACCTACTCGATCCTAAATACAAAGGATTCTGGGGACGAATACGCTACTGCTGCTCATTCTATGGATTGATAGACATACTATCGACCTATCCATTCTACTTGCACTTCTTTATGCCGATTCCATACGTGGCACTCAAGGCATTGCGTATCGCGCGTCTGCTGCGTATCTTCCGCTATATGAAGGCATTCAGCATTCTATCGCGTGCTATCAAAGCCAAGAAAGATGAAATGGTGGTATCATTGCAATTCTTGACAATCGTCACACTGATTCTATCATTCGTTCTCTTCTTTGTAGAGCATGCCGCACAACCAGAGGTGTATGATAATGGTTGGACTTCTGTAGTATGGGCTTTTGCGCAATATATTGGCGACCCAGGTGGCTTTGCTGACACACCTCCTATCACTTTCACAGGACGAATCATTGCCTGCATCATCGGTATTCTAGGTATTGCTATCTTCGCCGTGCCTGCCGGATTGATTGGCTCCGCCTTCACCGAAGTGATGGAGAAAGATGAGAAGAAGGAGAAGATAGAGGGTTGGAAAGAGCGTCTGCACTTAGCATTTGAACGCAAAGAGGATAGATTGACTAATTTTCAAATAGTACCTCGTTATTTATCTGTAACGGAAATACAAGCACGCTTAGGATTAAAAGAAGACGAAATATTTGAGGCAGTTTCCAATAGCAATGACTTTCGCTTTACTAATTTGGCATGTACTCGTCCTGCCGATGAGCATCCAGAAGATAAATTAGCAATCGAACATTTTACTGTTAATACATGTTATGGACAATGTATTGACCGTGGATCAAAAATAACTATTTACACACCTTCTAATATTGTTGATCCCATCATGGGATGGTGGGGATACTATTTAGCAAAGATTGGCGGATTCAATTATATAGGTCGTGAATTGGGCGAAACAAGACCATATGGCTCTTTCTATATTTACGATAAGAGCAAAAATATAGAAGGAGGAGAAGAATGCTTGGCTGATATCAATCGTCTTGCCAATAGCGATGACCATTGGGTTATATCCGTTTTAGCTGCAAGTGGTGCCAATGAACCTACTTTCCCTACACAATTCCACTTTACTTATGGTGCCAAAAAGGGAGACGAGACATACGATGATCCTAATATTACTTTAAATGATATTGCTACATTTGAGCAGATATATCAAGCATTTAATAGTCTATTATCAGAGAAATATCAATTCTCTGCCGACAAACAACGCTACCACACCAATGCATCTAAATTGTTTTTTGCACGCCAATTAGAGCATAAACTCAATGCTATATCACTGCGCGTGGCGTGGAGCGTTACTTGCTGGGATATGCGTGCTATTCAGATTGCACGAGACTTGGCGCAAATCATCAACCAACAAATCAATCATTGCGATAATCCTATAGTTCCTGAACTTAAAAATAAGGGCATTGGATATAATGCATAAACAATATGTGTATTCTAATCACCGCCTTTGAGCCTTTTGGTGGGGCGGAGACCAATATCACGCAATCCGTTCTTTCTCTATTGCCTGATTCCATTGCGGATTGGGCGATAGAGAAAGTGTGTTTGCCTGTTAGCTTTAAGCGCGCACCTATCGTGCTGCAAGAGGCAATAACGACCTATTCTCCTGATTTAGTCATTATACTTGGACAATGCCCTGTAGGCGAAAACATTCGTTTGGAGCGATTTGCGATAAACATGATGGATAGCCACAAAGCAGATAATGATGGCTATTGTCCATCGGAAAAACAAATCTATCCAGATGCACCATTGGCCTATCGCACACCAATAAATATAAAAACTATTGCTAATCAGCTGCAAGAACAACAACTACCTGTAGCGATATCTAACTCTGCAGGACTATATGTCTGCAACCGCGTATACTACTACCGCCCACAAAACGAAAAGTACAGTATAGTGGTGTAGTGTAATTTGGTACAACCTATATAATATCAGTCAGTTATAGAATAATAGACCCCAAAACGAAAAGTGCACTCCGCGTTCATTCTATGTTCATTCTGCGTTAATTTCTACACGCAAATGGAGTGACAAATGTTAATACCACACGAACTGCATTCAAATACAAGTCGAATACACACCGAAAAACGACCACAAAACCGACCGAAATACCACCCTCTCCAATCACAGATCCGACACCACACGCACACACGGCACACAAGCACAATACAAGCCACCAGAAGCCACGAAAGCGACCGACCAAGGAAATGCTTGCGCAGCACCGAAAAGCGCTCTAAAACAAGCAAAAACGGCATATCAGCGGATATTTGTCCGCTTTTTTTGTGCCTATAGTGAACCATGAAAACGAAAAGTGCGTAATGGCGTAACGCGCGCGTATATATGCACGAAATAGAGCCATTTATGAGACATCGGTTGTGTCCTATAAATGTCCCATAAACGACACGCCTCTGAGGGTCGGAATTTTGACCGTCAAACCACTATTCGAAAAGTACACAAAACCGTACTTTTCGTTTTGCAAGAAAATTGCATTGGAGTGACGAATGGAGTGACAAATGGAGTGACAGAAGTTGAAAAAAAAGTATAGCCTACAAAGGTACGTATGATATACTTTCGTTGCGAGTAGAGGGGTGTAGTACTATTTTTGTGCAGGAGTTTATAAGGGGTATAATACGCAAAATGCACGCGAGTTAGACCCTTTATGCACTTTTTTATGCAATTCATTTTGCATTATTACGCAGAATATCAGCAATTTACAAAGATTTAAGGCGAAAAACACAAAAAAAACAAATTAGTGTGTTTTTCTATATGTCAAATATACCTAATTATTATATATGGAGAAAAATTTCTACTCTAAACGAATCACTCCTACAACAAGTGCAATCGCATGTATTTGATTCAGATGCAACTTGAATGGTTCATATTTGGCATTATCTGACACACAAAGTATATGTTCATTATCATCAGCTCTGCAAATTCTCTTAATGAGTGCCCCCTGTTCGGTGTCTAATACATACACATGATTCCATTGAAAGAAAATGTCTGACAAAGGGAGACGCTTGCATGCAACCAAATCCCCTGAATTATATTTAGGAATCATTGACGATCCTTTTACTGGTATAAGAAAATCAGCCTCTTTGAACATTGGTACTACATAATGATCACATTCGTATTCAAGTATTGAGGCGGAATCTCCAGTGACAAAACCAGCCATTGCATTTACAGGTATAAGAGGAATGCCACCTTGTTTGACTGGATGAGCAACTGCAATAGTGTTATCTTTAGAGGTGGTAGAGCGAAGCATCTCACCGTTTCCAGTAAGAAGCCAATCTGTTGAATATTGTGGGTATTTTTCTGCAATCATGGAGATCCATTTTGATTGAATGTCGGTATTTTTGGCGATAGCTTTCCCTAAAACACCCTTGCTTGCTCCGATTAAATTCTCCATAAAATTGACGGAAACACCCTCAATTTCGATGATTTTTGCTACTCTTTCAATGATTTTTGCCATAAAAATGCAGATTTTATGATTTTTTTCTCCAAAATATTTTGTTATTCAGAAAATTTTCTCTACCTTTGCACCGCATTTCCAAATAGGAAAAGCGCGACAAAGGTAGTAAAATTTATTGATATGAGCAAGAGATTAGTATTAAAAAGTAGAGGTGATAAGAAAAAAATCGCCAAAATTTTGAACACAGATGTACGCAATGTGTACAATGCGTTGAATTTTTGTCATGATTCAAAGAACGCGGAGAAGATTCGTTTTGTAGCGATCCGTGACTTTGGTGCAATACAGATAGATATATGAAAAAGTTGAGTGGTCAGTATTGCAGAGAGGTACAATGTCCGTTCTACTACAAGCCAGCTGGCAAAGCAGCGTGCAAGTGGACAGGTACCAAATGCTATGTGAAGCATTTGCAGTCATGCCCAAAGAGTAAATAATAACTAACTAATAAATATCAAAGAATTATGAAAAAGATGACCGAAGAACAATGCCGTGCTTTTGTGATGAGCGGTTTTATTCCAACCAGCAATGAGGATATCGCTGATCTTCAAGATTGCTTCAACCACCAAAGTGTAGATTTCCAAATAGGGCTACTAATTGATGTAGAAACTCATGAGAATGCAGAGAAATTGATGCGTGCGTGCTTGCATTGCAAAGAGAGGGTGGACTCACTTCTTGTGGAGGCTGCTGAAATTTCAAAGCGTCTTACTTTACGAAAGCAGTATGTAGCGCATATCGCACGTATGGAGCAAAAGATTAAGGAAATGCGCATGTATCTTGATAATACTATAGAGGAAGAATGTCGTTTTGGTCAATACATGGACTAATATGTTTGGACTATGGTAGTTTTATGCAAGACACGAGATGAGTTCATTGAGTTCATCAATAATTATGAAGGTGAGTTGCATGTAAATGGTAGCAGAGCCTGGGATGGGGATAGACTGGTGGCATATATAGTAAAAACAATAATAAAATAAAGTCAAAAATCATGGAAGCAAATTA
>JAZLBE010000011.1:0-24149 GCA_045613525.1 Paludibacteraceae bacterium
TACAACTGGACAAGTCTCAGCTAATGCTACATAGACATTTGCTACTGAGCCTGAGTTGTTGCTGATAGTCATCTCGAGGTCTTTACCTGTGGCCTTAGCCTCTGCCAATGGTAACATGTACCAGGTGGTGTCACCAGCTACTATATTTAAGGTGCTATTCCAGGTTAACTCGATGGCTTTGGTACATGCATCTGCTTCTGGAATAACTGGTACTTGCACATCGGTCTTGATGTATACATATACCATTGAAGCATCACCTACTACCTGAGTCACTAAGCTGTATGCTACATCGCGAGTTGTCAAACCTACTGGGAAGACTTGGGTAGTCTTTGCCTCGTATGGTTGATCGCAACTCAAGTACAAGGTCATCTCTACTGCCTTAGTCTCACTCATGTCGTTGTTGAGTGACAAGCTGAAGTCAGTTTTGTTTGCGTGCAAGCTGCTCAAGTCAAACTTGTACCAACCAGTGGTCAAAGTTGACAAATCAATAGTTTGAGTCCAATCCAACAACTCAGCGTTCATACATGAGTCTGGCTCGGTTGGAGCAGTTGGAGTAACAGTATCGGTTGTCAATGTAATGTTTCCGGTAGACAAGATACGCACATAAGCGGTATCAATATCAGATACCTTGCTTGAGTACTTAGACCACTTATCCAAAATAGTAGCCTTAGACAACTCTACACTCTCCTTGCGTGCTTGGTCAAGAACAAGAGTGGTATCTATTACTGGATCTACATAGCAACTTGATGAGATTGAAACAGTTACATCTGATACGGCTGCATCTACATCTACTTGCAAGTTGTATTGCAACTTATCCAAAGCATTGGTTGCTACCTTGAACCATTGCTCTTTACCTGCTACAAGCTCAATCTTATTTGGAACGTTTGGATCGTCAAGTTTAACAGCATTCAAACATGCTTCGTTCAACTCACCACCCTCAATCTCCAAATATACATAGAACTCATCGATATCATCACCCAACAAATAATCCAAGGCTGCATATGGAACCTTCTCGGTTGTAATGCCGGTTGGTACGGTGATATTCAAGCTGGTCAAGTACATAGAGGACAACTCAGATGTAACTTCGCTACAGCCCTCATAGAAGTAGAATGACAACTTCTTTACATCACCGGTATTGTTGTTCAATGACAACTCAAAGTCTTGCTTACTTGTACGCAAACTGCTGATATTCAACTTATACCATCCTTCACCTAACACATCTAGTTCGATAGTCTTAGTCCAATCCAACAACTCAGCATCCTTACAAGACTCATCGGTACTTGGTACAAATGGAGTAACAGTGTCGGTTGTCAATGTGATGTTTCCGGTAGACAAAATACGCACATAAGCGGTGTCAATATCAGATACCTTGCTTGAGTACTTAGACCACTTATCCAAAATAGTAGCCTTAGACAACTCTACACTCTCCTTGCGAGCTTGGTCAAGAACAAGAGTGGTATCTATTACTGGATCTACGTAGCAACTTGGTGAGATTGAAACAGTTACATCAGCTACTGAAGCATCTAGATCTACTTGCAAGTTGTATTGCAACTTATCCAAAGCGTTAGTTGCAACTTTGAACCATTGTTCTTGATTTGCAACAATTTCTATTTTATTAGGAACGTTTGGATTGTCGAGTACCTTTGCATTCAAACATGCTTCGTTCACTTCACCACCCTCAGCTTTATCGATATAGATGTATAGTACATCTACTGAGAGGACACTAGAGAGGAGTGCGTAAGGAACATCTTGCTCGAGGCCTGTTGTAGGAACAACAAAGTGATAAGAGGTCAAATAGTTCTCCTTCATCTCTTCCTCGTCCTCAGAACAATCTGTATAGAATTGGAAATCAAGGGTTTGATTAGAACCTGTATTGTTGATAAGCTTCAAGGTGAAGTCGCTATTGATCTTAGTCAAGTCAGCTACATACCAACCTTTTTCGAGTTTTTCAACGTCGATAGCTTGGGTGATATCTAGTGGAGTAGCCTCATCGCAACCTGGCTCAACGTACTCAGGGATGCTGTCTCCCTCGCCAATAGACAAGTCGCCTTTCGCGCGTACGCGCACGTAATATATAAGGTCATCTTGTAGTTGGCTAGGTAGATTGTTGGCAATCTTCTCAGGAACATTGAACTGAGCAATCACTTGATCATAGAGATTGGTGATTGTAGAAGCCTTGAACATCAATGGGAGGTTGACACCAGCTGGAACATTGACTGCCTTGATAGCACTAACTACCAATGGGCAGGTAGGAGTGAGCTCGAACTCAACCTCTACAGCCTCATCAGAAGGGTTGTTGAGGTTGAATGAGATCATCTTGTCTCCCATAGCCTTAACATCCTTCAAATCAACAGAATACCAAACATCCTCGTTAGCTACTAGTTGGATGTCGAGTGGTTGATTGAGGTCTAGACGGGTAGCATGTTCGCAGCCTCCAGCATATTCCATATCGAATCCAAACTTGATAGTTTGGTCAGTAGTAATCTCTACATAGAATTCTTGTACGTCATTGTGAACGAACTTGTTCATCAACTCGTAGATGAATCCAGGAGTACGGAAAGATACTTCCAATCCCTTGGTTGATGGCAATTTGATAGTACCGTGGGTAGCGATATTGTACTCGCAACCTACTGTTGCGCCCAATGTTACAGTAGTTGTGCCTTCAGCTGCGTAGCGGAATTTAGGCAAACGAGCAACATCGTTGAACAATGCTCTATCAAATTTGTACCAAGTGGTACCTGGGTTATGTGTATAAGCACCACCGTTTTCTACTACTACGGCATTCTGACAAGCTGCGTAGTCGCTTGTTGAAGGAGTAGCTTTGACAGCAGTAGCTTTAACTGAAATTTTCTCTTCGGTAATAAGACCGATATATAGTTGATCAAGTTTGGTAGCAGCGAAGTAGCTGTAATCTACCACTTTCTCTACGCTTGCGCCAGCAGGGATTGGGAATACCAAAGGCAATGCCACATCGAATGGGCAAGTTAGAGATACCATCATACCTACCCAAGCGGTGCTATTAGACTCGTTGGTGAGTGTGAGGGTTACTTGTTGTCCGTTAGCTTTAACAGAAGTGATATCAAAATCAAGCCATTGTGCATCACCTGGCATGATGGTTGTACCGGTCTCCCAGTTGAACTTGCGTGCATCGTCGCAACCAAGACCAAAGCCATAGTCGATATCAATACCGAACGCAATAGGCTGATCTGTAGTCACTTGCAGGTACATCTCCTCAACATCCTCATTGAATACTTTGTCTAGCAAGTTGCCTACGAGGCGTGATGGGAATAGGGTCATGTCTGCCCAAGTAGGAACAGCGATAGTAGTGAGAGCAAAAGTAGAGTGCTCGCAATCTACGCCAGCAGCCATAGTGATGTTAGCAGCAGACTTACCATTGTTGATGAATGCAATATCTGGAATCAGCGAGAGGTTGCTGAGTAACTCGTCTGTTACACGATACCATTTGGTGGTACCAGCAGCTTGCTCATACTTAACACCCTTGGCGATGGTTACCGCTTGGTTGCAATCGGTAGGATCGGCCTTAGCAGAGAAGGTATTAGCTACCAACTCGACCTCTGCAGCTTGGATTACATCAAGATCTCTAGGCACCATCTTCATGATGTCTTCCTTGCTACGAACATCCTTGAGCTCCATGAGTGAGGTAGCTGTGGTTGGGATAGCCATAGCAGACACATAGAAGTGCTCTGGATGTGGCAAGAGTGCAAACAAGTTGTAGTTGATGACTTGGCTCAATGCTTGACCTGGTTGCAATGGTAAGATGTATGGTATAGTATCCTTAGCGTTGCAAGTAGACATGATCTCACCCATCACTACCACCAAGTTGTTAGACTTGTTGGTGAAAGTTAGTTGGAGATGCTCATCGTTTTGCTTGATGCTAGAGAGATCTATCTCATACCACTTATTCTCGAGACCTTTTTGCTTAACAACAGAGTTCCAGTTGAGCAGTTCGCTATTCTCGCAAGTTGGTAGAACAACAGGTTTAGCGTCAACTACCTCTTGGTTAACCACGATGTAGTTGAGTTGGACTGTTACCTCCTTGTCGGTTGTAAAGCGAACGTATGCTGTATTGCTATTGAACGCACCAGTCTTAGCAACCTCCTTGATGACACTAGCTCCAGCCTCTACCTCAAGCACCTTATCAATAGTTTCGTATTTGATAGGGTTGCTAAAAGAGATAGACTTCTTGAGTGTAGCAAGTTCAGTTCCCTCATTGGTTACAACAAACTCAGCTCTTTGGCCACGTGGAGCACTAAGGGTAGCCATATCCACCTCAAACACCAATGTGTCAGTAATGGTGTATGGTTGACCTGGTTGCAACTTAGCACCGATAGTCCATGTCTCTTGCTCAGCAGGAGGAACTACATTTACCACCTCTTCTTCAACCTTCAAGTTGAGCTGTTGGTCAGTAGTAAGTTTGAGATAGACATAGTCATCATCGAGCTCATCGATGAAGATACGACCAAACTCCTCAGTCATGTCGCCACCAGCTGGGATAATCCAATTATATCCCCAGATTGTAGAAGCAGGACAGTCAAGACTGAGTTCAAACTTAACTTCAGCTTGCTCTGTGCCATTGTTAGCAACTACGAAATTGAGTTTTTTGTTTTGTTTTTTGATCTCAGCCAAGTTGAGTCGATACCAAGTCTCACCTGCTGGAACATCAGTATCCTTCCAGTCGAACTCCTTAGCCTTGGTACAAGCGTCATCCACGATGTCGCTGGTCTCATACTTCTTAGCAGAGAGTTTGATGTTTTGCTCAGAGTGAAGATTGAGGTAAAGATACCTAACGTTCATCTCAATGAGCATCTTCACGTTTTGGCTCATGAGTTTGTAGTCACGAGCAGCAATCGTGTATGAATCATCCTTTACAACTGCGGTATCTACACTGTAGCTAAAGAAAGGTGTAGAAACCTCAATCGTAGCAGATACATCCACTGTCACCTTAGACGCTTGATCAGACATGTTGGTCATGTACAGCGCCAAGGTAGGGTCAGCTAACCCTGAGATGGAATCAAGATCAACGCGATACCACAGTTCTTCCCCTGCAACGTGATCATGACCACTCGACCAACTAAAGTCAATCGCATTGGCTTTAGAAGATCCATCATTCATACCGACAGCCATCATGCTGATGGTCATCGCTAGAGTGAGGATTGTTAGTAAAAATCTACGCATTTTGTTTTTGTTTATTTTGTTAATATTTGTTATTTCGCCCTAACACGCTCACGCACAATACGTTACGCGCGCGCGTGGATTACGCACTATAATTCAAGTTGCAAAGATACTGCTTTTTTCTAATATATGCAAGAAAAAAGTGCGTTTTTTTATTGAAAATAAAACGATAATTAAGTTTTGTTATGTTTGGGTTATTCGGTTAGAATAAGTCTTAGGTTTTTTCGCGACCACTATGGGACATCCATAGGACATCGGTGGGCTATTGTTGTAGGATGTTTTGGAGTTGGATTTTCCCATACCCTTGCCATACCTTTGCCGTAGGACAACAACTACAACAACGACAATATCGACTAAAAAACGTTCGAGGCTTGCCGAGATAAGTAATAATCGTTTGAGGCAATAGCCGAAATAAGCAATAATCGTTCGACCGAATGGGAGATAAGAACTTCCTCGAGCGCTCTAGGGGAATATGAATCTCCTTGCCCGGTCGGGCAGGCGTAATCGTTCGAACGTAAGTGAGATAAGACATCTTATGAATCTGTTGCCTTGACGGACGTAACGTAAACAACAAGGATGTTATTTTGACAACAACGACGACAACTTGTTCCAACAACGTTCCGCGCAAATCAACATCCTTGCGCGGCGAAAGGAAATAATAGCTCCTACGCCTGCGGCGAGAAATCTTATGAATCTTTTGCGCAGTATGACGTAACCATGAATTACCACCGTTCTGCTCGTCGGCGCTACTAGAACCGCCGACTACGCTATCACTCAATCTAATCAAATGAAAGTAAGTATCGACTCTGGGCATCGTAGATAGATGTTAAAAAGCATTGCGGGAGCACATTGAGCACCGCAGGTAGCGGCTAGCAAAATCATGTTTAACGACAATTAGTGTCAATTTTTGTTGTCAATTATTGTCAATTCAAGGATATTTTTGTTTTTGCTTATAAGAAGCAGATGCCTGCTTGAGTAAGCAAAACAAAAAAAAGATAATATGGAACACCGGAGGTACGCAGATAGCGGGAACAAAGGGAATACTAAAAAAAAGCGCCCGAAAGATATTCGGACGCCAATGATATTTATTGTTATATAAGTGCAGTTTTTTTGTAACAAAAATACGCTTCGTTACACTCGCTACAAAAATAATTCAAAAATCAAGAAATATATTTTATCACTGCAGCATGTTCACGTTGTTCACATTAGTAATAATCGTTCAATCGCTATTATCAAAGCAAGCTTTATAATATCTTTTGACCGCTTATTTACGATTGATTATTGCATAACCAATCTAGCAGCAATAAAATAGCTTTTCATTGCTCTTCGAACCTTTTACGAGAACATAGCCTGCGGCTATTTTCAATGTTAACAGCGCTCGCGTTCGGCAACAAGGTCGCATAGACTGCTGACCACGTCAGCATTGAGGCGACTTGTGCCTCCGATTGTTCTCCCGTTCGCTTTACTCCTGACGTAGGAGTTACGCCAGGCGCTCACTATCGAATCTCCATTCAGGAGTTTCTTCACCCTCACAAGCCCACGAGCCTCGTGGGGGCCCTAAAGAATGTTTTTGACAATTTGCTCCGCTGAGCAAATTAGTGCATACGTCCAGGACGGATGCGTCAAAAACCTTATTTATTGATATCAGCCAAGGGCTGGTATCGATGATCATCAGCCAAAGGCTGAATCATTTAAAAGTTATTGGTAGTAGGATGCTTTTAAGCAGCCGTAGGAGATAGGATAGATGAAGCTATCATGCTTGCATGAATAGATGCATATAGACTATCTACGAGAGATGTGACACCTCACATCGACTACCAATATATTTCAAAGATCATTTTTTTATATTTTTGTAGGCATCAAGGATGCCGTATTTATGTTACCTAAAAATACCCTCGCGTTTAAATTTTGTAGGCTTCAGAGATGCCGTATTTATGTTCACCAAATAACAAGAATTGACAACTATAATTTTTGTTTCACATAATCTCTCGCACTCTACTCCACTTTCTCGCCGAGGATAGTGAATACCTCAGTGCCACGCAGGATGTAGATGATGCCATTGCGCATCACTATACGAGGGCGATCGTAGACCTCTGCATCGTCCACAGAAGCTGGAATATGGCGCACGACATGTAGCATGACTTGCTCTACGCAACCCGCCTCATTCATGAGCATAAACTCGTAGTCGCCGAAGGCATCAATGACTTGTCCATGATAGGTATATGGCAACTCGGCGAGTGTGATGCAAAGCGTGTCAAACACCTGGTCTGGGACAGCAGCAAAAGTGACATGGATGGTGTCAATTTGCCATGTGTCTGGATTCTGCCAATCCTGCAAAACTAGCGCCGTATCAGAGAGGTATTGTACACCCTCGTGTTCGTACTGCGAACCATAGCACAGGAAGGTATCAACTACCGTGATAAGGGTGTCGATATCATGCTCTACGCAGAGCGCAAAACGCTCGTCGCAAACATCGTCGCCGGTGATAAGAACATCGTAGTTTCCGAACTGAGAAACGGTGTATTGTTGGCGGTAGAGATATGGCAAATCGGTGGTCTTGAGAGACAGGGTGTCTGCCACAACATCAGGCGCCAAGAAAGACACAGAAACGGAGGTTATTTGATAGGTATCCTCGTTGAGTTTTACGGTGTCATTGAAGGTCGTGTTTTGGCTGTAAATTACACCGTTGTACGTGTATATTTTGCCTTGGCAGAGAGTGGTGTCGATAGCAGCATAAAGTGTATCGATATCGTGCAGAACAACCAATGCAAAACGCTCGTCGCAGACATCATTTCCAGCGATGAGAACATCGTAGTTTCCGAACTGAGAAACGGTGTACTGACCACGGTATGTATATGGCAAATCGGTGGTCTTGAGAGACAGGGTATCTGCCACAATATCAGGCGCCAAGAAACCTACATTATAGGTCGTCAATAGGTAGGTATCTGCGTCAGGATTGGTACTCTCCACAAAGCTTGTTGCAGAGGTATATGACACACCATTGTGGACGAATATTTTGCCTTGACAGAGAGTGGTGTCAACAGTAGCATAAAGCGTGTCAATATCGTGCACTACGCAGAGCGCATAACGCTCGTCGCAGACATCATTTCCAGCGATGAGAACATCGTAGTTTCCGAACTGAGAAACAGTGTACTGACCACGATAGGTATATGGCAAATCGGTGGTCTTAAGAGACAGGGTATCTGCCACCGTTTCAGGGGCTAAGAAGGACACCGAAATGGTTAGAATTTCGTATGTATCTTCGTTGAGTTTTACGGTGTCATTGAAGGTCGTATTTTGGGTATAAACGACGCCATCGTAGGAGTAGATCTTGCCTTGACAAAGGACGGTATCGAGTGTGGTGTGAAGCGTGTCGATATCGTGCTCTACATAGAGGGTGTAGAGCTCGTCGCAGGTGCCCTCTATTTGACTCAAAAACTCATGTTGGCCAAAGGTAGAGATAGTATAAAGACCATGGTAGTCATATGGCAATTGAACGCTCTTGAGCGACAAGGTGTCGTACTGCATTTCAGGGGCAGTAAAGGCGACGTTGTAGGTCGTCAGCAGATAGGTATCAGCATCTGGTGTAGTAGCCTCGGTGAAGGTAGTTGCAGAGGTATATGCAACGCCATTGTGATGATATGCTAGACCCTGGCAAAGAACAGTATCTACGGTGGCGTAGAGCGTGTCAATATCGTGGATGACATGCAGCATATAGCGCTCGTCGCAGGTGTTGTCTTGGTGGGTAGTAAAGTCGTGATCTCCGAAGGAGGAGATGGTGTACTTTTTGTAGTAATTATATGGCAATTGTGTGCTCTTGAGAGACAGGGTATCGTAGGTAATTTCTGGTTTGGTGAATGTGACAGTAATGATGGTTACTTCCACTACTTTGCCCTGTGGGTAGGTATCCACCAATACGGTATCTGAGGTGAATGTTTCGCCCACGAACCAATCGTGTGTAAAGGTCATACCCTGGCAGAGTGTGTAGTCTTCGTAGTAATAAACATAGTTGTCATCTGTCTGGGTAGTTGGTTTGACATGTAGGATGATGGAATCCGTACAATAGGTAGTAGGATTGGTATATAGGAAAGCAAAGTCGCCTGCTTGTGAGAAGTACTTGCCATAACGGCGTTCGTTCTGCATGATGGTGTCATGCACGATGTCTGGAGTAGTAGCAAAATAGACATTGAGCACGTCGATACGATAGGTATCTTGGTTAGGCCAACTAGTCTCGGTAAAGGAGGTATTGGATAGGTATTTACCGCCTTTGTATTCGAAGGTTGCACCATAGCATAGGAGTGTGTCCTTCTCTACCCTAACGGTGTCAATATCGTGGTAAACATGCAGCAGGAAGTGCTCGTCGCATTCGCCCTCTTGGTGAATTGTCAGGTCGTAGTCACCAAACTTGCTGATAGTTTCCCCTTTGTAGTCATAAGGCAACTGTGTAGTCTTGAGTGCAAGGGTATCGTATTGTGTTTCGGGTTCGAAGAACATGATGTCATAATAGTTAATCACGAACTCATTTGCAAAGATATGAATTGTATCTATTGGATAAATAGTTGGTTCCGTAATAACAATATCATCTATAGCAAAACCCATTCCTTGACAGAGAATTGTATCTACAAAAGTTTCTTCGTATACAGGTGCCATACAATGAATTAAACCTGCGGTATTAGCGGCATGAGAAACATGAATAAATATAAGTTCATCACGTTCAAACGCTTCTAGCACTTTGGATGCTGGTAATATAAATATATCATCTGGTTCTAATATCGAATCTCCATATAAAGTTCCATCACAACTAGCACTTTTCAGTTCAATTAAGCAAGGAGTTTCCACATCTGGTTCCCATTGGAAAATAACATCTGTTATGTTATCTTGCTCTTTCGGATCAAAAACATATACATCATGTTCTTGTGTTGTATATAGTGACATTCCAGGAAACATATACAAAGGATCATCGCAAGTAGACGGCAAACCATCGCTTTCTTGTCGCATAATCAATCTACCACCCTCTCCATTCATTGGCGAAATACGAATATAAAACACTTGAGAACCACCAACATAATTTTCTTCAAGTTTTCGCTGAATTGTCTCACCATCAAACGTGTTTGCACGATTTCTTTCGAATACAGCTGAATAAACCGAATTCTTAGCACTACATCCCATATAAACTGAAAAATCAAAATCGCAATCTGAATGTAGATAAGCGGATATTCCATTTTTAAGCCCATTAGCAGTTCCTTTATACCAAATATCATGGGTTACCATAGTATCAATCGGCATACGAAAAGAACTTGCATTTTCTTTACAATCACAATAGTATGAGGGATAACCTTTTTCTTCTTGTAGGGCAGCACAATCATCTGATACTTGAGCAAACACAAGGTTTGTACACATTACCAGACATAAGAATATTAAACGACTTTTATTCATAGTATAACAATATAACAATAGAAAAATCGTCGGAAGTCACTTAATAGGTACTTCCGACGATTTAAAGATTATTAATTAATACAATATTTTCTTTACTTCGGTTTCACCACCTACGATATAAATGCCTTTTGTTGGTAATGAAATATTAACATCATCCTGTACGAAACCGCTAAATATCACATTACCTGTAATCGTTACTACACGTATATATTGCGGTGCAAAAACAGTAACATTTACTCCTCCTTCAATAGCGCTTACAAGCATACTTGCATCACCACCAATTGTCGGAATATGTTCACCAGTTGGTGTACCATTACCTGAATTATCATCACTAGAACCATATATTACCTTTCCGTCACGTGTTACCTTAATAGCAGGCATTCCAAAAGTATTAGATGGAATATTTCCGTAGAGGAAAGATGAGGTTGGATAAATCAAATCATCATCCGCTTCTAGAGTAAATGTTTCATCGCCTGGATATGCATCATAGAAATAAACATCCTCTCTATCTGTAGACATTAATGAGAAAGTACTATTACCTGTCAAAATAACCTTATCATTTTCGGTAAGCGTCCTATCAAATACCCAAGACTGTTCCGATTGTTTAGATTCAGATATATAATTTGCACCATTAATAGAGTGAGGTTCATCGCCACCTGCTCTACTCTCAAAGATTATGAATTTACCAGACCAATAGTCCCACATATCAGGATTTGTTCTCTTACCGGCATCATCCCAGCATCCTGTACAATAAGGGAACAACATTGAATAAGTTTTTCCTTTATTCATAAGTATATTGTCACTCATATCAGGAAATTCCCACTGTGGAGTATACACTCCATCATCTATCAACTCCCAATCTCCTACATTCTCGTATAGATAATAATGTGAGGATGATATATTTGATCCATCATAATGCTCCAATTCATATCTACCACGTAATGTATAGTCACCTGTTCCACTATACAATGGTTGACCAGAAGAATTGACATTAACCAATTGATCCTCTTGTTTAGCCCATGTTATGTAATCTTTGAAAATGTCATTCCAGAAATCAATACTTGACTTATTATATATAGCCATCGCAACACCATAGAATGCGGCAAAATCCGCATTATGTTTTGCCTGTTCTTTTAGAATAGCTTGATATTTGCTTTCAGTAGCTGTCTTTTTTATCTTTTTGAGTTCTTTTTCTGAGAATGTCTCAATTACATACACTTTTTCCACATCAAATGGAGCTGTGAATGTAGTCCATATGTCGGCAGAAGCGGTTGTAATATAATACACCTTATCTTTAATCTCATAACTCATACCATTAGTAATGTAGTTTTGATATACTTGATATCCATCTTCTCGACTTCCTTCAACCGTAATTGGTATTCGTTGATAAGTTGTTGTACTAGGTATTTTGACTGGAGCCATATAGTCATCAGCAGTAATTGCGTCGTACATCTCCTCATCAATTTTGCAATACAATAAATTCTGTACTTCAGTATTTGCATCAATAAAGGTTTCACCTCCAACAGTACCACCTACTCCATTCATTTCAGCACTAATTTGAGTCATACAAGCACTCCAATAAAGAGTATTTTTATCTACTTCAGGAGTAACACTACTATCGTATTTGTCAGTAACCCATAAATTCAAATAATCATCATTAGGATCTGGTGTGCCATTATCATTAGGGGTAATACTCTCAACTTTGTAATCTCCATTAGGTAAATAGTTTGGTACAACCAACTCTGCATTATTGCTATTTGTCGTCCAACCTCCTTTGTGAGTATAAATTTCTCCATCTTTCGTTTCACTCCATTCAGCATATGGATATTTATATAATCCTAATGCTATTCCATATTCTCCTGGTTTATCTTTTGGAGCGCCACCTTTAGAAGTTGTATGTTGACATGCACGCATCATACAATGCGAACCTCCATATATATAAGTATTCGTAGGGCAGCGTAGACATGAAGTATATGTAGATTCGTCAACATCTGTAGTAGCTGGATTGTCTTCGTCCATCAAATAATATTGACGATATTTTGCATCCACAAACATTGGTTCAACCGTAGTTGTACCATCATAGAAATTAACAGTACCACCCACATCATCAGTACCAATACCATGTGCAAATGTAAACTCAATACCACCCATCTTACCAGAACGATAACAGATCGCAAGTGTAGTTTGATAGTTTTCGCTGACAATTTGTGCATTTTCTAAATGCACTCGACCGCCGTTGAAGTTAACAATCGTATTCTTATTACCCATATCGATAGATGGAGCATTATTAACTTGCTTCTTCAACGCAAGGTAACCATTGGTGCGGGCAACAGAATTAGGCCATATATCATCAAATGATAACTCAGTAGTAGAACCAGCAACATAATTCTCATCTGTCATACGGATTTGCACAGGTGCAGATACTTGGTATGCGCGATAGCCTAAAATGTCGTAGAAGCAACCATAATTACTCTTGAGTAAGTTATCTCCACGTGTGTGTATCTTGACTTGGAAATGATTTCCAATATTCTCATCATTACATTCAAAAACTAATACAGCACCTGAACCACGAACATATTTCTCTGAAAAACTATTACCATCTGCTTTAGATTGGAATGGGTGTCCATCTTCAGTTTTATTTCGACTATAGATATGACAATCCTCGAGGTAAACATTTACAACTTCTCCTGCTTGACCCTTGAAGTGCCAAACACCTTCATAAGTTTTGGTAAATCCAGTAGAAGCATAAGGACAGAAACCTGAGATATAAACACTCATTTCACCATCCACCTCAATAACATCGCTTTCTTCGATTTGTATCTTATAAGCACTATTGACATTCTCTAAGTACTTATGAAGTTCATATCCACTTTTATTACTATTAGGTTTGTATATGAAGCATGGAGTTACTGCATTGCTACCAGTTGTACTAGTAGGTCTTTTAATTTCAGTACCAGATTCTGGCTTGGTTTCACCATAAATAATCAAATAATCAAATGCAGTTTTATCAACTTCGCCGTCTTTAACATATGCATTTGTTATCTTAACTTGATGATATTCATACTCAGCGAAATCGCCTTCTATAGTATATTTATCAGGATCTACACCAGTCCATATACCTGTTTCAGTACTTAGTTCAGTTGATAAACCGACCAAATTTACAACAACCTCACTATTCTCCGAACTACTCTTTGGATAGATAATAGTCAATGTACCATATGCAATCGCAGCATTACCTGTATAGGATATATTCTTAACGATTGTAGCCACATTAGTTATGCTACCATTTTGAGAAACATCAGTAAGCGTAAAACCATCAGATACACTGAAACTAGGTGCCGCAGAGAGGTTGACAGCTGTAACGTTCACAGATTGTGGTGTTCCTTTTATTAATTCCATCTCCATTGGGTTGACCAACACACTTGGTTCACCAACTATCATGAAATTATCTAAAATTACTTCTTCTGTGTAATAACTATCATAACTAACACGGAGATAATGAGCATCATGATTTACATTATACTCAATGGTGTTTGTAGATTGTTTTGTAGACGCGACAGTTGCATCCCACCAATTATGTCCGTCTACACTTTGTTCAAGATGCCATATTCCTTTATAACCTTCTGTAGGAGTAAAACTTATATATGATGCCGCACCAGAGAAAGCAAATGTAAGCGAAGGAGCTGATGCACCTACATTATTTTTCAAAGCTATTGTTCGATTATCCGGATTCCAAGTAGCATGCTGTGTGAGTGGGGTTACATAATAAAATCTATTTGCATCTGCATCATTTTTGAGCACGATAGGAAGTTCTTGAGGAACATCGTAAACAATGACAGGAATAATTATCTTCTCTTCAGCACCAACTCTTACTACTATTCGATATTCACCAGGCTCTTGCATCTTGCTAGTCAGAGTAATGAATTCTTGTTTATATGCATCCTTGGAAGGATCTAATACAGTTTTATCTAATTTTAAGAGAGCCGCATTACTTGTACTTAATGTTACCAAATTTTCTGCAAGATAAGTTAACAAGAGAGAGGTTGTATATGTATCAGAGCCTGACACTTTAGGTATATATAAAGCATCCACATCTGCTTTTACCTTAGATTCGCTCAACGCAGTAATAGAAACATTCGTTAATGTTCCACCCTCTATAGAACGAATTCTAATTTTAGTTGCTGTTGGGTTCAAAGAAACTGTAAACTCTTTATCTTGGGTTATAGTTCCAAGAGCATAAAGTACATTCCATCCTTTACCATCAAATTCTTCTATTTGCCATTTAGCAGTTGTAGTAGGAGTAAAGATCAACTTATCCGGAGTACCTGTAAAGAAGGCTGTCCATTGAGAATTCGCAGGTAATTTTACTCCGCCATTAAATTCTACTCCCGAACTCTTAGCCCATGTAGCATCTGCAAAATTAGAATTATCAATATCTAGTGGTACATGTAACGCTTGCTTACCCGAACCTACGGTAATAACCTTTGAAATATTTGCAACTCCAACATTTCCATTGCTTGCTTGAGTTGCATTGATAGTAATGATTGTGTTTACATCATTTATAGCAGCGATAGAATAATTAGTATTATCAGCATTAGGAGTTATTGTCACATAAGGTTTTAATGCATCTTTGTTTGTAATAGTAATAGGATTACCATTTCCATCTGCAAATAAGGTTTTTGATGTTGTTCCTATAGTTGATATTGCAAAGTCTAAATCGTTGGTATTAGCAATAGCTACACCTGTCAACGTTACCTCTTTGGAATATGTATATTGCTGTTGATTATTTACATACGAAGCAATAATCTTCAACGTTGCAGTCTTTGCACTACCAGCAGAAGTAGGCGCAAAAGTTACATTACAACCAGAAGAAGTGACTGCACTGCTTGTAAACTGATTAGCACTAAGTCCAGTGATCTGGTATGACCAATCCACTGCAGTCCAATTCACATTTGCATTTTGGGTTTTGATAGTAGCAGTCTTGCTACCAGTCTTACCCACGTATGCAGCAAAGTCCAAAGGAGAAGATACAGCAAACGTAGGAGTATAATCATTATTATCCACTACAGGAGTACTTGTTCCATTCTCAATCCATTTACCCTGAGCATTATCATAGACATAGGTCTTGCCATTTGCACCTGGAGTATAATCAGACGTATTTTTTAGTTTTGCAATGGTTATAGGGATTTCTTTGTAAGTTACAGATTTTCCGACCCATGAAGAGGCACCAATTACTACTGCGTGCTGTAGTCCTTGATATGTTTTTTTTGTTGAGCTTGTATTATTAACAACTACTACACCTCCTCCATTTGACGTAATATTTGCTCCATCACTTGTTGTATAAATTGCACCAGAAACTTTACCATCAATTGTCCATGTCGCTGAGTTTAATGGAATAGAAACTGTTTTATTACTAACCGTTTTGCTAGAGAAATCATTCGTTGTGCGATTGTATAGAATTCCTTCATTAGGACGAGATAACAACGGTGTGACTGCAACATTATTCATATATACATAGTTATAAGCACCTGCCTCCAAATACGTTTTATGAGAAAAAAGCTCCCTATATGTTATTTTGTCAGTTACAATATAATGCTGCTCTTTGTCATATACAATCATGCAAGCACCATTACTAATATTTATTTCTGAAGCATAATCAACATGCAGCGTTGAACCAGCTAAGAAAGCAACATCATAATTTACAACAAGTTTTGTGTTATGAAGTGAAATATCCATATTACTTGAAATTGGGAGCACATAATCTCGGGAATTCATTGCAGCTACACCCAAATCCAAACTTATATAATCTAATGTAGCCGTTCCTCCTTCAATGATATATTTCATTCTATCCGTCGATTTATCGTAGTATTTTATGAGCTTATTGTCTACTCCTAGCTTAAATAAAGCACTCTCAGAAGATGAAGATGGCAATACAAGATTGGCATTTGCACATAATTCGCCAACACCTGTCATATCTGCAGGGCAACTAACCTTTTCTATAGCTCCATATTCAAGTATCAAACGAGTCTCAATACTTTGCACATAGTATTGACTTACAGGAAATACTTTATTATTATTACCTAGCATACCTGAAATTGCAGTTCCACCTCTAAAATCTCCCACTTGGAAAGCTTCATATACAATTGATCCACTGCGCATTTCAACATATGAATTATCAGGATCTCCCGTAATATAGCCAAACACATATACACCAGCACCTGAATTCGCTATAATACGAGCATTATTCTCCATGTGAATCTGTCCAAACTTATTCGGGCGACCATTGGTACCTTGTGATGTTGAGAGAGTAGCATAAACACAAATATTACCATTAACAATAATATTAGTTGCCTCATCCAAAATCAATTTCTTATTTAGTTCAAAAGTGGACTTAGGTTCAACGTTATCTGTACCAGCATCACCTAACAACACAGTATAATTAGCATCACCAGGAACAAGCAAAGTTACACCTTTAGGAATTGTGTAATTACCAGAAGCCAACGTACCTTCTTTGTAAGTTGAATTTGAATTAGAATAACCACGAATCGTATAAACATTCTCAAAAATTACAACTTGTTCATTACCAGTAAGTTTATACAACTTTTCCGCATCACTCATAGCAAGATTAAAGTCATGATATGCAATATGCTTGTCTGCTTGTGATTGAATAAAGAACGTAGCTACGGTATAGAGCACAAACTCAGGACGCACTTGCGCAGAACCAGAGAATTTGTGTACACAATCTTTATCGTATGAAATATACTTAACAATCTCATTGCCATTAGCATCTTGTGTAATCTCTTGCCAACCAATAAATACATAATCACCACTAGTTGCTTGATTCAATGACAATTCTACCGTCAACATACTCTCCTCAGTTATCTGCGTGGTTGTAGCATTAGCAGCGTTTTGTGCTATAGTGTATGTTTTACCTGTGCCATTGGTATGTTTTACAGTATATGCACTATGGGTAGGTAGGAAATTTAGAGTTGGGCAATCCTCAATAGTCGTAGTAATAGTGCGACTATGACCTCCAGCAGTAATATCAATATCAACTGTTTTACCAAGTGCATCGCGATAATCACCAAGATATTGCAACTCAACATGTGCTAGTCCTTGTTTGGCATTCACATCTACTGTAGCTGCCTTTTGAGCTGATTGTGGATTTATCAATGCAAACAAACCTATATTTTCTCCTCTCAATGTAAATTTCACACTAGAAACTTGCGTCTCTACAATGATAGAAGCGTTATTAATATTCTCTACTCCCTCATTCAGATAACGAATCATCTTGTCATGTTGGATAACATTGACTAAAGGTTTAAACATCGCATAGTATACTGGAAGTCCTGTAACTGGAGAAGACTCGGTATCGTTTACATCGCTTGGTGTTACAGATGTTGGAGCAACACTAGTACCAAGATCTGAATTACCATCTATTGTGGACCAACCAGCAAAGTAGTAACCGTCTTTAGCCTTAGCATGGTAATACAACACATTAGAAGATACTTGTCCGGCAGTTCCATTAAACGAGAGATCAGCAGAGAACAACTCTGCCCACCCGTTTTGAGGTATTGCCGAAGATGTACTAACACAAACATATCCCATACCTTGCGCCTCACTTGCCACTTTTGCTGCTGCATGTACATAGAAAGTTGCAGCTTCTATAGTTGCAAGACTCAGAAACGTTAAAATTATTACAGACAATATTCTTTTCATACGCATTTGCGGCTATGCCGCTATGTTTTAAGTTGTTAATATTTCTTATTTAGTCGCTTTGCTCCGTTACATGCGCCATAAAGCGCGTTGTTATGTTACATGCTAAGCGTTATATGCAACAGAGTTGCGTTATATTTTTGTTGTTAATATTCTCTTTCAGTCCGCATTGCGGACGTTACATGCTTCGCGTTGTTATGTTACATGCTTCGCGTTACATGCAGCGGAGCTGCGTTATATTTAAGTTGTTAATAATATTCTTGTTTTTGCTCGCAGAGCGAGCGGTGTATAGTGTAGAGTGTAAGGTGTAAAGGCGGGGGAACCTTTATCGCTTCGCTCTAAACTGTTTTTATATTAATTTCCTATTACAATCCATTTACCCCGTTTAGTTGATCCTTCTCTTATTAAAATGCCTTCTTTCTTTAGTTGTTCTATACACATTCGCGTTTTTCTTTCACTTATCTGCAATCGTTCTGCTAATTCCGCACGAGATATCTTTGGATTATTTTGAATCAATCCTACTATTTGGATCATATTTGGATCGTTATTTGGATCTATTTGGATCATATTTGGATCAGTTTCGCTTTTATTGCGCCAAATCACCACCCTAAAATCTTCTTCTTGGTGGAACTCTGGTGTTTGCAAACCATAGTCATGGCATTTTGTGATAATATCTTCTGTACCAGTACCCACTTTCTCTATATAGCCATTCCAATACATTGGGTCTGCAAGCAGAGGATTAGTAGGCAATGACTTGTGTGGTCCATGTAGTTTCTGCACTGTCAGTCCATAAGGCAATGCACCAGGATTCCACACCTCTAATCTATCACGGAACAACATCACTTGTACACTGGCATTGCTGGTATAATCTCTATGGCACACCGCATTGACAATCGCCTCCTTAACTGCATCCATTGGTAATTCTGGACGCGTAGGCACATCCGCTGTCTCGCCTTCAGAGCGCGTTCCAACCCAATTATCCACACGACTCATCACGAAGCTGGTGGCTTGATCCACTAACTCAAACACATCGCCTCGATATATCTGATACGATGGCATTGGCTTTTCCACTACCGTGCCATAAAACTGCACGCATTTTACCTCTGAAGTAATAAAGTACTTCTGCGGTTTCTTGCCAAACAACAATATCGCAGCATTTGCCAGTCGTCCTTGCTCATCAATCAAATCCAAATGCGTGAGTAATTTCTCAGGTGCCGTATCCAATGGTAGCGGAAAATTGCGTCTGGAGCGAGCCATATAGATGAAGTTCTTCATCTTCTCCTCGTCCAAATCTGCAAGCGTAGCCCCATTATCATTGGAAGCATCAAATGGACGCCAACGGATATATTCTTTCTCCTCCAAATAGCGTATCAGTGATGCATATACCGAAGTACGTAATCCCTCAATATCCACAAATGTCTTGCGCACTATCTCTTGCTCCACCTTATGTATCAATGCAGTCTCTTTAGGGTGTCGCTCTTCCTCGTTAATTGACTTGATAAAAATCAATCGACTCTTGTGCAATGAGGATGCTAAGTCATACTCGTGCTCAGTAGGCGATACGCCATCTATATCTTCGCTGCCGTATAAATTGCCCAACAAGCCCAGATAAATATCACAGCGCTCTACTTCTTGCAAATAGACTTGATTGGCGGGATACTCATTAGCAGGTACCTCCTCAAAGATAAAAGGCTCGAAGAACTTGCCCAACAGTGCATCTGTTCGGATGTACTGACAAAGCATAGCACGTTCTTCAGCGAACTCGCATTGTACACTACTTATGAATATTTTTATACGCTTCATTATATTTTGGTTGCTTTAGGGCAGTATAGAGTCTTCGCTGGGCTAATATTCTCGCGGGCGTAACCGCGAGAGCATAACCGACTGGTGTTTGCTTCGCCGGCTATATGCTATTGGCGATTGGCTATAGGCAGGAGCTATACTCTATATTTTACTTGGTGAGCATTAGTCAAACCAATGGCTAATGCCCGTTATTTAGTTGACAATATGGATATATTTATAATACAAAAATTATAGTAAATTATCCCAAAATTATCCAAAATTGTTTTTAGTATTGAAGACAATTTATGTCAACCATGATGTCAATTATCGTCAATTTTTTTTGTAACAAAAATACGCGGCGCGAGGCTTGCTACATAAATATACAAAAATCAATGATCACTTTTGTTTGGTGGTAAAAGAATGCCTTAGCATTAAGTACCAACAAACAAATAGATCATACTCCCCCTTCTTTTAGTAAGGGGTTGGGGGTAGGCTTTTATTTCACTGACAAGTTGCCAGGGAACTCGGTAAGGAGACGGACATAGAGGTAGCCGTTCTCACCTACTTTATCCTTCAACGCCTCGAGCATGTTCTTGTCGAACACTACGCCACCACCCGCAGGTACAGGCACGTATGCGTGCACATACTTGTTATATGGTGCAACAGCAAATTGGTATGTCTCAGCCACAAACACATGCAAAGGCTCTGAACCAGTCCATGTCAATGTAGCACCTGTAGCTAACCACTCTGCATAATTGATGCGGTAGATAGTAAATACACTATCAAGAGCTACATTCAGGTTATCACCTACCTTAAGTTCTACGGTATTAAGCAATGCAGAATCTACAGGGAGTTCTGGTTCTTCTGGTTCTGGAGCTACATATTTCAATGTTAGATTTCCGGCTGTGCTATTGTTGTCAAAAATCACATACACAAAACCGTCCTCACCAACGTTTTCAGCCCATGTATCAACAGTAGCAGCGTCAACTACGTTAGTTCCCTTAGAGAAACTAAAGTATGACAATACACCACTAGCTGTAGAGGACAACTGGAATTCAGGAACTGAAGCAAAATAAGTAGGTAATACTCGACGACCAGTCCACTCTGCCTCTATATCAGCAGCTTTCCAATCATCGTAACGAAGGCGATATAGAGTACTCTTAGAACCTTTTGGTACATTAAATTGTTTATTTTTAGGTAATATTAGAGATTTATCAGCACCCGCAGAAGGAGTCCATACTTGAGGTTTTATAGTTAATGCTTTGTCGCAAATAAAACGAACATACATATAGTCATCTTTTGCTAATGCGACTAAATTAGTCATATCTTTGGTTGACAACTCTAAAAGTCGAATACCTGACACATTACTAAATTCATATGTATTAAGCACATTTGCATCATCTACAGAAGGAGTAAATTCTGGAGTATTTGATATAAAGAAACTTACACCTTCTTGTGTTGACGCAATGAATTGGGTTGAAGTCCAAGTGCGAGGGAAGCAGAAAACTCTTTCGTCATTTGCAGACAAATCAATCGATTCACCATATTGCAATAATGTTGCACCACCTTGAATTGCTCCCATAGGCATCTTTTCTACTACAAGTTTACCAGCAGAACTAGCAATAACCTTGCCATAGAATATTCCGCCACCAGGATAAGCCTTAATATCTTCCTTCATTTGCTCTGTATAAAGTTTATGAGGAGCATCTTGTGAAACATCGAAATAGTTCCACACAAATGGTTCTAACAAGCTTGGCTCAAATTCACATTTCGTATATGACAACCATATGCGAGCAGATCCTTCACCTTCCCAAACAAAGCGTGTACTATCATTTTGCCAATCGGCATATGAAACTACAAAAACACGATCCACATCATTTGGCAAAATATCCAACGTATCATCTAGCAAAATTTTGTCTGAATTTTCAATACAATTCTTAAATACGGTATCTGGTTTGAGAGAAATTTCTCCTCCCTCATGGTAAACTACTCGTACTATAGCTTGTAGATTGTAAGTAATACCAAACTTAGTCATTTGCTCACGATATGTCTTATCTATAGCCATATCCCATTCATTTTTACCACCACGTTCAACCAAATCACATTGAAACTCAACAGGAAACTCAAGACCAAAGTCAGTAATCGTATTAATCAAACTATCCACATTAGGATCATCATACTTACCAGGAACACAAGTAAAGTCTATAGATACAGCTGGTCCTTCAGATGAGTTATCAACAAAAGGTCTAAAATACACATGTAGCGGCAAATCATAAGTATTTGCTACATACCAGCGTTCACATGGTCCAGGAATTGTAGCTGAATAGTTTTCATCTACTGGAATTGGATCATCACATGATAGTCCTGATTGTGCCATTACTACAGTGGCAAAAGTCACTACTAAGAGTGTTGAAAATAACTTTTTCATATCGTTTTCTATTTTATTTTTCACGTTTAAATTCGCAAGACTTAACCAAAATATAGAGCATATAGCACAAAGCTATAAGCAACAAAGGAAGAATGTCTCCGATTGGAAGGAACTGAAAGTAGAGATCTTCCTCACCATCATTCCAAACAAATGGATCGTCCTCGCTACCCATAAACCAAGATAGCCATTCATCCCACGTTGGCATCGTTCCACCCATCGTTTCATTCCACGAGTTACAAAAATCTTCATATGCTTTAGCCAAATCATAAATATCCATTCTCCACACACCTTCTTCATCCTTATGAGCATAATTTTCACCGTTCTCCGCAAACCAATTCAACCATGTGTCATCATTATATCCAGGAGCCTTGTGACTACCATTGATACCACGAATTCCTTGAGTAGTATTGCCAATGCCTGCATAGGCAGGGTATGGGGTATTAATGCCGCTAGAAGCGTACATGGATGACAACATATCGCCATTGAAGGAGCTGGAAGATTGCGCAAGATTGCCAACTGACAACACAGAACCGCTAGTGCTAACGCCCGTAACAGTAGACGCTACAGGGGAAGTAGCAGATTTAACCACACCGCCAGACATAGACACCGCCGCGTTGCCGCCACCACCAAATGAGCGGTGCTCTGCACTAGAAGTAGCGTAGAGGCCTTGACTATTGGCAATTGGCGATGAGCCATTGGCTATAGACGATGGGTTAGTAGATGCGCCAGTGTGCGCGTATGAAGAAACAGCGCGACGGCGGAATGCAGAACCAGATTGAGGCATCATAGGCATATCAACACCCGATGATGCAGCACCATCGTATGACACAGTAGAAAAAGTGCTACCATGAGTACCTCCAACCGCAGAATACATATCAACCGGGCGCCACATATCTTCCTCTACATTGAGACGACTCATCAACGACAAACCACCCAGCAAACAAACTAAAACAATAAGTCCTAATAAAACACTTGACTTAACTTTCATCGTAAAAATAATATTTTTAAAAAATCAAAACTTCTAGTTAACTGATCTACAATATTTTAGACCATTTTTCGACCTCTATTGCACAAAGTGCATAGAAGACACTATACAAAATTGGCTGCAAAGGTACAACAAAAAATCCACATACGCAAGTAAAGCGAGAAATATTTTTCAAAAACAATAGATTTATCTATTATATTCGAGAATTTATGCTATAGGGAGAAACATGAATCTCCTTGCCCTGCGGGCAGGCGTAATCGTTCGACCGAATGGGAGATAAGAAATCTTATGAATCTCTTATTTTGTTATTTATCTCCTTGCGCTTTGCGCAGAAATCTTATTAATCTTTTATTTTCTCACTTCGTTCGTCAACGTTCTCCGAAATCTATTACCACCGCTAGCACTCACTTCGCTCGTCCGCTGAATCTTAACTAACTAGGATCATGCATCGCAGATAGATGTTTAAACGCATTGCGGGAGCTTAAATCGGGGTCCCCGAAAAATTGCGCAGCGATTTTATGGGGAGAGCGAAGGCACTAGTCGCCACAATGTTGACATGTCAACAGTCTATGCGACCTAGTTGCCGAACGCGAAGCACCGCAGGTAGCG
>JAZLBE010000012.1:0-7691 GCA_045613525.1 Paludibacteraceae bacterium
TCAACATCCCACAACGTGAGGATATCCCTGAGAACATCAAGGAGCAATTAATCGTCGAGTTGTACTCTAAATAATAATTAAATTCATGGCAATATTAGATTTTATTAAACCTGACAAGGTGATCATGTTGGATTCGAGCAACAAGCACGGAGTTTTTGAGTTCCGTCCGCTCGAACCGGGTTATGGTATCACAGTTGGTAACGCTATTCGTCGCGTACTTATTGGTTCGCTCGAGGGCTATGCTATCTGTTCTATTAAGATCAATGGTATTGATCATGAATTTGCTACTATCCCTGGTGTTATTACCGACGTGACCAACCTCATCCTTAACCTCAAGCAAGTGCGTTTCGCACGCAAAGAGGGAATGGATGTAACTAATGAGACTATCCGCATGCATGTTAAGGGCAACAACGCCCTTCTTGCAGGCGAACTCAACAGCTACCTCCAATCTTTCGACGTGCTCAACCCAGAACTGCTACTCGCAGAGATGGACGAAACAGCTGACTTTGAGATTGAAATCAATATCAATAAAGGACGTGGTTACGTTTCTGCTGATGAAAATCGTCAAGCTAACGACGCTATTGGTGTACTTGCTATTGATAGCATTTATACTCCAATCGTTAATGTGAAGTACAGTATCGATCCTTGTCGTGTAGAGCAACGTACTGACTATGAGAAACTCACCCTTGAGATTTCTACAGACGGCTCTATCTTGCCTAAGGATGCTCTTACTGAGGCAGCTAAACTCTTGATCTATCACTTCATGCTCTTCTCTGATGAGCGTATCATTATTGAGGATCAAGCTAAGCCTGCTACTAACACATTCGACGAGGAGCACTTGCGTATGCGTCAATTGCTCAACCAACGTCTTGTTGATATGGACCTCTCTGTACGCGCACTCAATTGCTTGAAGGCTGCTGAGGTTGATACTCTCGGACAATTGGTTAAATATCACCGTTCTGACCTACTTAAGTTCCGTAACTTCGGTAAGAAGTCTCTCACCGAGCTTGATGAGCTCCTAGAGAAAAACGGATTGGCGTTCGGTATGGATATTAGCAGATACAAACTTAATGATTAATTTTCCTAACTAAAACAAACAAATGAGACATAATAAAAAATTCAATCATCTTGGTCGTAAAGCTGCGCACCGTAGTGCAATGCTTTCCAACATGGCTTGTTCACTCATTATGCACAAGCGCATTTCGACCACTTTGGCTAAGGCTAAAGCTCTTCGTATGTATGTTGAGCCACTCCTTACCCACGCGAAAGAGGACTCTACAGCTAACCGTCGTCTCGTGTTCGCTAAACTCAAACAAAAAACTGTTGTTACTGAGCTCTTCCAAAATGTAGCAGAGAAGATCGCTAACCGTCCAGGTGGTTACACCCGTATCCTCCGTACTGGTTTCCGTCTTGGTGACGCAGCTGAGATGGCAATCATCGAGCTCGTAGACTACAACGAGAACATGCTGAAGACTCCTAAGGCTGCTGCTAAGAAGACCACACGTCGTGCTGGTAAAAAAGCTGCTCCTAAGGCTGAAGAGGCTACCGTTGAGGCTCCAGTTGTAGAGAGCGCAGAGTAATTAAATACTCAATATAAACAAAAAAACTGTCTAACACTTGTTAGGCAGTTTTTTTTGCTAGATATACTAACAGTGCTAGTTAAACTAGTTATAGTATACAAAGAAAGCCGCTAACTAGCGGCTTCTTTAGTTGCGGAGGGCGGGATCGAACCACCGACCTTCAGGTTATGAGCCTGACGAGCTACCACTGCTCTACTCCGCGATATATATCCCAATTGACACATGTCAACCGAAATCGAGTGCAAAGGTACTGCTTTTTTTTGATATGACCAAATTTTTTGGCAGAAAAATGCGTTTTGCTCCTAAAATCTATCTGTTTTGACACTAATCATTGTCCAAATCAAACAATGTAGGAGAGTCTGTGTCAAATCGTTTAAGGATGTTTCGCATCAAGGTTTCGCGTATTAGTTTAGAGCGATTACTTACCGTATATTGTGTACAGTAACGCTCCAATGCACGCATTTCGCTATCATTTAGCATGATAGATACCTTGTGCTTGCGTGGCTCTGGTTTGGATTTATATTTTTTACTTATTTTCACGTCTATCAAAATTGTATAGAGGCGCTTGCTCCTATGGTGATAAAATTAGCTCCGATATAGTTGGTGTAGTTTTGATTGTTGATGGTCTCAATAATCTGGGTTTGTGTCTGTTGCCATTCCGCGAAACAACTAAGTAGTAAACTTGAGTTATCGCTGATTCGATATGTCCAACCCGTATTAGCATTTAGACATATACCACCTTTGGTTGTTTTGCTGGTAGATATACCATAACCTATGCTCATTCCGATGTGTGGTGCGTGTTGGCGAGCATGCAGAGGCATGCAGATCACTGCTTGTATCGGAACAAATGAGTAGGATGTCTCTTGTAGGATTTTAGCTCTGTATCCTATTGATCCGCCTATAAACATGGGTTTACCAGCAATCTCTTTGCTACCGATAAGCAGGTCTACTCCTATCTGTCCTCCCCATCCTTTATTGGGTAGATATACTGCTCCTCCATGAAGTTGTGTTCGCAGAGCAACAGGTCGTATAGGTATGTCTACTATGGTGTCTTCCTCCTGTGTAGTAACAATCGTGCTATTCTCTTGTATAGCTACGACCTCGCTTCGTGGGTATTGATAGCGTGTACCATCTTTCTTCTTGATGATAACGACTTCCTCATTTTGCAACAAGATCTCTCCTTGTATTCGGTGTCCATTATTCAACACCACAACCTCTGCTTTCATGATGGATGATAGCAAAAGAGCAATAATGAGCAATATGTAGTTGCGAGTTTTCAGTTTTCGTCTCTTTTAGAATGGCTGCAAAGGTACTAAATTTCGTAGATATATGCAAACAAATGAGTATTTTTATACTCATTGTACCTATTATTCCTCGTCTATTAGTACAAAATCGATGAGTTTGCGTTCAATATCTACACGAGTTACGCGAACACGCACTGGGTCAGAGAGTGTGTATGTTTTACCACTGCGGGCAGCTACTAGGCAGTAGTTATCTTCATCAAATTGCATGTAGTCATGTGGTTCAATAGTGCGAATAGGCACCAGACCTTCGGTCAGTGTGTTGGTCAGTTGCACGAATAGTCCAAACTCCGTTACACCACTTACTACGGCATCAAACTCTTCGCCAATGTGGCGACTCATCCAGCGTGCGTGCATCTCTTTGATGGAGTCGCGTTCTGCCATTTGTGCGGCCATCTCGCAGTCTGTGCTGTGTACGCATGCCTGTTCTAGTTCTTCGTGGTCGCTGCGGCAGAGAGCTTTGGATTGTAATAGGTATTTAGCTACCAATCGGTGTACCATCATATCTGGATACCGACGAATAGGAGAGGTAAAGTGGGTATAGTAGGGGAAGGCTAAACCATAGTGTCCAATGTTGCTTGTTGCGTAGACTGCTTTTGCCATGGAGCGTATGGTCAATGTCTCTACCAATGTCTGTGATGGATGACCTTGGCAGGTATCTAGCAAGGCGTTGATCTGTTTGTGCGTAGCGCCGCCTTTGGACGAAGTTTTTAGGTTAAAACCAAAGCGCTTGATAAAGGTAGCAAGTTTGCTGAGTTTTTCTGGATCGGGATTGGCGTGCACACGGTAGACAAATGGATATTTGTCTGTGTTTTCTCCTTCCTTCGTCTTGTTTTTCTTACCGATCTCAGTGGCTACTATTCGATTGGCTAGAAGCATGAACTCCTCAATGAGGTGATTGCTGTCGTATGACTTATGGAAGAATATCTCGATTGGTTCGCCTGTATCATCTAGGCGGAAGTGCACTTCTGGTGCTTCAAAATTGATTGCGCCTTGTCTAAATCGATTAGCACGTAGTACCTTAGACAACTGATTTAGTTGCTTTATGGCATGGGCTAATTGTTCTTTTTCTGGGCTGAGATTGTGGCTGCCGTCTTGTTCTAGGATATCTTGTGCTTGGCGATAGGTTAATCGGTAGTTAGAACGAATGACGGTTCTACATATCTTATGGCGTATTACTTTGGCTTCTGCATCCATCTCTACGATGACGGACATACATAGTTTATCTTCATCAGGGCGTAGACTGCACAACTCGTTGCTCAGTCGCTCTGGCAACATAGGTATCACTCTATCAACGAGATAGATACTTGTTCCGCGATGGTATGCCTCGTCGTCTAGGGCAGTTTGTTCGGCTACATAATGAGTGACGTCAGCTATATGAATACCGATTTGATAACTGCCGTTTTCCAATGTCTGAAACGATAGTGCGTCATCAAAATCTTTTGCTTCGTCGGGGTCAATCGTGAATGTCAGTACCTCGCGCATATCTCGGCGACGCATGATCTCTTCTACGGATATAGCATGTGTAGGAAGTTGCTTAACCTCCTTCTGTACTTGCTCGGAGAAACCTTCGGGCAGAGTGCGCTCTGGCTCCGTATCTTGGGGTTTCTGTACTTGTGGTTCAATAGACTTGTTGCGCTCTTTGCGTCGGTGAGCTTTCTCTCGACGCATACGCTTAGCTATCAGGTCTTTGGTTCTCATTCTAATACAATGTTATAGTTAATATTTAGGTTTACTTCTATTGGCAGTACAAATATTGTGCCTAGAATAGTTATTGCATTTTTTTCTTCCACTTCAGCGCTCGGTGAGCTGCTTTTTGTGTGAGTTTTTGTTGTTCTTTGGTCATCTTGTCGTTTTTGTACTTGTTTGAGCAACAGTTTTTGCCTGTGAGCAACTCGTACCAAACGCATGCTGCGGTGTAGCGACCATATTCGTAGTTTAGGTGGTAGCCGTCGCGGCATAGTGTATCACCTAGTTTCGTTTGACGTGCCAGTGTGATAGCCTTGCCACAAGGTATCAAGGTTAGTTCTGGATGACGTTCTAGTAATGCGATAGTTGCATTATGGATACTATCGTCCATGATCTGTTGATCCTTTTGGTAACGAGGGAAATTAGGGTGTTTAGCATCTTGTGAGTAAGACCATGTCTGCATCCAACACAGAGTAGCAGTTGGCTGGTAGCTACGCACTGTGTCAATCAGGTCGGACAAGTATGGCTCATAACTGCCTTGGATACCACTGTCGTGGCTAGCTTGTTGCAAGGATATGTAGTTCCATTGCATCAGTTTGAGTGCTTGACGAAGAGAGTAGCCCTCGTTGAGTGTTCTGATGCCGTGCTCTATGTAGCGAAAACTATATGCTGCGGTATCTTTATGCATGAAAGTATAGTGTTGTTCTAATGAACAGCCACCATAGTAGAGGTTGCCTATGATGATTGGTTGTTTGCCTTCGTGGCATAGTGGAGCTAGTTCTTGCTCAACGGCATCCCATGAAAAACTGTTACCGATACACAAAATACGTAGGGTGTCATTACTTGCCCATAGTGGTGATAGGCATACGCTAAGAACTGATGCGAAAAGGATGGAACAAAGTTTGTTCATACGATTAATGGATAAAAATGATTGTAAAAATATAAATTTTTTACAAAAGTACTGCTTTATTTTGATATATCCAAAAAAAGTAGTACTTTTGCAGAAATTTTAAATGTAATACTTATGAAACGTTTTAGATTCCTATTGGCCCTTGTGCTGGCTTTGTCTGCATTCCAAAATGCTAATGCAGCTCTTGATTTCTCTGTTGCAGATAGTATCGTTATGGCTGGTATCTCCGAAGGTTTGGTTCCAGGTGCTGTCCTCTGTGTCGTAGAAGATGGTCAGATAGCCTATATTCAGGCCTATGGTTATCGTCGTGTATATCCTTATCAGGAGAAGATGACTGTTGAGACCATATTCGATCTTGCATCGTTGAGTAAGCCTACAGGAGCTGGTTCTGCGGCTCTATTGCTATGCCAAGCAGGAAAACTATCTGTGGATGATAAGGTTTCAACCTATATACCTAATTTCCATGCAGATGTATGTGTGCGCCATTTGATGAAACACTATTCTGGTTTGCCAGCATATTTCTATGCTCCACGTTTGGATAGCATTTGCGTAGCTCGTGGTCTTGAAGGAAAGGAACGTCAGGATTTCTTGGTGGACTCTATTGCTCGCTGCAGACGTACACACAATGTGGATGAAAAATATCGCTATTCTTGTCTCAACTTCATCAGTCTCCAACGCGTTGTAGAGACTATTATTGGTCAGGATATCAATAATTACCTTCGTTCTACATTGTATGCGGACTTGGGATGCAATACTATGGGATGGTTGCCTGATGCTAGTCTCAATGATCGTATTGCTCCTACCGAGTGCATCGATGACGAGTGCTTGTTAGGTCAAGTGCATGACCCAGTAGCACGCATGATCATGTGTGGAGTGTCTGGTAATGCTGGCGTTTTTGCTACAGCTACTGAGGTTGCTAAATGGGCTATCTGGTTTATGAATCTGCCAGCTGATGTACGCGAACAAGGTTGCCAAGCTGGCTTATGGACAGACACCGTTACAACATCTCTTGGAGAACAACAGAGTTGTCGTCATACTGGATATACTGGAACGAGTGTAACTATTTTGCCTCAATCTCGTCGAGCAGTCATCTTGCTCACCAATCGTGTTCATCCTAAGGACGAACATAGCCTAGGTGGATTGCGTCGCCAACTCAATGAATGGCTCAACCCTTAAGCCAGTTAGTATTTTACATTTTTAAGGTGATTTAGCACGATTTCACCGATAATTGGACTTTTGTAGACGAATGAACCATGGTCCTCATTGGGGACTATGTGTAGTTCGCCTTGTGGGATGTTGTTGGCTATAAGTTGGGTGTGTTGGATGTCTATCAGATCGTGTTCGCCTGCTACGATTAGTGCAGGACATTGGATGCTCTGCATGTCGCTAGCGCTCATCTGTGGTTCTAGTAGCATCATCTTGGTTAGCGGTGGAATGGAGTCTTTCTCCAGTTCCTTTTTAAATTCTTCCCAGAAATCAGCTTTTACACCTTCAGGGAATAGGTTGGCGCCAGCGGTAATGATGGTGCCTGCTGTACTAGGGTGCAATACTTCCATTTGTAGTGCGATGTTACCTCCATCGCTCCATCCAAAGATGGCTGGGGCATCTATATCTAGTTTGTCGATGAACTCATATAGGTCGTTAGCCATGTCTATGTAGTGATATTCCTCTAATGGAGCATTAGCTCCTTGTCCGCGTGAATCTAATGCGTAGACTAAGTATCCAGCAGAATCTAGCTGATTGACCAGTACGGATAGATGATCATGCTCTCCACTATTGCCATGGAGCAGAATGACTGCTTTGTCTCGGATATTGCCTTTTATTTGATATACAATGTTAACTCCGTTGACATCTATGTTTCGGATTTCGTCTATGTTTTTAGAGCGAAAAATAGGCATCAGGCATAGCCAGATGCTTACGAATAGCAAGAGAAATGGGAACTTGGTTTGTTGAGTATCTTTCATGGTATTTTAATGGATTAATCTATTTTAACAAAAATGCCAACACTGGCATGTCTGGCATTTGTCTTTCTGCATAAGTCCCGTCGCACCACTTGAAAAAAACAAACTCGAAAACACTTTCAAGTTACCTTGAGCGCTTTCGAGTTCTATTTCGTACCGCGAGCGGGACTTGAACCCGCACAGCCATCACTGGCCAAAGGATTTTAAGTCCTTCGTGTCTACCGATTCCACCATCGCGGCTCAAAATCGG
>JAZLBE010000013.1:0-12011 GCA_045613525.1 Paludibacteraceae bacterium
ATTTTCGTCAGTAGAATAAAAATATTATGATATTACGTACATCTTATTTTAACCAACTACTGCAATTACGTGACCAAGACCTTATTAAGGTTGTCACAGGTATTCGTCGCTGTGGAAAGTCCACCTTACTACAAGCCTTCCAACA
Source organism: Paludibacteraceae bacterium (assembly GCA_045613525.1). GTDB lineage: Bacteria > Bacteroidota > Bacteroidia > Bacteroidales > Paludibacteraceae > Colicola. Next base: position 146 of record JAZLBE010000013.1, read on the forward strand.
ATACCTTCTAACCGATAATGTGGCTGCTGACGCCATTTGCTTTCTTAATTTTGAAGAACGCGAGAATGCACATTTTCAAACATGGGAGGAAGTATATGATTTTATAATATCTCAACTATCTGCTGCCACAAAGCGATATGTATTCTTGGATGAGGTGCAATTGATACCCCAGTTTGAGAAGTTAGTGGATGCTCTCTATGTGAAAAAGGACATCGACTTATATATTACAGGTTCCAATGCATACCTTCTCTCCAGTGAACTAAGTACAATGCTCTCTGGTCGTTATGTCGCCATCAATCTGCATCCATTCTCATTTGCCGAGTATGTGACAGCTTTTCCAAAGGTGTCAGATATGGGACGACTATTTCGCCAATATATGAATGGCTCTTGTTTTCCAGAGTCTGTTACATTATCAAAAGTAGCACCAGAGCAAGAGAATATCTATCTGCAATCGCTTTATGACACGGTGGTTGTTAAGGATATAGTTCAGCGCCAAAAACTGCGCAAGTTTGATACTTTACAGCGAGTGTTGAATTTTGTCTTTGATAGTGTGGGAAGTGTAGTGTCACCTAATAATATAGCAGACACTCTCCGCAGAAATACGCAAGAACCGTTGTCGCACAATACGGTTTTGAAATATCTGCGCTACTTTTCAGAATCGTATTTGATATATCCAGTTTGTCTGTATAATATCAAGGGCAAGCGATTGTTGGAGAGCAACTATAAGTATTATGTAGTGGATCTTGGACTCAAGAATATCTTGCACACCAATGCCCCAACCACCGATCTTGGACATAAATTGGAGAATGTCGTTTATTTTGAATTGCTTCGTCGTGGAGGTACGGTGTACGCAGGTCGCACGGATAATGGTGAAGTTGATTTTGTGGTACAACATTACGATGGCACTCGCTCTTATTATCAAGTAGCATATACCGCTAATGACGAAAAAACACTAAAACGCGAACTTTCGTCACTAAGCAATATTCGTGATTCACATCCAAAATATCTATTAACATTGGATTACGATACAAGCAACATAGATGGCATACAACGAGTAAATGTGATAGATTGGCTATTAAAACAATAATATGCTCATCCTATCCGTTACTCTTATCAGTAGCGTAGTTGTTCTTCGGCACAACTTTCTCCACTCGTTAACCTTTTTCTTAAAAACCACCACAAGCGGGAAGCGATTCATCACATCACTTCCCGCTTGCTATATACTTTAAAAGATCAACATGCCAAAACGAATTATTCACATCATTTTTTGAGGTGAATAACACTAATTTTCGTTGCAAATAACTACTTTTTCCTGAAATATGCAACAAATGATGTGAAAAAACGCATTATTCACGTCATTTTTTGAGGTGAATAATCTATTCTCATTAAGATTCAGCGGACGAGCAAAGCGAGTGCTAGCGGTTGTAATTGATTACGGAGTACTGAGTAAATCGTGGCTAATAGCGCTGCAAATAAGATTTATTTAGATTTCTCGAGCCGTAAGGCGAGTAGGAGGTTTTAGTGTCAACATGTATATTGTTCCCAGAAAAAAGTGTTGATATTTGCATATTTCAAAAAAAAATAGTAATTTTGCGCATCAAACGAAAATAAACCATAAAAACACTACAACCATGCGTATCAATCACTTATTCTTAATCGTTGCAGCATTGGCAACGCTATCTATGACAAGTTGCACTTCTCCGACAGAGAAACGAATCAATGAAGCTATCTTACAAGTTATGGATGAATTTCAGGCAGTAGGTGTTTCTGCTGCGGTAGTCAAAGATGGACAAATCATCTACAATCAATCTTTTGGTTACAAAGACCTGGAAACACAAACACCGCTATGCAACGATGATATGATGCGTATTGCCTCTATCTCCAAGTCATTTACCGCTACATCGCTTATGCAATTAGTGGAAAAAGGTATGATTTCCCTTGATGACGACGTGAGCGATTTGATAGGTTTCCAAATACGCAACCCACACCATCCAGAGGTGCCAATCACCCTGAGAATGATACTTTCGCACACAGCTAGCATTCGTGATAAAGAGGATTATTCTACTTTGGATCATCTTAATCCTGCTGTGTATGGCGATTGCGTAGAATCATACTATGAATACAAGCCAGGCGAAGGCTATAACTATTCGAATCTTGGTCTAAACCTCGCAGGTACAATCCTAGAAAAAGTATCAGGTATTCGTTTCGATAAGTATGTAAAAGACAGCGTAATCAATCGTCTTGGATTGGTTGGCGGACATAATGTAGATGAGCTGGATCAAAGCAAATTCGCAGGCATATACCGAATAGTAGATGGAGAATATGCAAAATCCAACGCATACAGTAGCGTGGCCCACCGTCTGGATAACTATGTAATGGGCTACTCTGCCCCAATGTTCTCGCCTACTGGCGGTGTGAAGATCTCTGCTCGTGATTTGGCAACATACATGATGATGCATATGAATTATGGCGAATTGAATGGCGTGAGAATCATATCAGAGGAGAGTGCTAAAACCATGCAAACACCTGTCTGGATGAAACAAACACCATATGAAGATCAATACGGTCTTTGTTTATACGAATTCGTTGATTATATTGATGACGAACGATACAACCAACCTGGTCAATATCCAGTAGGACACGAAGGCGATGCATATGGCCTGAGAAGTGTTATGATTTGGAGTCCTGCGGATGGTTGGGGTATTGTAGCCATGACCAACGGATACACCCATATAGAGGGAAAAGAGTTCCGTCAGACCATCGCCAACGCTATCTATAACGCTTGTATAAAATAATATATAACGAATATACTACCATGAATTTTCTTGGTAATCTTATTTGGCTCATCATGGGCGGACTAGTGACCGCTCTTATGTATTGGATAGCAGGACTACTGCTCTGCTGCACCATAATTGGTATCCCATTTGGCGTACAACTATTCAAAATAGGCAATATGGCACTATGGCCTTTTGGACATGATCTTGTGCCTAAAGAAAATGTTAATGGTTGTGTCAATATCCTGTTTAATGTCCTATGGATATTTTTAGGCTGGTGGGAGATTGCTCTGACACATCTCTTCTTTGGACTACTGCTCTGCTGTACCATCATCGGTATACCTTGGGGAGTGCAGCATTTTAAACTAGCACTGGGTTCAATAGCGCCGTTTGGTAAAGAAGTGGTATGAAAATAGGACTTGTTCTTGAAGGTGGTGGCATGCGAGGCTTGTACACTGCTGGAGTAATTGATATCATGCTAGACCATGGTTTTGAACCAGATGTAGTCTGTGGTACTTCGGCAGGTGTTACCTTTGGTGTGAATCTTCTCTCCAAGCAGCGAGGACGTGTTTTACGTTACAACCAACGCTTTGTTGGTGATCGCCGATATATCAGTTTCTACTCGTGGCTCACGACGGGTAATATGATCAATAAGGATTTTGCTTATTCTCTGTTGCCCAGAGAGTTAGACCCCTTTGATGACGAGACCTTTATGGCTTCTAAAACAGCTTTCTACGCCACCATCACCAATATGCAAACAGGGCAGGCTGAGTACGTTCGCCTGCATAGCACTTGGGATCAGATGGATGTTATTCGTGCCTCTGCTTCGTTGCCTATCATCAGTCGCCCAGTCAAGTGGCAAGGACAAAAATATCTTGACGGAGGTTTGGCGGACAATATACCATTAGACAAGTGTCTAGAACTAGGTTGTGACAAGGTAATCATTGTTCTCACGCGCCCTTTGGGGTTTGTGCGCAAAGAGAGTCTGACGACTATAACGCGTCTATGCTATCCTTGCTATAAGAACCTACATCGTACCATTGAGATACGCAACGATAACTATAATCGTCGCATTGAGCAGATTCTACAATTAGAGCGCGAAGGTAAGGTGTTCGTTCTCAGACCATCTGAGGAGATAACTATTTCGCGTCTAGAAAAAGATCCTGCCCGACTAGAGCAAGTCTATAACCTCGGTCTTAACGACGCCACTCGCCAATGGCATGCCCTAGAAGACTATTTGGCGAAATAGTTAGATGTACAATAACACAGCCTCCTTTTGGGAGGCTGTGTTATTGTTATGCGTTATACTGCAGGCGCTAGCGTCGATCTACAGCACCGAAGGTGCGATCTACAGAGCAATGCCCGATCTACAAGCGTAGCGATCTATTTTACTGGATTATCCTGCAATCCCCAACCTGTAATCGTGGCGATATATGGGATGTATGCATACGCGAACTTCTGATGACCTAAATAGTTAGGGTGGAAGTTAGCACCTAGATCCTCGTCGGTACTCAAGTGTAATGCTGGTAGAGTCGCCAAGAAGTGTACATTTGGCATAGGGCAGGTGTTTACTAACTCGCGCATATAATCTAACAAGGTGCTGTGTGATTTGCTAGATACGCAGAGCACTGGATGATCCTCACCATAGTAGTCTTTGATAGAACGAATCAATCTCCAATAACCATTGCGGAACTTCTCATAAGAAGGTTGCATAGATACGGAGAAGTCATTACCACCTAAATAGATGACGCTGATGTCTGGCTTCATACCTGTGCCTTCTGGACTCCAACGAAGAGTAGAATCCTCGTCGAATGTTTGCAAGTAGCGATCTGGCATGTGGTAACCTGCAAACTTAGAATTATAGTTACGCGCAGCGCCCATTCCTGAGTGTGCGATGACCATGTAATCAGCATTGAAATAGCGAGCCAAGATAGCAGGGAAACTGCGAGAAGCGTTCTCGGTCTCAGGGGTGAACTTAGCCTTGCGGCTGGTGTCGTCTACACCATAACCACAATCATAGCTTGCGCCGATGAACTCCATCTGACGTTCACGCAATGGTTCTGCAGCATGGAAAACACCTTTACTATCGGTAGCAAACTCGTGAATAGTCACCTTGCCTTGCTCACCCTCGGTGCGCTTTTGGATGATGACTTGGTGGTTCTTGATCTTAGATGCTTTTAAGTATTGTGGATCAATGAGTTCGTATACAGAATCTGTGCCTGCGACCTCTATGATTCGATGTGGCTCGGCGCTCGTAGGAGCATCGATCCAGATGTTGAAATAGGTGTGCTTCTTAGCAGCTGTAGCAGGATCAGCATCTGGTTTGACATCCGAAGCGCGCATAGTAAGACTCTTGCCAGAGAATGCGATACGACAATAGACAGCCGTCCAGTCAAAAGAGACATCTGTTCCGTCTACTAAGGTACGACCTACGAAAGTGAGACGAGCGTCTGATGCAGGGATGGTTTCCGCCTTAAGGCAAAGTGGCGATAAGGTAACGAGGCAAATAATTGCCGAGAGAAGGATTTTTTTCATGAGATTGTTTTATGGATTAATAACGCCACAAAAGTACTACAATTCTTGCATATACGCAAGTAATTTTTACTAAAAGTAAACTTTTGTGATAAATATTTGCATATCTCCGTTTTTTTTAGTATCTTTGCACGCTATTTGATATAAGAGAATATAAAAATACAAAATCATGGATATACTACAACAAATGCTTAAACGTGCGCAAGCTAACCCTCAGCGCATCGTGTTGCCAGAAGGTGACGAACCTCGTACTCTAGAGGCTGCTAACTTGCTATTGAAAGACAAAGTGGCTAAACTCATCCTTATTGGCGATCCTGTTGTCATTCGACAAATGGCTCAGGAGAAGAATTACGAATACATCCTCAGCGAGGAGAGCGAACTCACTATCTTGGATCCATTGAACGACCCTAAGATGCCAGAGTATGCTAATCTCCTCTTCGAGCTCCGCAAAGCGAAAGGTATGACCCTCGAGCAAGCGACTGAGAAGGTGAAAGATCCTCTCTACCTCGGTTGCCTCCTTATTAAGAATGGTGATGCTGATGGTGAGCTCGCAGGTGCTCGTGGTACTACAGCAGATACTATCCGTCCTGCTTTTCAGATCCTCAAGACTCGTCCTGGCGTGCATATCGTATCAGGTGCCTTCTTGATGTTTACCCCAGCCACTCACTTGGGTGAGGGTGGTTTCCTCGTGTTTGCGGACTGCGCTGTTAACCCATGTCCTAACGCACAAGAGTTGGCAGAGATAGCTGTGACTACTGCAGAGACTGCTAAGGCTCTCGGGGGTATCGAGCCACGCGTAGCGATGCTTAGTTTCTCTAGTAAGGGTAGTGCTAAGCATGAACTTGTGGACAAGGTGGTAGAGGCTACTCGTATCGCACATGAGATGGCGCCAGATTTAGCACTAGATGGCGAGTTGCAACTCGACGCAGCACTTGTGGAGAGTGTAGGAAAACAAAAAGCTCCAGGTTCTGCAGTAGCAGGCAAGGCTAATGTGCTTGTGTTCCCAGACTTGCAAGCAGGTAATATTGGCTACAAGCTCGTAGAGCGTTTTTCTGGAGCAGATGCGGTTGGTCCAATCCTTCAAGGTATCGCCGCACCAGTTAATGATCTTAGCCGTGGCTGCAAGGTGCAAGACATCGTGCAAATGGTGATCATTACTGCTAACCAAGCAATCGGAATGAAAGAATAATACCAAAAACACAATAAAATCATGAAAATCTTAGTATTGAACTGCGGAAGTAGCAGTATAAAGTATAAACTTTTTGATATGGATACCCGTGCTGTGATGGTATCAGGTGGAGTAGAGAAGATTGGTTTGCCAGACTCATTCTTGCAAATCAAACTCTCTAACGGCGAGAAAGTGAAGATTGAGCAATCTATGCCTGAGCATACCGTAGGTATTCAATTGATCTTGAATAGCCTTGTGGATGAGAAGATTGGTTGTATCGCTTCTTTGGCTGAGGTGCAAGCTGTGGGTCACCGCGTAGTACACGGTGGTGAGAAGTTCAATAAGTCTGTGCTTATCACTCCAGAAGTGAAGGAGATGATTGTTAAATGCATTGAACTCGCTCCTCTTCACAACCCAGCCAACCTTAAGGGTATCGAGGCTATTGAGCAAGCGCTTCCAGGTGTTCCTCAAGTAGCTGTGTTTGATACTGCTTTCCATCAAACAATGCCAGATGAGGCTTATATGTACGCTATCCCATACGAACTGTATGAGAAGTATGCTATCCGTCGCTATGGTTTCCACGGAACTTCTCACCGTTATGTTTCAGCTCGCGCATGCGAGTATCTCGGTTTAGATCCTAAGACGACCAAGGTGATTACTGCTCACATTGGTAATGGTGGTAGTTGTACCGCTGTGCTCAATGGCGAGTCTGTAGATACATCTATGGGGCTTACTCCATTGGAGGGTTTGATGATGGGTACTCGCGCAGGCGATATGGATCTTGGTGCTGCCACCTACATTATGGAGAAGGAGAACCTCTCTACAACAGAGTTCTCTAACCTCATGAATAAGAAGTCTGGTCTTATGGGCGTGAGTGGCGTGTCTAGCGATGCTCGTGATATTGAGAATGCAGTGAAAGATGGCAATGCGCGTGCTGACCTCGCTCGTCGTATGTTTATCTACCGTGTGAGAAAGTATATTGGCGCATATGCTGCGGCAATGAATGGTGTGGATGTGATTGTCTTTACTGGTGGTATCGGCGAGAATGATGTTTACGTTCGTGGTGAGATCATTAAGGGCTTGACATATTTGGGCGTAGACTTTGATGAGGCTAAGAATAAAGTGCGTGGCGAAGAGGCCTTGTTGACTACACCAGAGAGCAAAGTGAAAGTGTGTGTGATTCCTACTGACGAGGAGTGGATGATTGCATCTGACACACAAGAGCTTTGCTAAAAGAAAATTACTTAGAATTATGAATCATGAATTGGGTGAAAGTCATCTTCGGATGGCTTCCCCAATAAATATGTACTGAACCTTGAAACCGATTATTTATCAATTACTACCTCGTTTGTTTACTAACTACAACGAGACACGTTGTCACGGAGGTAGCATTCAGGAGAATGGTTGTGGTACCTTCAATGGTATAACAACCAAGGCGCTGCGTGCTATTCGTGATCTAGGCGCTACCCATGTATGGTACACGGGTATCATACGTCATGCTACTGCTCAATATAATACTCCTAGCATAGTTAAGGGACTTGCCGGTAGTCCCTATGCGATAACAGACTACTACGATGTCAATCCTGACTTGTGCGAGGATAAACGTCATCGCATGCAAGAGTTTACCGACCTTGTTGAACGTAGTCATAGGGCTGGACTAAATGTTATCATCGACTTTGTTCCTAACCATGTGGCACGTGAATATCACTCTACAGCTAAACCACGTGGTGTACAAGACCTAGGTGCTACAGATAACCCAGATTGGGCTTTCTCACCACTCAATAACTTCTACTATATTCCTGGACACAAGTTCGCTCCTCATGTTCATATTGCAGATTATGAGGAGTATCCTGCTCGTGCTACGGGTAATGACTGTTTTAGGGCGGACCCATCTGTCAATGACTGGTATGAGACTGTCAAACTCAACTATGGTGTTTTTTACCAAGGCGGTGGAGAGAAGCAGTTTGAGCCTATTCCTAACACTTGGCATAAGATGTTGCACATCTTGCTCTATTGGGCTGGCAAAGGTATTGATGGATTCCGATGCGATATGGCCGAGATGGTACCACAAGAGTTTTGGGGATGGGCCATTGAGCAAGTCAAAGCTAAGTATCCTAACCTACTTTTCATAGCAGAAGTATATAATCCAAGTCTCTATCGTGACTATTTAGGAGCAGGTTTTGATTATCTCTATGACAAAGTAGGTATGTATGACTACTTGCGTGGTGTAACTAGTCATAATTGGCCTGCGGAGGGTATTACACAGCAGTGGCAACAAGTAGATGACATTCGTGATAAGATGTTGTACTTCTTGGAGAACCATGATGAGCAACGTATTGCTAGTGGATTCTTCTGCGGACGTGGTATGTGTGCTGAGCCAGCGATGATAGTAGCAGCTACTCTAGGTACTAACCCTGTAATGGTCTATGCTGGACAAGAACTAGGCGAAAAAGGTATGGATGCCGAAGGATTCTCAGGTATAGATGGTCGTACTACTATCTTTGATTACTGGGGAGTCAAGTCTCTACAAGCATGGGCTAACCATGGCAAGTTTGATGGCGCTGGTCTCGATGAAGAGCAACAGACACTTCGTACATTCTATCGTCAGTTACTTCGTGTTGCTCGCAGCGAGAAAGCTATTACCCAAGGAGATATGTATGACTTGACCTATGCGCAAGGCGAAGGTTTTAATAAACACGAACAATACACGTATATCCGCAAATATAAGAATCATACTTTGCTCGTTGTATTGAACTTTGATGACCGCCAGATAGATGTGCAAGTACGCATACCTCAAGACGCATTTGATCATCTCCAACTAGAATCAAAATCTTTGGCAAAAGCAGAGGACCTACTTACAGGTGCCGAATATACCTTCCCATTTAACCAACATACACCTGTATGTCTAACTTTGCCAGCGTGGAAGGGTGTGATCTTGAAGATAAAAGGATGATTACTCCATAATTTCTGAACAAATGAAAGAATTAGCAGAGAGAATAAAACCTTATCTTAAACTTCTCCGGGTGGGTAACTTGGCCTTTTTGGCTGCGTTGCTCTATGTGATGGAGAAGTGGGTGGCTGTACCATTATTGCATGTCGAGCAGTTTAAAGAGCAAATGCCTTGGTGGGTACTTGTTTTGCTCATACTGAGCACCATATGTGTAGCGGCGGGAGGATATATCATTAATGACTATTTTGATGTAAAGATAGACCGTATTAATCGTCCAGACGACATGGTGGTTACTCGTGTAGTCTCTCGCGAGACTGCCATGCGCTGGTTCCAAGTACTGACGGCTATTGGTGTCGTTGCAGGCTTGGTAGTAGCCTGGTGGGCAAAGAGTTGGAACTTGCTCTTTATCTATATTGTTATCCCTGGTTTGCTATGGTTCTATTCTGCTAGTTACAAGCGTATGTTGCTTGTTGGTAACTTGATAGTCGCTTTTATCTCTGCACTAGTACCTCTATTGGTGGCAATCATCAACGCCGACTATCTCAAATATTTGTACAACGACGCTTTGGCCTATACTCCAATTGTAGGCCAGTTGTATGTTTGGTTAGGCGGATTTGCTATATTCTCTTTCTTATTGACTTGGGCGCGTGAGATAGTCAAAGATATCGAAGATGTTGAAGGTGATCGAGAGATGGAATGTCGTACGATGCCTATCGTATGGGGAGAAAAGATGAGCAAAGTAGTTGTTACAATGCTAGTGCTTGCTACGATGGCGTTAATAGGCTACCTCGCTTGGTTTGTCTTGCCATTCCCAATCGAGTGGAGTACTTTGACAGGTCGTTTCGTTGTCTTTGGACTGCTAGTGCCTATGTTATGCGTATTGGTGTTGCTATGGTCTGCCCGTTCTACTCGTGAGTTTCATACAGTACAGCAAGTCATCAAATTCGTCATGTTCCTGGGTACAATGTACAGCTATGTGATATACACCAATTTAATGGTGTAAACAACACTTCTCCATACTATTCAACACTCCTCTATGTCTACTCCACACAATGTCATTCTCGGTTCCCAGAGTCCTCGCCGTCGTGAACTGATGGCGGGCTTGGATATCCCCTTTTCTTGCGTCACAATCGATGCTGATGAGTCTTATCCTGCTGATCTCAAAGCAGGCGATATACCTATGTACATTTCTCGCTCGAAGGCGCGCGCATATATAAAGGAGTTGCAAGCAGGTGACTTGCTCATAACCTCTGACACCATCGTATGGCTCAATGGCGAGATGCTAGGCAAACCCCAAGATGAGGAGGATGCCAAGGCAATGCTTGCTCGTCTTAGCGGTCAAACACATGAGGTATATACTGCTGTATGTTTTGCTGATCTCAATGGCGAATTAGAGACTTGGGTTGATTGTACCAGAGTGACTTTCAACACTCTCTCTGAGGAAGATATAGACTACTACGTCAGTCATTATCGCCCATTAGACAAAGCCGGCGCTTATGGTGTACAAGAGTGGATAGGTTATGTGGGTGTTACCCGCATGGAAGGCTCGTATTTCAATGTGATGGGTTTCCCCATCTGCCATGTATATGAGCGATTGAAGAAGTACTTGTAGTCCATCCTAATGCTTCCACCCTCAAAAAAACTCTTATTTGATATTTGTAATACAAAAGAGTTGGTTTTAAAAAATGGATGTAGAGTTGTTGCTCGTTCTTCTGGACCTGTTGCTGCGGGATTTTTACTTGGAGTAGGAGTGTACTCTGCAGTAGATTTAATTTGTGGTAGAATAACTACTCGTTCAATCAGTGATAGAATAGATAAATCTATCATAGAATGGTAACACATAATTTGTAACAATAGAATATCACAAAATATGAAAAAAAACATTTTGCAATCAATAAAGTCATCACTTAAAAAGATCTGGATTATTCGTAAGTCTGTTGACTTATGTGATTATGTTTTTTATCGCATATGGAGTTGGGGAACAATACATATCAAACAAGAATTTATGAAAAAAATTCTTCCAATTTTTTTCTTATATTTAATGATATCTATGCCAATTTCTATGCTATTAAGAAGTGTTGTTGAAATCCCCGACCTTCCTAGGGAGCAAGCACTCTTACTTGAATTATTATATTCTTCGCCTCTATATTTTAGGTATTTATTTAATAAGGATATTAAAAAAAATAATTACGAAGTCTTTAGAATGCGTTGGGAAAATGAATCTTCAATCATAAAAAAGCGTAGAGGATGGATAATTACAATATTACTTATTTTTAATATATTGTTGCTACCTACTATATGCATAGTTTGGGATATTTGTCATTCTCCTAATGTTGTATGGCATATTTAGTATATTTCTATTTATAGTTGTATTCATGTCGTATGGAAGAGAATATGCAATCAAAAAAAAGGCAAACAAACAAAAAGAAGACAAAATCTAAT
>JAZLBE010000014.1:0-4332 GCA_045613525.1 Paludibacteraceae bacterium
CTGTGAGCAAGAGAAAGTAAACAATATACCACCTGGACGAATGCTTTGTATACCTTTTGCATTCAATCGTTGATAACCACGCAAAGCATTTTTCACAGCATCACGATGCTTAGCAAAAGCAGGTGGGTCAAGAATAATCAAATCATAGGTATTGGTGTTCTTAGTCATAAACTCAAAAGCTTCCTCTGCAAAAGCTTCGTGTGGAGCGTTCTCGCCAAAATTATATGCCACATTACTTCTTACCAAGTCCACCGCTTTTTGGCTCACATCCACGGAGTGTACTTTTTTAGCGCCGCCTCGCAAAGCATATACTGAGAATCCTCCTGTATAGCAAAACATATTCAGCACATCTTTATCCTTGGCATATTGTTCTAGCAAGGAACGGTTATCTCTTTGGTCAATAAAAAAGCCTGTCTTCTGACCTCGTAGCCAGTCAATACGGAAACTCAGTCCATTCTCTTTGGCCCAAAACTCTTTGTCCTCTACCTTATCACCACCGATTAAGTACCCTACTCTATCTCCTTGAATATGAGCCTTATGTGGCAATGTATCATCCGATTTGTAATACACTTTATCCACCTGTGTTACTACTTCCACAATAGCCTGCGCAATCTCTTCACGATGGTAGTGCATACCCACCGAGTGGGCTTGAATTACAGCCGTATCTGCGTATACATCCACAATCAAACCAGGTAGAAAATCTCCCTCGCCATGTATCAAACGATAGGTATTATTCTTCTCTGTCACCAACCCTAAACTCTCTCTCACATCATACGCTGCGGCTATACGTCTTTTCCAGAAGTCTGTAGGCAGTTCTTCCACACCAAACTCTAATATGCGTACAGCTATCGAACCTATTTGATAATGTCCAACACCTAGTGTATTTCCCTTACAATCAAGCACTTTTACTATATCACCCTCCTGTGGTTGAGCATGTGGGTAATCAGCATCTAGTTCAATACTGCGAATGGCTCCAGAGAACACCCATGGGTGAAAACGCAAAAGTGACTCTTCTTTATGTGGTTTAAGATGAACAGTTGTCATATTATTCTAACATCATTATTGCGCGCTCAAGCGCAGCAATCAATTTATCTATATCTTCTTTCGTATTATACAATCCTACTGACGCACGCAATGTACCTGGTACACCCAAATATTCTATCAATGGTTCTGCGCAATGGTGTCCCGTACGTACTGCTACACCCTGACGATCCAGCAATACTCCCACATCAAATGGATGAATCAATTCGCCATCTGCACGATAAACATTAAACGATACAGCCCCTGCTTTCTTCAATCCAGCAGCGTATATATTCACATTAGGCAAACAAGATAAACGCTCCTCTATATACTCCACAAGTTCCTCTTCATGTTTTGCAATATCTTCTATACCAAGATCTTGTACATATTCTATCGCTTTTGAGAAAGCATAACTACCGATATAATTAGGTGTACCTGCTTCAAACTTATAAGGTAACACATTGTACGTTGTTTTATCCCAACGCACGTGTTCAATCATCTCTCCCCCACCCTCTGCAGGAGGTAGTTGATCGAGCCATTCTTTTTTGCTGTACAATACACCCAATCCCGTTGGACCATACATCTTATGTGCACTAAATACCAAAAAATCACAATCCATTTTTTTTACATCTACTGCCAAGTGAGGTACACTTTGCGCACCATCCACACAGACAGGGATATGCTTAGCATGAGCATAGGATATGACTTCCTCTATTGGGTTAATAATACCTAGTACATTACTGACTTGTGCTACAGAAACCAATCGTGTTCGCTCATTCAACATTTCCTTAAACGCCTCAATATCAATTGATAAATTCTCGCGCAAAGGGATAACTTTCAATACGGCTTTCTTTCGTTCACACAGCATTTGCCAAGGCACGATATTGGAGTGGTGCTCTAGTTGACTCACTATAATTTCGTCACCTTCCTTCACCATTTCCTCACCAAAGCTCCTCGCTAATATATTGATTCCGTCGGTAGTACCTTTGGTGAAAATAACTTCCTCTGCATCTGCATTTAACCATTCTGCCACTTTCTTGCGTGCTTCTTCGTGTTTTTGTGTCGCTACTTGACTTAAATGATGCACACCTCGATGTACATTAGCATTCCACTTACTATATCCTTCAACAATAGCATTCAACACTGCTTGTGGCTTCTGTGTGGTTGCTGCATTATCTAGATACACTAATTCTCGTTGATGTACTTTTTCACCTAATATTGGAAAATCATCTCTTCTCATGGTCTATAAAAACTTTTCTCTAAAATCTTTTGTGCGTCACCATCTTTCATTAATTCTTGCAATGTAACATCTTCATTATGACGCATATAACTATCTATAATTCTCCATCCTACCCATATACCTAATCTACCTGGTGAGTCTTGTGAAATCTCTGATGTAAATGGACCTTCGTTTAAGTATGAATTCATAACCATGGATTCTGTTTTGAACAGGTCACGCTTGTCCATCATTTTGTTCCATATTTCTTTTTCCCATTTTATACACCAATTCCATTGATCTTCAGTATATCCTATTACTTCACGTTTAGGTATATTAGGCAATAATTGTTCCAATAAGTAGATCTGTTTACCTCGGAATAACATGTGCTCTAATAATCGATTGTGTTTACTAGTAAATGGTACATTTTGTGATATATAATAACTTAAAACATCTCCTGCTATGAATTTTTTAGCCATTGTAGGTTTTTGATAGTTATATACCACATTGTTGTAATACTCATAATCACTACCTAAATACATATCTACACCTACAGCTATTGTATTATCGTAAGAGAAAATAGTAGTATTAAAACCAGAAACAAGCAAGTATATAGTTGGTATTTTTAAGTCTGGATAAAGATAATGAATTTTTGTGAATCCCTCATTGAGTTCATTTTGTATCTCTGTAATATCAACATATTGTTTTTTTACTTCGGTATTCGTTTGTGCAAATCCTAACGTTGTATCCGTCAGAAATTTTACATATGATTTACTTAATTCTAACGTATCTTGTGTGTTAAAACCAAGCACATTTTCCACATATATATTCATAAACTCCTCATAATCATCATATAAATGCTTAATATCAACCTCTGCACTATCTACGCGAACACTTAACAATGCACTATCAAAGCGCATAATATTCACCTCTATTTTTTCTAGGTTTCTAGGAAAATATTCCCTTCCACCTTGACATGCGCATAATATCGCAGTTAATAGTATTAGTATAAATTTTTTCATATGATATATCTAAATTCTGTACACTAAACCATCTTTCATTTCTACAACACGATCACTTATTTCAGCAAGTTCTTTATCGTGTGTTACAATTATAATCGTCTGATTATATTGCTTTTGCATTTGCTTTAACAACTTATGTAACTCTCTCTTGTTTTCTTCATCCAAACTACCACTAGGTTCATCTGCAAGTATCACATCTGGAGACATCATTAGTGCTCGTGCTGCGGCTACTCGTTGTTTCTCTCCACCGGATAATTCGCTAGGTTTATGGGTTAGTCTTTCGCCTAAACCTAAATCTATAAGTAATTGTTTTGCACGGACTTCTGCCTCTTGCCAATCCTTATGACCTATCATTGCGGGTATCATTACGTTTTCCAATGCATTAAACTCAGGCAATAGCTGATGAAATTGAAAGATAAATCCGATATGTTTATTTCTAAATTCTGCTAACTCCTTATCATTCAGTTTACTAACATCAATGCCATTGATAACGACTTGTCCACTATCAGCCTTATCTAATGTACCAATAATCTGGAGTAGGGTAGTCTTACCCGCACCACTCTTGCCTATAATACTAACTATCTCACCCTTTTTAATTTCTAAATCAACCCCTTTTAGTACATCGAGACTGCCAAATGATTTATGTATGTCTTTTACTGTTATCATATAAATTACACATTAATAAGCTTTTAATTGTTAATTCTTAAAAGTCTATCTCCATTCTCCATAACTTCAATATCAATAGTTACTAGATCATCTGGTAGGAGAGGTTCAATCATTTCTGCCCATTCTATAAAACAATAATTTCCTGAATACAAATACTCTTCAGTGCCCATATCCATTGCTTCGCGAATATCTTTAATTCTGTAGCAATCAAAATGATATACTTCCTCTTTTATATCCAAGGATGCTTGCCTTTCGCTTGTTGCTTCTATCTCATATACATTAACAATCGCAAATGTTGGACTGTTCACTATATCCTCTGTACCCATTGCTTCGCATAACTGTTTAATGAAAGTAGTTTTACCTGCTCCCATATTTCCGTTGAAGGCAAATACGCGTCTGTCGCCGCAT
>JAZLBE010000015.1:0-2983 GCA_045613525.1 Paludibacteraceae bacterium
GGTGGCGTACACGACTACTTGAGTGGTATGATGTCTATCCGCAAAGGCGGATTATCCCTGCCCGATATTGTCGGCGATGAACTCGGCAAAGGTATCAAACTTTTTATCCGCATACTTTCGTTGGTACTATTGGTGCTACTCACAACGACTTTCCTTTCAGGCCCTGCTACTTTGCTACAGGGGCTCGCACCATTAGGTACACTTACCCATAGCGGACACCTAGTACCCATTATCTGGGTGCTGATTATCTTTGGATATTATAGTTTAGCAACTGTGGTTCCAGTGGATAAACTTATTGGTCGATTCTACCCTATTTTCGGAGCAATCCTATTATTCATGGGCGTGGGTATCATGATTGTGATGTTAGGTTGGCACGGTACAGAAATGCCCGAACTCACCGACGGATTACACAACCGCCAAACAAATGGATTGCCACTCTTCCCAATGATGTTCGTAAGTATTGCGTGTGGTGCTATTTCGGGTTTTCATGGTACACAATCCCCTCTTATGGCTCGCTGCATGACTAACGAACGCCAAGGACGTTGGATCTTTTACGGCGCCATGGTGGCAGAAGGTATATTAGCATTGATTTGGGCAGCTGCCGCGGGCACTATGTTCGCAGACCCAGAACAAGGATTATACGGAATAGACGGATTGCAGGCTTTTGCCGCAGCTCATCCGGGAGAGAACATAGCCGCATTGGTTGTGGATAAGGTATCTCGTTCGTGGTTGGGTACAGTGGGTGGTGTATTAGCTATTATTGGTGTAATAGCAGCCCCTATCACTTCGGGCGATACGGCATTGCGATCAGCTCGATTGGTTGTAGCTGATTTCCTACACCTAGATCAACGTCCTGTGCGCAATAGAATGATGATTGCATTGCCATTGTTTGCATGCGTGTTTGGAATGGTGTTTGTAGATTTTAACATCGTATGGCGATATTTCGCTTGGACAAATCAAACATTGGCTGTATTTGCATTGTGGGCTGGAACAATCTTCCTATATAGGAATGTACAAATTACAAAAAAATATCCTTATGCATATCTCATTGCTTTGATACCTGCATTATTTATGACGATGGTGAGTGTGAGTTATATTTTCATTGCTCCAGAAGGTTTCCAATTTGCAACCCACGGATTGAGTTGGTTGGCATACTTAGTGGCAGGTGTTACCACGGTGGCATTGCTTGGAGGGTTTGCCTATTGGACAAAAGTAACTAAGAATTAAGAATATATCTCCCACGGATTACACGGATAAACACAAATATGCAGAACATCAGTGGCAATTAGTGAAATCAGTGGGACGAAAAAGTAAGAATTATGATACAATTTGCATCTTTTGTAATCTCTAGTCCTGACGTCATGCAGTGCCCACAAAGCACTATTCCTGAGTACGCTTTCATTGGTCGAAGTAATGTAGGTAAGTCCAGTCTTATCAATATGCTCACACATAACCCAAAATTGGCAAAGACTAGTCAAAAACCAGGTAAGACCTTGCTTATCAATCACTTTGTCATCAACGCAGGCACACCTCAACAATGGCATTTGGTCGATTTGCCAGGTTACGGTTTTGCACAAGCGGGTAAAAAACAGCGCGCAAAGCTCAAAACAATGATAGAGCGCTATTGTCTGTTACGCGAAGCATTGGTAAGTTTGTTTGTATTGATCGATTGCCGTCATGAACCACAACAAATAGATTTGGAGTTTATGGAGTGGTTGGGCGAACAAGCGATCCCTTTTGCCATCGTCTTTACCAAAGCAGATAAGTTGACTAAAAGCAAACTGACTATGAATGTGAATAGTTACAAAGAAAAATTACAAGAGGTATGGGAAGAGTTGCCTCCAATCTTTGTAACATCCGCAGAGAAAGGTACGGGAGAACAAGAACTTATTTCATATATAGAGGAGATCAACCGCGAAATTGCTAATAGCAATTAGACCGCTGCGCTGAGAGAAGTTAGACCACTTTGTTGTTAGACCGCTTCGCTGTTAGATATTCATGAATTTTGACATTCTACATACCGATGATATTCGCGTTGAGCACTGCGACGATACTCGTCGTGATATTCAGCGTGTGCTAGATGCATGCCGGGAAGAAAGGCGTCCGTATGTGATCATCAAGAATGAATGTTCAGCGCAGCAGAGCTGCTGTTCAGAAGTTCAGAAAGGATTATCCAGAATTTTGGTTCCTATAAGTATGTTAGAAGAGGAAGTGTATAAGGCGGAGATTTGTACCTATTTGGCAAGAAAGACAGGGGCACACCTTATATTACTACGCGCGCGTGATTATGGAAGTAAGGCTAAGCAGAATATGCAGCGCATCATTACACACATTCAGACAATAACCGAACGAACAGGTGAAAATATTAGTTATGAAGAACAAGTTGCTAAGCATGACAGTTTCGCATTTCATAAAGATTTTCACACTGGCGAATGGAAACACGATCTGCTTCTATTGACAGCGAGCAGAGAATACGGACTAGATGATTGGTTGTTTGGGCCACCAGAGTTGTATGCTATACGCAAAAGTGAAGTGCCCGTGATGTTAGTCAATCCGAGGGCAGACTTGTTTTCGTTGTGCGATTAGGGAAGGTTCAGGAGTTTAGGAGTTCAGGAGTTTAGAAGTTCTTATCTCGGCTAAGCCTCAAACGATTATTCGCAAGCGAATCTTCAGGAGTTCAGGAGAAACAAAAAGAGAGTCAAAATTTGACTCTCTTTTTATTCTTTCTAGCCTGTAATCTAGATTACTTAACGCGGCGCTCTGGAATACGAGCTTTCTTACCAGTAAGATTGCGCAAGTAGTACAATTTAGAGCGACGAACTTTACCGTATTTGTTAACAGTAATTTTCTCGATGAATGGGCTATCCATAGGGAAGATACGCTCTACACCTACGTTACCAGACATCTTGCGAACAGTAAAGCGCTTCTTGTCACCGCTACCGTGGATGCAAATAACATCACCGCGGAACTCTTGGATACGCTC
>JAZLBE010000016.1:0-3128 GCA_045613525.1 Paludibacteraceae bacterium
AGAATATGTATTCGATTTGACTATCTTTTTTTGAATAAAGATCTGGATTTATCACAATGAATTCGATTCACTGCAAATGTCGTGTCTTTTAATGTAATGTCCAAAAATGGTAACATTTTGGATTTGTACTTTTGTATTTCCGTGTTTTAAGTAGCTTTAGAATTAGACTTATGGTTGTTAATTTTCTCAATGTAAAAGTATGACATATAATTGGATTTAATCCCATTATTTCATTACACTTTTTACACTGCCACAAAATGCAGGAGGGAGTATTTGCTTTTATTTCAGTATATTATCTTTTGGTTTACACTTTTTACACTCAAGGTATATTGATTATTAGGTATATAAAAATAACCCTATCTCCCAATTTATATTTAAAATTGAAAGATAGGGTGTGATTGTTTAGCTATGTTCGTGTTGGCTACTTCAAGGACATGAGGTGAGAATCAAGTGTCTTGGCCCCTTGTGTTCCAAACAATTTTTGATTGACTGACGATTTAAGATTGGTGATTCGTTGCGAACTAAGTCCTAAGAGCAGTGATATTTCCGATGGAATGAATCGAAAACGAATCAAGATACTTATGATAATTTCTGTATGAGATAGTCCTTTGGAGGCATCTGTAATATTAGCATAGAATTTTGGGAATGCATTTTGAGCTGTGACAAGAAGACAATTTAATTCATTAGGTGTTGCTTTTTGAGCATGCGAAGAAAGAGAATGCAGACGCTTTGCAATATCGCATGCGAATATTGCACGTTCGTCACTCCATTGCTCAACACTCTGCTCATTGTCTTGATACATGGCAAGTGCCGTTTGGAGTTTCTGTATTTCGCTCTCCTTCTCCCTTTGAAATCTCTCGGAGTCTGTCTTGACTAGTAGCAATTCCTCAGCAGATTTCTCTAGTTCATGTAACAACAACTGATACTCCTTGTTTGTTGCTATCTGTTTTTGTCGTTCTTTTTTTAATCGCTTCTGGTAAATTGACCATGTAAAAATGGCTATAGTTGTGACTAAAATCACCAACAAAATTATTGTTACACGAAGACGTGATGCTTTCTGTTCTGCTTTTAGAGCTTGCTCTTGAATCTTTGTGTAGTTATAAAGTGATTGATACCTCAGCAGATGTTCGGATGATTTTGCCCGAGTGCTGGAATCATTCCATTGACAATATAAATTTGCATATTTAATTACAGAATCAGGCTGATGTTGGAGTGAATAGGCTTCGGTTAGTCCTTGATAGCAAACCTCTCGCAATGAATGTTGGATACCATTATAAAATGAACGATTCTCAATGAGATGCAAATACCTCCGGAACATTTGTATAGCAGAATTAGGACTTTGTATGAGAAGATCATATCGTCCTTTGCGGTAGAAGTGGGCTATGTCATATATCTCTTCGTCGGGACTGTCTGGCCTAATCCCCATCTTGTATTCATATTCGCGCAACAACGAATCGGCGCCTTTGACATCTTTGATGTCAAGATGGTAATCTATCCTCATAGGGTAGAGAATCTTTGTTTGTTCTCTCATGCCATTCTTCCGTGTGAACATATCAATGCTATCCAGAATCATGATTGCTTGTGATTGATTTCTAGAATCATATAAACAACATGCCTGCGCCCACATCAAACGAAGCGCTGATAAGGTATCGCAAATCTGCCATGCCAATCGTTCTGCATTAGAATCTGCTATTCTTTCGTTCTCAAACGCTGCAACGCGCTGATACAATCCTCCCATCTGGCTATAAACACGCATCAGTGTATGTAGGTCGCATTCCTCGTCGTTTTCATCAACGGCATCTACTGCTTTGTTTAGATATTTCAATGCCAAAAGTGCATCATCCAAATCACGATAAGCACACCCTGCCATGTAGTTTGCCATCATCTGTTCATTGGCATTGCCATGGCGCTCATAGTAGTCAACCAAGCTGAGAACAATGCTATCGGTAGTAAAATTAACATATGCCTTGTTCTGTGCCTGTGCATAAACAAGTTCATAGCGCATCTGTTGCGAACGAGGCCAATCTTCCTTGTTTTCCTGGATATCATCAAGTACAGCAAGGGCAGAATCCGGCTTAGTGTTTAATAGCTGTTCTGCCTTAGTAATAATGGATTCTGCATGCTGGTCAGTGCATGAGAATAATATGAATGCCAATATTGGCAAGAATAAGTATTGTTTGCGAAAAACTACCATAATTCACCTAATAATATATAATGTATGTTTAATCACTATACAAAGGTAAAGTTTTTAAGGGAGAAAATAAAATTTCTGTTCAACATTTCCCCAACTATGGTACAATTGAGTTTGAATTAGCATTAAATGATATTAATCACCTTGTATTATTATTATACTATACAGCTACCTTTGTTCTCGCAAATGCTACGAAACTCCAGAAACAGAATAACGAGAAGAGTAGTTTGCTTGCGGAAACTTCTCACACCCTATATAAAGCGTATCAAAAGCATCCGTACCATCTGTACGGTGCTCTAACAAGTCCTCTTCCGACTCAGCTAACTTCTCACCACCTTTATCCTTGCGAAAACCATTACGTCCACGGGTAACACCAGCCGCCTGAATAGCAAGGATAAGGTCGTCATTATTCTGTCTGTTGAAGAACGGCATCAACCTCTGCTTTCCGGTAAATCCCTGGTTGATGAGCAGGTACTTCTCATCATGACGCATGGGATTGCCAAGATACACATCAACCACCTCCCAACCACGACGTTCAAACTCGTGGATGATGACCCAACGGAAGTCCTGTTCATTCACTGCATAGTTTGAACCGAGTGCTGTAGTATCGTAATAAAATATCACCGTCTTGTTCTTATGGAACGCATAGTAAGAACAGAACTCCTCTACAAGAGCAGGTATCTTTCTTTCAAATTTGACATAGAAAGATTTTATTACATTCAGTCTACGTCCTGAAAGTTGTCCAGCCACTATCCAATTGATATTAGCATTGTAGTCCATACCAATGCAAATAGGCGCATTAGGGTCAGTATCCTTATCCGCACGACTATCCATATGAGAGCAGATAGATGACAAATGAGTATCGTCATCCTCATAGTATGACTGCGCCACATTATCAAGATATTCCATATCGGAAGCATCATACTTATGAGCCTCC
>JAZLBE010000017.1:0-48344 GCA_045613525.1 Paludibacteraceae bacterium
AAAGCAGTACCTTTGCACCGTGTTTTTCATGGTATTAGATTTAAGGTTAAGTAAAGATTGGGTTGTCGAGATGACAATCCACTTTTTTTTTATATATACTATGTATTGTCTGGAAGCAAAATAGAAGTAAATTACTCCAAAATTTTTAGTATTTTTTGCTCGCAAGGTTCGCATCAATTTGCACTGAAAATAATTGTGTAAATACACAGAAATTTTCAATGGGTTGCTCAACACAGAATCACACTACCACATGCAATTATGTGTTGAGGAACGCCACGAGCTTTTAGGGGCCCCTTTGACGGGTTCGAGTCCGTGACAGATGGCAAAATAAAAAAAGACACCCACAAGGGATGTCTATTTGAGCCACCACCCGGACTCGAATTCCGCTCTTGTTAGTTTTGCTCATTGACTCGCTACGCGAGTGAGGTCGCTGCAACTAACCTTCGCTCCTCCCCATCGCAATTTATAAATTGCGTTGGGGACCCCTAACCGGTTCTCGTCCATAGGGTGGATAGCATAAAAACAAAAAGAGGGCATAAACCCTCTTTCTTTGTTTTTGAGCCACCACCCGGACTCGAACCGGGGACCTACTCATTACGAATGAGTTGCTCTACCAACTGAGCTATGGTGGCTAAAGCGCGACTGAGTCGCGCAAAATAACCCTACCACTAGGAAAATGCCTAGCGGGTGCAAAAGTACTGCTTTTTTACGAAATATGCAAATAATTTTGTGTATTTGAGCAATTTTTTGTAATTTTGCAGGCAAAATATGGTATAAAACAAAAAGATAGGGAACTATGTGCATGTTGACACGGATAATATGAAAAACAATTAGCGTCAATCTTATATAACAAAATACAGGCTGAGCCCTACAAAAATATACTATTTCACACGGATACACCTATGAAGCATATCGCATACATACTATTATTTTTAGGCATAGTGGTTGGTGCGCAGGCACAACATATCACCCAGACTTTTGATCCCAATATTCGTACGCTGCGCGTGCGATACCTCAGCGAGGCCATTGAGCCTAGCGGAGACGTCATGCGACCCTATCTAGTACTACAAGATGGAATAGTGGACGGAACAGACGCGAATAACGCCCTGGAAATAAGTTTTGACCATCTGAGTCACGATACAAAACAATATACATACCGCGTTATACATTGCGATAGGAACTGGCAAGAGAGCTCCATCAGCAGCTATGAGTACCTAGAAGGTTTTACCACCAACGATATCATCAACTACGAACTATCGGAGAATACCCAACAAGAATATACACACTACTGGTTGGAGTTTCCAAATGCTGACATGCAACTCAAAGCTAGTGGCAACTACCTCCTGCAGATTTATCAAGATGGCGACCAAGATCAAGTAGTAGCCCAAGTGTGCGTGCAAGTAGTAGAACCACTAGTGGGAGTAGACATAAATCTGCGACACAATACAGACGTCGAACTGAGCGGTAGATATCAGCAACTAGACATAGATGTGCGAACTGCTGCACTAACGCTACGCGATGCCCAAGATATAACTCTAGTAGTGAGTCAAAACGGCCGATTGGACAACCGAGTGATGGTGGATAAACCGACCTTTGTGGAACCAAATAGACTGCGATATGTCAACAATAAGAGCCTGATTTTTGAAGGCGGAAACGAGTTTAGACATTTTGATATGTACTCGAGCTATTACGCTGGTTATCACATTAATAGAGTGACTTATCAACAAGGAGATTATCATGCTGTACTAGAGGCAGATGTAGTGCGCGGAACAATGGGAAAAGGTGCCGGAAGAGAGGGTACAGTATACCTGTCGGAAAACGATGCCAACGGACAATGGGTAGTCAATTGCGAGAAGTCGGATTATCCTGATACGGACGCTGAATACATGTGGGTACACTTCTGTTTGCCCGTCAAACAACCTATCGTGAGTCCTGTGTTTGTAGGAGGCGATTTGTTCTACAATACCTACACGATGAACAACATGATGCAGTACGACGCAGAGAGTAAGTGCTACTATCTATACGCCTATCTTAAACAAGGCGGATACAACTATATGTACTATACGCTAGACAACCAGAAGATGAGTCTGGTGCCGCTGGAAGGTTCGCATTGGCAGACACGAAACGAGTATGTGGTGGACGTGTATTACAAGCCATTTGGCGCAAGATACGATAGGCTAGTGGGTAAAAGGGCACTTCAATAAATCGCACGTTCAAATGATACCAATCACAAGCATAGTAAAATAGCACTTTTATGATATTTGATTTTCTGCTTGTGTCTTTTTGATTGTAAGTCGGTCATAATGCCCGCATTACTCGCTCCTTTCGCACTAAAATCCACTACGCATAAATATCAAATCTCTATAAAGCGATTTATAGAAGTGCCCATAAAAAATAACGAGATGAGGTCTCGTTATTTTTTGTTGGCCTACCCCCAACCCCTGCCCTAAATGGAGGGGAGAAGAGACGGCGCAAAAGTCCTTCCCTTCAGGGGTGAAGGGCGCTAGCCCGATTGAATGTCCTGAACGGACATTCATAGAACAAACCAATTTAGGAGAGGCTCTCCGAGAATTCGTCTTTGCCAACGCCACAAAGAGGGCAAACAAAATCTTCTGGAACTTGCTCCCATGGGGTACCAACAGGAATACCTTCTGCTCCAACGGCAGGATCGTACTCCCAACCGCAAACATCACATATGTACTTTGTCATGAGTTGTAGTTTTAAAAGGTTA
This sequence comes from Paludibacteraceae bacterium, assembly GCA_045613525.1. Taxonomy (GTDB): domain Bacteria; phylum Bacteroidota; class Bacteroidia; order Bacteroidales; family Paludibacteraceae; genus Colicola. The sequence continues at coordinate 2,732 of JAZLBE010000017.1, forward strand.
ATATTCTACCTAGATATCTACAATAAGTGTGCCAAAGAGGAGAGATGAGATTATTGGATATTGGTTATAGGATGGAATTATGGGCTATAGGGTATAGGCGAGAGGCGCGGTGTAGAGTGTAGGGAAAATATTTTAGTAAAAATTTGGTGGAATCAAAAAAAATATTAACTTTGCGGCAAAATAAATAAAAAAACTAATACCAATATGAGAACAGTGAAATTATTATGTACGCTGTGTATAATAGTAGCAGCTACAACGATGGTAAAAGCACAAACGTTTCCGTTTAGCTATAGCGCTAGTAATACAACTATCTCTTATCCTTCAGGATACGAAATTGTAGAGGAAATCTGCGAGGGTAGTGAATGCCAATATGTTTGCCAAAAAATGAATCTCAAAGGCCTCGCGGTGCTCAATATCACCAGCATTAAAACAGAATCGTTATCTATTTTGACCGGTACGCAAGCTCGTCTTGCTTCTTTGTCTGGACTGAAGGCGGCTGTAAGTCAACTGGATCTAGTATATAGCAATGTCGAGTATGGAGAAATTGAGTACGGAACATTGAATGTATACCCTTGTGTAGCACAGACTTACAAAGGCGATTTACTAGACTATACAATTATGGGTAAGATATTTGTATTTATCCATAATAGTGTGACTGTAGCATTGGTGGTGCAAGCTACAGATCAAGAAAAATATGATGAGATATTAACCGTTGCTAATACTCTGGTTGTTAATCAACCAGCAGGTGTGGTTGAAGAAACAGTTGCGGTGGTAGAGGAAGTGCTTCCTGAACTAGTAAGTTATGATCGCTATGGATTGAGCATGAGCTATCCTGCTGGTTTGACAATTTCGGAAGAGGAATATGCCGATAACGAACTTACTTTGAGTTTAGATAACGAGGATGATAATGGTGGTATGTTCGTTATATTGAGCGAAGAAGCAGAGGTGGTATCCTTAGTTAAGTTGTTAGGGTTAGACTTTTTATATGGTCTTTTCAAGGAAGGCGTGATGGAAGAAATAAGTGAATATGGTGAAATAACTCTAGAGGAAACAAGAAAGTTGGATGATAACACCATCATGCAGAGTTTTCAATTAACAGAAGATGACGAAACTGCATATGGTGAGATATGTATAAGTGTTAGAGGAACTAAAATATTGATAGTCATAATGATGGGAACTTCTGAGGAAGAGTTGGAAACCTATAGAGTCGCATACAACTCCATCAAAGTATGATATAGTAATACATGCAATAAACAATGTCGGAATATGCTAGTGCGTATTCCGATTTTTTTTGTGCGTAAGGGGGTGGTTATCGGATTGGATTATCGGGTATATGCGATTGGGAGTTTAGTGCTTTCTATGGCGCCGACCTCACTGCATTCATACACATCCATCTGAGCGGGCTTATGTATGTGAAGAACACAGGATGAATTAGATAAATCTAAAATTTTTGTTAAAAAGTGTTCGTTTTCTTGCGTGTTCGCATTTTTTTTAGTACCTTTGCGGCGATTATGGCTTTTTATTAATAAAAAGTAGGAAATTATGAAAATAGGTGGTAAAATAATAGTAATATTGAGCACGCTATCAGTAGTGGCTCTGGTAGCGTTTGTGTACGTGAAATTCTTCTTTGTATACAGCCAAGGCGTCAATGAAGGTGATATCAACTATTTCCAATACGAGGGATTCGTCTTCAAAACCTATGAAGGCAAAATGATACAAACAGGATACAACTCACGAAACTCCAAAGCAACAATACAGTCTAACGAGTTTAAGTTCTCCGTGGAGGACGAACGAGTGGCTAGACAAATAGAGAATAACTCTAGCCGACAAATCAAACTGCACTGGAAACGCTACTTAGGCGTACTACCATGGCGCGGAAATAGCCAATTCGTAGTAGACTCGGTAGTCTATGTACACCCTCTAAACCAACCCGTGGTTCCTGTAGCAGAAGACCCATTGGAGTTGCCTGTGGAGTGACCTAGATGGCGGTTATCGGTTATGTGCTATCGGCGATGAGCGATGGGCAATGGTAATTGAGACGGCATAACCGACGCAAAAGAATAAACAAAGAAAAAACAAAAAAAACAAAAAAACAAAAGATATGCTAACAAAACCAGAAGAGAATCTGATCAAGATTTATGAAAATTCGTTTCGTAAGAACTGGGAACTCGATGCAGTAACCGACTACGGAACAACAAACACCTTGACCTATGCTCAGTTGGCAGAGAATGTGGAAAAAGTACATCTCATCTTCCAACAAGCAGGTATCGCTCCTGGCGATAAAGTGGCTGTAATGGGCAAGAACAATGCGAATTGGGTAACCACTTTCCTAGCAACCATTACCTATGGTGCGATCATCGTACCTATTCTACAAGACTTTAAGGCGAATGACGCTATTCATATTGTTAACCACTCTGAGAGCAAGTTGCTCTTTATAACCGATCTGATCTGGGAAAATATAGATCCAGAGCAAGTGGCTGACTTGAAAGCTGTACTGTCGCTCAACAATATGGATATCATCCTAAGCCGTCTGCCAATGGAGCAAGCGGTGGATAAGATGACCATTGAAGAGTTGTTCGCGGAGAAATATCCAAACGGATTACGCAAAGAAGATGTGGTATACATCGAACGTAGTAATGCTGAATTGGCATCAATTAACTACACTTCTGGAACAACAGGTTTCAGCAAGGGTGTGATGACCCCAGCTAATGCGTTGGCAGGAAACATTGTGTTTGGTTTGAAGACTAAGCTAGTGTTCCAAGGTTGTCGTCACGTAGCCTTCTTGCCACTAGCGCACGCATATGGTTGCGCGTTTGATTTCCTAGCATGTTTGGCAGCAGGTGGACACACCTATCTGATTGGTCGTACACCATCAGCAAAAATATTGTTGAAGGCCTTCTCAGAGGTAAAACCTACGGTGATCCTAAGCGTGCCATTGATCCTAGAGAAAATCTACAAGAAGATGATTCAACCACAAATCAGCAAAGCACCTGTGAGTTGGGTATTGAAGATGCCATTGCTAGACCAAGTGGTGCTAGGTAAAATACGCGAAACACTGATGAATGCCTTCGGTGGTGAGTTCTCGCAAATCATCATCGGTGGTGCACCATTGAACGCAGAAGTAGAGGCATTCTTGCGCCGAATCAAGTTCCCAATTACTATCGGCTACGGTATGACAGAGACAGCTCCGCTCATCAGTTTTACTCCATGGCAAGAGTTTCGTTCACAGTCATGTGGTCAGGTACTAGAAGGTTATATGGAAGCACGCATTGATCATCCGGATGCTAATGGCGTGGGTGAGATACAAGTGCGTGGAGAGCACGTGATGGCTGGTTACTATAAAAACGAAGAAGCTACGGCTCAGTCATTTACCGAGGATGGTTGGTTGAGAACTGGTGACCTGGGTACAATGGATGAGGATGGTTTTATATATATCAAAGGTCGCTGCAAGACCATGTTGCTAGGTCCTAGCGGACAAAACATCTACCCAGAGGAGATTGAGGCTAAGATCAATAATATGCCATATGTGTTGGAGTCATTGGTATTGCAAAAAGATGATACCAAGTTGGTAGCATTGGTTTGTCCAGACTTCGAGGCTGTTGATGCGGACAAGTTGACACAAGAGCAACTGGAAGCAGTGATGGAGGAGAATCGTAAGTTGGTGAATGCAGAACTGGCCGCATACGAGCAAATCAATGTGATGAAACTCTATACACACGAGTTTGAGAAAACACCTAAGAAGAGTATTAAGCGCTTCTTGTATGAAGCATAAGCTTCGCAGATCGCCCTTCGGGCTGTAGATCGGCGCAAAGCGCCTGTAGTTGGAAGATCGGGCTGGTGCGCTATGGACTACAGCGAGTGCAACGAGCGACCTACAACGAGCGACCTACAACGAAGCGATCTAATAGTGAGCAAAGCGAATAAAAAAATGAACCTGTGTATTGATCAAGGAAATTCGAGGACAAAGGTGGCGCTATTCAAGGATGGCGTGATCGTGAAAAACCTACTATATAGGTCTTTTACGTCGGTAGATGTGGAGCGATTGTTCTCGCTATATCCCATCAAGAATAGCATCGTGTCGTCGGTGGCAAATATGGAGCCTGCTGTGATTAATGCGCTGAATAGGTTGTCTAAGAAGTTTGTGCTGTTTGATCATCTAACTCCGCTGCCGATAGCCAACTACTATCAGACACCAGAGACATTAGGTCATGACCGTATAGCGGCTGCCGTAGGTGCGGCCCACTTATGCCCTGGTAGCAACCTGCTGATTATAGATGCAGGTTCGGCAGTGACATACGACTTTGTGTCGGCAGAACAAGGTTACCTAGGCGGCAATATTGCTCCTGGTATTAAGATGCGACTTACCGCCTTGAACCAAATGACCAAACGACTGCCCAAAGTAGAGGTAGAGCCTGATACGCTGACACCGCTATTCGGCAAGAACACCAAAGAGGCAATAGCCGCAGGTGTGGTAAGAGGACTGGTGTTTGAGGTAAAAGGATACATGCGTCAACTAAAAGATCAAAAGATAGCATTCAAGACCTATGTGACAGGTGGACATGCACCATTTATATTAAACGCGATGAAACATCGTGAGGTGGTGGGCGAACCACATTTAGTTTTAATAGGACTGGATAAGATTTTGCAGCAGAGCTGTATGTAGATCAGTTGTCGGCTGGGCTATCGGCTATCGGTTATGGGCGATAGGAGATGGTATAAAATGGATAATAAATAAAGAAGAATATAGTGAAAAGAATTGTATCGTTACTAGTAGTACTGATGATGGTAGTAGGTGCTTGGGCACAAAATGCGACTTCGTCACCATCATCTCGATTTGGTTATGGAGAACTGAATAGCAATCTCCCTGGCGCGTATCGTGCTATGGGTGGAGTAGGTATGGGTATGCGCTCTAACAAGGCTATCAACCCTGCTCAGCCTGCATCGTATACAGCATGCGACAGTATGACATTTATGTTTGATTTAGGTGGCTCATTCTTGTATACCAATTATAGTGATAGCGAGGGAGCATACAACCGATTGAATGGTAACTTGGAGTATATGACCATGCAGTTTCCTCTATGGAAAAGATTTGTGGCTATGTCGCTAGGTGTCAATCCATATTCAGCTGTGGGATATAAGTTTGCCATAACGGACTCTATCAACCAAGACTATTACTACACTAGATCATACATAGGCGAGGGTGGTTTTACCCAAGTGTATGGTGGATTGAGCGTTAATGTGTGTGACTGGGTAGCACTAGGTGTGAATGCATACTATATGTTTGGCGAAATGACAGAGAGTCGCGGTCTGACATTTACCGATGCATCGATGGATTCGGTTCGTCAGGTAGACTACTTGCGTGCTAACAGTTTTCGTTTGCGCTATGGTATGCAGTTGTTCCATACCTTTGGCAAACATACCATCGTGTTGGGTGGAGTATTCGAGAATAAACAACCATTCTCTCGTATGGAGTACACACAAGTAGAATCGGTGAGTGCAGATACCGTTTCAACGATGACGGGTGGATTTGAGTTACCAATGATGTACGGCGCTGGTTTAAGTTATGTATATGATAATCGATTGGTGATAGGATTGGATTATCAGTGTCAAGATTGGGTGAATACAGCCTATTTTGGTCAAGCGAACAGCCTGAAGACCCGCGAGCGTTGGGCCGTTGGTGTGGAATATCGCAAAGATCCAACAAGCAGAAAATATGCAGATCGTATCTATTGGCGTGCTGGTGTGAACTATACAACTCCTTATACAACAGAGTATGATCAAGCAGAGTTGGGTGTAAGTTTTGGTATGGGATTGCCATTGCGTACAGTGGGGACCGTGATCAACACCACCTTGGAGTATGGTCGCAGAGGTTTTGATGAGAATGTGTTGTCGGAAAACTACTTGAGACTGGTAGTTAATGCATCCATCTCAGAGAACTGGTTCTTCAAACGCAAACTATAAAAGTAGATAGACTAGACGAACTATAAAAAACATAAACAAAATAAACAAAAAAAACATGAAAAAAATTCTATTGATTATCTTGTGTGTGGCTATTCCAATGGCGGGCTTCGCACAAAAGAAAAAGAAAAAGAAAGGTGCTGAACCAGAGGTAGTAGTGCCTGTAGTAGAAACATTGTCTGACGAGGAGTGCATGGAGAAGTTGTCTCTCTTCCACGAGTCAGTAAAGAATGAGCAATATGCTGATGCATATGAGAACTGGTTGCCAGTATATCAAAGCCGTCCAGACATGAACAAAGCTATCTATACAGATGGTGCAAAGATCTTGGATTATCGTTATCAACAAGCTACCGACTCATTGGCTCGCATTGCATTGCGCGATTCAATCATGAAGTTGCACGACGATCGTATCAAATATTTCGATGAGGCTAAATATCCAGACGAGTATGTATTGGGTGTTAAAGCTATGGACTACTTGACATACTTCCCAGAGGACGAGTTGGCAATGCCAGCGTACGAGTGGTTGAAGACCTCAGTAACAGCTTTGGGTGCAAAATCGCAAATCACTGTTTTGCGTAAATTGGTTGAGGTAAGTTATAATATTTACAAATCTAACACCGATCAATACGGTGACCAATTCTTGGCTGACTATCAAATGGCAGCTGGAGCATTGGATCAAATAGCAGCTGCTGGTGGCAAGAACGCTGGTCATGCTACAAGTCAAAAGGCATATGTAGATCGTTTGTATGCTGCATCTGGTGCTGCTGATTGCGGTCAAATGGATCAAATGTACGCAAGTGTAGTGAGCGAGAGTGCTAATGATATTGAGAAATTGGGCTCAATCATGAAGTTGTATCGCCGTTTGGGTTGTACAGAGAGCGATGTATACTTTGCAGCTGCTGAGCATGCACACAAGTTGCAACCAACAAGTGAGTCTGCTGCAGGTTGCGCGCAAATGTGCATTAAGAAAGAGGACTACAATGGTGCTGTAGAGTACTACAATCAAGCATTGACTCTTGTGACAGATAACGACGATAAGGCTGATTACTTGTATCGTTTGGCTAACGTATACGTAGCTATGAAGAAATATCGTGAGGGTGCATCTTATGCTCAACAAGCATTGGATATCAACGCAGAGGATGGTCGTTGCTATCTATTGATGGGTATCTGCTATGCAAGTGCTAAGATCTATGATGATCCAATTTTGGCTCGCTCAGTATTCTGGGTAGCATGTGATATGTTTGCAAAGGCAAAACAAGTAGATGCTACATGTGCAGGTGATGCTAACAAATTGATTGCTACCTATCGTCAATACTTCCCAAGTAAGGAGGATGTATTCTTCCATAAAGAGTTGAACGAGGGTCAACCATTCCGCGTAGGTGGTTGGGTAGGCAAGACTACAATCTGCCGTTCTAAATAATAAGTAAGTGCGTATTCATACGACAATATCGTACAGTAAGGTCAAGAGAATCACTACGGTGGTTCTCTTGATATTGCTGTCGTTATGCATGGGGTCATGTCGTAAACGTAGCGTAAAGTTGCGTGCAGAGGCAGTGACTGATCGAACAAAAATGGCAGCGCTAGAGGCTCGAGATGTGATGACTATCGTGTCTGATTCGGGTATCACGCGCTATCGAATCAAAGCTCCTAGATGGATGATCTACGATAAAGCAGATACACCCTATTGGGAGTTCCCAGATGGAATATTTCTGGAGAAATTTAATATGGAACTAGAGTCTGATGCATCGGTAGAAGCGGATTATGCGCACTATAACGAGCCAGCTCAGAGGTGGATGCTGAAGGGAAATGTGAAGGCGTTGAACTTGGAGGGAGAGCAATTTGAAACCTCATTGTTATATTGGGATCAGAAGAATGAATCTGTATATTCGGATTCATCAATAGTGGTTACACGTGAGACGTCTGTGATTAAAGGTGTAGGATTCCGCTCTAATCAGCAGATGACGGAATATACGATTATGAATCCGACGGGTGTCTTCCCGCTGGAAGAGTAGTAGGGGATGAATGATAGGAATAAAGTAGATAGTTATGAAATTTAGATATAATTATATAGTACAGTATCAAGATATAGATGATACACGTCGCTTGCGATTGCACACGATGGAGAATCGTTTGCTGATAGTGGCAGGTAAAGTGGCTGATGAGATGGGAATAGGTATACCATTTCTTGCGCAATACAATAGTACATGGATTATTACCCATGTTAATCTAGAAATGCTATATCTACCAACACATGGTGAGGAGCTGATTTTTGAGACATGGATTGAGATGAATGCACATATGTTGTCGGTCCGTGACTTTCGTATATATAAAAAGGAAGAGGATGGAGAGACATTGATAGGCTGCTGTAAGATAGTATGGGCTGTCTTGGATCGTGACAAACGAGAGATTATCAATTTATTTGATCTGCCAATCTTTAAGGAGTCGGTAGATGGTGAGGTAATGAAGATGGCTCGCGCCCAGAAAATGTTGCCACTTGTGTTGAGCGAATTGGAGAATGATCCAACTGTGATTCGTGCGCAGGAGAAGCTACATACAATACAATATGCAGATATGGATTACAACTGTCACTGCAATTCAACTAAGTACTTGGAGTGGATGCTAAATGCACGTAGAATGCAAGACAATAGCAAGCCATTTAGACTTGATATAAACTATGTAAAAGAATTGTATTTGGGCGATGAGATGTTCACTCGATATGCGGAGAGAGCACAAAGTGTTCAGTATCAGCAAGTAGATAAAAATGGTGTAACATGTTGCAATGCTAGAATAACACAAATAGATAACCTATCTTGTTTGTAAATTTTCGAAAACGGAAAACTTTTGATGTTGATAAAATTTGCAAGTCGCTTAAGATGAGTGACTTGCATTTTTGTTTTGGACAACTTTTGTGTCTAAATAAAAGTTTTTTTGTGTAAAAATTTGCACATATCGTAAATATGTAGTACCTTTGCACTCGAATTCGCGCCCATTTTTAGGGCTCTTTCTGTTGGAAAAATTGTAACTCATTATATATCATGGAGAAAAAGACTTTTACCCAAAAAGAAGCCGAGTTGGCTTCGGTGGAGTATTTCAAAGGTGACGAGTTGGCTGCGCGTGTATGGAGCACCAAGTATGCGTTGAAGGACTCGTATGGAAACCTTTATGAAGAGACCCCAGACGATATGCATCATCGTTTGGCGAACGAGATTGCTCGTATAGAGAAGAAGTATGCTAATCCAATGTCTGAAGCAGAGTTGTTTGAGTTGTTGAAGGACTTCAAGTACATTGTTCCAGCAGGTAGTCCAATGACAGGTATTGGTAATGACTATCAAGTAGCAAGTTTGAGTAATTGCTTTGTGATTGGTCAGGATGGTAGTGCGGATAGTTATGGTGCGATTATTCAAATTGACGAGGAGCAAGTACAACTCATGAAGCGTCGTGGTGGTGTAGGTCATGACCTCAGTCATATCCGTCCTCATGGTAGCCCAGTGAAGAATAGTGCGTTGACATCTACCGGCTTGGTGCCATTTATGGAGCGTTATAGTAACTCTACTCGTGAGGTGGCTCAGGATGGTCGTCGTGGTGCGTTGATGTTGAGTGTGAGTGTGAAGCACCCTGATAGTGAGGCGTTTATCGATGCTAAGATGGAGCAAGGCAAGGTGACAGGTGCTAACGTGTCTGTGAAGATGCACGATGACTTTATGCAAGCTGCTATTGAGGGTAAGATGTATACCCAACAATATCCTATTGATTCGGACGCGCCTGCGTACACAAAGGAGGTAGATGCTTCTAAATTGTGGAAGAAAGTGATTCACAATGCATGGAAATCAGCAGAGCCAGGTGTGTTGTTCTGGGATACTATCACTCGTGAGTCAGTGCCAGATTGCTATGCAGATCTTGGCTATAAGACTGTGAGTACAAACCCATGTGGTGAGATTCCGTTGTGCCCATATGATAGCTGCCGTTTGTTGGCTATTAACCTATATAGTTATGTAAAGAATCCATTTACAACTGAGGCAGAGTTTGATTTTGAACTCTTCAAGAAGCATGTGGCTGTAGCTCAACGTATGATGGATGATATCATCGACTTGGAAGTAGAGAAGATTGAGAAGATCTTGTCTAAGGTAGAGTCTGATCCAGAGTGCGAGACTATCAAGCGTACAGAGCGTGAACTCTGGGAGAAAATCATGGATAAGACCACTAAGGGTCGTCGTACAGGTGTAGGTACAACAGCTGAGGGTGATATGTTGGCAGCATTGGGCTTGCGCTATGGTACTCCTGAGGCAACAGCATTCTCAGTAGAAGTGCACAAGACCTTAGCTTTGGCAGCATATCGCAGTAGTGTGCAAATGGCGCAAGAGCGTGGTGCTTTTGATGTATACGATGCTAAACGTGAGGAGAATAACCCATATATCCAACGTCTCAAAGAGGCAGATGCAGAGCTTTATGAGTTGATGGTTAAACATGGTCGTCGTAACATTGCCTGCTTGACTATCGCACCAACAGGTACAACTAGTATCATGACTCAAACAACTAGTGGTATTGAGCCAGTATTCCAACCAGTATATCGCCGTCGTCGTAAGGTGAATCCAAACGATAAGAACGTACATGTGGATCTAGTTGATGAAGTAGGTGATAGCTTTGAGGAATATGTAGTATTCCACCATAAGTTTATCACATGGATGAATGCTAATGGTTATACCTATGATCCAGCACATCGTTATACAACAGCAGAGATTGATGAGTTGGTACAAAAATCTCCATACTACAAGGCAACAGCTAATGATGTAGATTGGCTGGAGAAGGTACACATGCAAGGTGCTATCCAAAAATGGGTTGATCATAGTATCTCAGTGACTATCAACTTGCCAAATGACGTAAGCGAGGAGTTGGTAGGTCAATTGTACGAGGAAGCATGGCGTTCAGGTTGCAAGGGGTGTACCGTATATCGCGATGGCTCACGTACAGGTGTGCTTGAGGGTATGAAAGAGAAGAAGAAAAAAGAGGAGACTAGCAAGAAAGATGAGAAGAATTGTGTATGCTTCGACAATAAGGTGCGTATTCGTCCAGCAGAATTAGAGTGTGATGTAGTTCGTTTCCAAAACAATAAGGACAAATGGATTGCATTCGTAGGATTGAAGGATGGTATTCCATATGAGATCTTTACGGGTTTGGCAGACGATGAGGAAGGTATCTTGTTGCCTAAGTCAGTGACCAAGGGTAAGATTATCCGTGTGGTACAAGAGGATGGTACAAAGCGTTATGACTTCCAGTTTGTTAACTCTCGTGGTTTCAAGACTACAATGGAGGGCTTGAGCTATAAGTTCGACAAGGAGTTCTGGAACTACGCTAAACTCATCTCAGGTGTCTTGCGTTATGGTATGCCAATTGACCAAGTGATCAAGATGATTAGTACATTGCAAATGGATTCTGAAAGCATCAACTCATGGAAGGTTGGTGTAGAGCGTGCGCTCAAGAAGTATATCCAAGATGGTACAGTGGTCCAAGGTCAATCTTGCCCTAACTGTGGTAACGTGTTGATCTTTGAAGAAGGTTGTATGCACTGCCGCGAGTGTGGTTATAGCCGTTGCGGAGGATAAGGCCATTGTGCTAGTGTAAATAAGGAAATAAGGATGGGTAGTGCCTGTCCTTATTTTTTTTATGTTTTAGAGCATAAATAGGCATTAGCGCTTGCATGGATGGATAAAAAATTGTAATTTTGTGGCAAATCTAGTACTAATCTAAAACCTCGGAGCTTATGAAGATCTCAAAAAGGGCACAACAGATGCCTCAATCGCCTATTCGTAAATTGGCTAAGTATGCAGAGGCAGCACATCGAAATGGAGTACATGTTTATTCCTTGAACATCGGTCAGCCAGATATCAAGACACCGCTGTGTGCATTGGATGCAGTATCTGGTTTTCAACAAGATATCTTACAATATACACCATCACAAGGATGTTTGTCCTTGCGTGCAAAGATGGTGGGTTATTATGCAGAATATGGGATTGACTTGTCACCAGATGAGATCATAATCACCTCTGGCGGTTCTGAGGCTATTATGTTTGCATATATGGCATGTCTGAATCCGGGTGATGAGATTATTGTGACAGACCCAAGTTATGCTAATTATATGGCATTTGCTATATCTTGTGGTGCGGTTGTTAAGTCGGTAAAGACCAATATTGAGAATGGATTTAAGTTGCCTTCTGTAGAGGAGTATGAGAAACAGATTACGGATAAGACACGCGCTATATTGATATGTAATCCAAATAATCCGACAGGATATCTATATACAAAGCAAGAGATGATGCAGATACGTGATTTGGTAAAGAAATATAATCTGTATTTGTTCTCGGATGAGGTATATCGAGAGTTTATTTATACGAAACGACCATATATATCAGCATTCCACCTGGAGGGAATAGAGGAGAATGTGATTTTGATAGATTCGGTAAGTAAACGTTATTCGTTGTGTGGTGTGCGTATAGGTGCGTTGATTACAAAGAATAAAGAGGTACATCAGGCTGTTATGAAATTCTGTCAAGCTCGATTGTCTCCTCCTCTATTGGGTCAAGTGATAGCAGAATCAGCATTAGCGACTCCCGCAGAGTATTTGGAAGAGGTGTATGATGAATATTTAGCACGTCGTAATTTCTTGATAGATCAGTTGAATCAGATTCCAGGTGTGTTTGCTCCAACTCCAATGGGTGCATTTTATGTGATGGTTAATCTGCCAGTGGATGATACCGAGAAGTTCTGTCAATGGTGTTTGACTGATTTTCAGTATGAAGGTCAAACTGTGATAATGGCTCCAGGTACAGGTTTCTATACGAATCCAGAAGATGGTCGTCATCAGGTGAGAATGGCCTATATATTAAATCGTGATGACTTGGCCAAAGCTACATTGGTTCTGCGAAAAGCACTCGAGGCATATCAAGCAGAGATGGGGTAGACTAATAGTAGGATTTGATGTAAAAGAGGCGTTTTGTTGTTGAAAAACAATAAAATGATACGAAAAGTACACTTTTTTGTTGAAAAATTTGGTCATGTCAAAAAAAAGCAGTACTTTTGCACTCGCTTTCGAGAGAGAGCATGTTTATGGTGGCTATAGCTCAGCTGGCAGAGCATCGGATTGTGGTTCCGAGTGTCGTGGGTTCGAGCCCCACTAGTCACCCAAAAGGCTGATTATCAGCAAAATGTCGAAAATAGGGAGTAAAAAGCCCGACAGAAATCCGACAAAAGTTATTTTAAGTGCGATTTTTCTTCTGTTGTTACACAAAACAGCAGAAGAAAAAAATGCCTAATCATCAACAATTTTCCCCCGCGTATAAGAATTATGTACCTGCTGTACTTCGCAAAAATTGTGAAGGATGGCAGATAAACTATTATGTGTATAATCCTGTTACAGACAAAATGGAACGCAAGCGCATGTTACTTAACATACTGCGCAAGCGGTATCGTACCATTGCCGAATTTAAGGTGGCTGCAAATGAGATCATCTGCACAATTAACGCAAAACTCGCTGGCGGTTGGACACCATTTGGCGAAAGCGAAAACGCGAGGTATTACTCTACAATTGATGAGATAATAAAGTTATACCTATCCGAAAAGAGCAAGGAATTAAAGCCCGACACTATGCGTAGCTATAGAAGTTTCTGCAACATATTCAGTAACTGGTGTGCTAAATCAGCACCAAACTGTAAGTGCATTCAATTTAATAAAACACTGGCGGTACAATACATGGACTATATCTACATGGAGCGCGGTGTTGCTGCGCGTGCATACAATAATCAACTCAAAATGGCAAGAGCTTTGTTTTCATGGGCTATGCAAAAATGTTACTGCAAAGAAAATCCGTTTGAACTGATTAAGGTTAAAAAGCAAGATGAGAAAAAACGCATATTAGTACCTTCACAAATACGCAAAAAAATACGCATATATCTCGAACAACACAACCCTAATTTTATGGTGGTTTTGGAATTGATTTTCACTTCACTACTACGACCCGCCGAAATATCACGCATACAAGTTAAGCAAATCAACCTCAAAGAGCAATATATTTACATGCCAAGCGCACAAACAAAGAATGGGCATCATCGTTATGCCTTCCTAAGTAAAGAACTGGTAATAATGCTTGCACCATTGATTGCAAATGCGCAAGATGATTGGTACTTAATCGGAGATGGCTTTACACCTGCGAAGAAAGCTATGACAACCAAGAACTATCGGAAAGTGTGGGATAAAGTCAGAAACATACTAAATCTACCAAAAGAAATGCAGTTATATAGTTTTCGTGATACAGGTATAAACAACATGCTCAAATCAGGTATTAACCCTCTTACGGTGATGCAAGCTGCCGACCACCATGATTTGGCTATGACTACACGCTATGCAAACCATGTTGATCCTGACCTAATACAAACACTTCGTAAACTCGCACCTGAATTTTAGTAACATATTAAAATATATCGCGCACGCGCGCGTGAATTACATATAAATCTATAGCAGAGTTATAATGTAACAAAAAAGTTGTACCATGTACCAAATTTTGAAAAAAGAACGCGCAAACAGCTGATATTTAGCATGTTTGCGCGTGGTACAAAGTTTGTTACAACTTGCGTACAAATTGGGTTGGTACAACTTTTCTTTAGGCTATTGTAGTTTGCCAGTTAGATTGGATATTGGTATATCCACCGTTGATATTCTGTGCGAGGATCGCGCCACGATTGGCAGTTGCACTGTAAGATACATGAATCCATTTGCCGTCGCCTTCCCAAATGAGTTGGTCGAAGTTGCCCTGTTGGACAAGGATAGCAAAGAGTTGCTGATTGCGCTTGCGGGATTTAGTGGTAATATCAGCAGCTTGTCCTGTTAGGTGTTGGCTGGTAGTTGTTCCACCTACGGCAGCGTTAAGCTGTGGGCTGCGATATCCGCTATTCACATAGATAGTCGAGCCCAACGCCTCGCGTGCGGGGTTAAGGACGTGGTCGCGTAATAGCATAAGATTAGCCTCTGCGTCTGGCGTAAGGGTGTTGTCTATACCACGCTTGCGTGCAATATCGGAAGCGCAAAGTTCGTCAATAGTGAAGTAATTGTTTGTGAGCATACCTAATGCAAATTGTTTGAGTTGGCGAAGAAAAATGATAAGGACAATAATGATGATCATGCAGGCGATAATAAGCGTGATCGAGACTTTATTTAGTTTCATATCAGAAAGAATTTTTTGAGGATAAACAGTATAGTGCATACCAAAAATAATATCCACAGTCCTATACCTGATATACGAAAGAAGGAGTTGATGGGTTTTTCGGGCCTCTCAATCTCTCGTGGCACATACTCGATTACTGGCACATCTACATAGATAGTATCATGGATAGTGTCGGGTAGTTGCTCGGCTTGTAGCATTACCCGTTCCTTCTCGTCGAGAACTAACGAAGCCCTTGCGCTACCTGCTGTTGTTGAAGCGCCATTATTCCTGATTGCGGCACGGATCAACGAATCGCAGTCCGGGCAAGGGTCGTTAGTAGTCGGCAACTGAAAAGGTGTAGCGTTGCATTGATAGTCGGTGATTTTGTCAATGGCGATAGCCTTAGTGGTGTCAGCTACTTTGAGGTATGGGTGACGGTTGATAATACGCGATAGTCGCTGCTGTGGTGTGCATGCAAGGCACAGCCCCATAAAGAGGCTGAGCCATAGTGCGAGTTTGGAGACGGTTTGTGCCATATTACTTTTTGCTTTTGTTGGTCTTTTTTGACTTAGCAGCTGCTTTTGTTCCTGTTAGCGTTGATTGGGCAGTTTTTGCAGCTGGTTTTTGTTTGGGTGCGATAACAGGTTTCTTGTAGGCAGTAGCACGCAATGTTACCGATCGTTTACTTGCCATGTATGCGCCCATAATACTGATAAGCTGATCCATGACTGGTTTAATAACCATAAAATCCTTTCCAGTAACATATTCGCAGTTTGTAGTATAGTACGCCCATGTCTTCGTGAGCAGACGATTGGAAATACCCTTCTCTTTTAGTCGGTAACAAACGTATTGCTCAAAGAAGCGTGCAAAAATCTCACTGCGTCTAAACCAATACTCCGAACCAGGATGTGCCTCGTGTATTTTCGGGAAATTTTCTCCATTGCAAATAGAATCTACTACTTGATTTGTCAAAGCTCGAAGTTGTGTACCTACATTATCTGATAGAGGGTGCATAATGCTATGCCCACCGCTAAGTGATGTATAGTTCTTATGCTGATCAACGAAAGCCCCAAAACAATAATCAAGCGCATGTCCATACTCATGCGCTAATGAGCCCGCGCCTTTTTGTCGGGTAAGGTTAATCATATTGAGGATTGGTTCGTAATGAGCCAGTGCACCGCGTTTTCCTCGTGCACCGAATGCAATACCGATTTGCACATTAAAACCGATATTGTCGGTTTTAAGAATATCCTTGAGTTGCTCCAATGTGGTTTTGATACTTGTAGCATACTCGTTGCGTTCTTCTTGTGTTACCCAGTTACCAAACTCAAATCCTTTGAGATGGTACTTTACCATGAGTGCGTATAGGTCGGGTGTGCTACCGTCTGACTGATCCGTATATTTCTTAGGATTGTGTAGCACGCGCGGCGTGTTGTACATATCACTACGACCACCATAAGATATAGGCACTTTGTCGAAGCTCTTGCTGTTCTTCAGCAGGAACATTCCAACATCAGTAATCTTTTTCATTAGAACAGTGTCATTTTGAATGTTTGTTTTTTGGTCTTCTTAGTGGTATTTTTGCCACTCTTTTTTGCTTTGCGCTTAATACATGCGCGACCGCCAGCGATCCTCAGCTCGGATGGATGCAGGGTTGCGATAGGTTGTTTGAGTTTCATACTACTTAAATTTAAGTGTTGTCTGAGTACTCTTATTCACATGTTTTGCGTCTTTTAACGCCTTTTTCCAGCGCGCTTTAGGTGTTGCACCATACTTCTTGTGGTACTCTTTTGCAGCTGCTTTGACTTTTTTTGTGTCGCCATGACACGCTTTGAAAGAGCGTTGCCACTCTGCTTGGCGTTGCTTCAATAATACAGAAGCTCGTTTTGAGTTATTAGGTTTTGTTGCCATAGTTGTATTGATTTGTAAATTATAAATTAGTAACTATAATCGTGAGCTTTACCTACAAGTTTCCAGCATCCATAACGCTTAGAAAAATAACAGCTACGATATACAGTACTATAACTAATACGCTCGTATGAACGTGCGATATCATACAAGGCTTTCGCAGCTGCTTTTCTATTTTTCTCGTAAGGACGATCGATTACTTTTTTTGCTGCCATAATCTTAAATGTGTGATAGGTTATACTTTACTACTTCCATAGCCCTACAAGCAGCTTTGAGAAAATCGCGCTCGTAGCTACTGGTAATTGATTCGCGCTTCTTAGCAATCTTAGTCATAAGTTTGTTAGCGTCCTCTACGAGACTAACCTTCTCTTTTGAGGTGAGATGAACCTTCTTTTTTGTTGCCATAGTATTTTTTTTATTAAAAAGTTTGTATATATGAATTATTTGTTGTACCTTTGCAAGCGGAAGTGATAAGACGGTGTTGGCGGACTAACAGCGAGTTGTGGTAGCAATCATCCCTGCCCCGCGCGTAGTCATAACAAAAACACGCAGCTTCGGATGATACTTTGGTCGCGTTGCGACCTTTTTTTATGCTTTAATTGCTGTAATACAGTACTGTACCTTTTCTTTGGATTTCTTTTTTACGCCTACCATAAGTTTTACGATTCCTATACCTTCAAGCACACATATCATTTGCATCATGTGTGAAAAATCTTTCTGATTTTTGGTGCCTATTTTTGCTTTTGTTGGTTTTCCTTGCTTTTTTGCAGTTGCTAATATCGCGTCAAGTTGTAATACTGCCAAGGTGGAGAGATAAGATTTCGAAGCGTGAAAAACGGTCTCGTTGATAGAGATAAATCTCACATTTATAAAATCTTTTAAGTGTATGTTATAAATCCTTTTGGTAGGATGTGTAGCATACCATTTGGCGTAGAAATCTGATATAATCTCTCCTCTTTTCCTTATATCCTCTTTGGTTGTCCCTGTAGGTATTTTCATATTGAGTTATTTATTGTTAATAAGCATACCTATCTTCATTGCGCTATTGCGGATCATCTGCTCTATGGTGGCACAATTATGCAATTTATCTACCTCATGCGTATATGTAAGCACTAACACTCCGAGCGGTATATCGCAGTCAATATGACACATTGCGAGGTGTGTTACATCATTGCCCCTCATACGGTATGCAAGTGCTTTGTCGTATTTTTCGAGGTCGGAGATATTTCCGCAAAAGTATTTGCTCTTCGACAGGTAATTTACAAATGGATATAAAGAGGTTTTAAGTGTTTCGTACCCACCACTAACAGGTGTGGTGTTGTATGTTAAACTTTCATTGGTTGCAGTCAGATAGATAAAAGGCAAACCACTCAGCGAGTTTTTTGTATTATGATACTGCAAAAGAAGCACACGATTTGCACCCGTCCTATATAGAAGATTATCTATTTCCGATTGAATAATAATGTTATTTTTCATCACTATCTCCATTTTTGTTTTGTGTCGCGCCTCCTTCACTTTTTCGTAATGATCAAAGAAGTAGGTGGGGTTTGATATAGTAAAGATCGCGATCGCAAAAACGAGCATTATAAATATCGACTTAAAAATCGTAGAGATCTTATATTTGTCTGCGATTGTTAAAAACCTCTCTATGAGACTGATGTTTTCGTTTAGTGGTTTCATTTTGTTGTATTTTAGTAAATTCTGCTATTAGATGCCCGTTCGATTCGGTAATAACCAGTCCGTTAGGATAGTATTCAGATCTCGAATTGTAGTTGCTCTGGATATCCAGTTGTGTAGTCATAATTAAGCTCGTCAATGGTTGTAACGGCATTTATGTTGATTTTATGTGTCTCGGTCATGCGATAACAATCGAGGGCATATAGCTCTAACAGTGAAAGCATTTGTTGTGCTTTTTCGATATCAATAATAAGTGCACGACCATTAAGATATAATATTGTTTGTGTTATGTGAGCTGCTTTTTCAATAGCGATAGAATTGGCTAATCCCACACGCGTAGCTTTATCGAGCCAAGCTTGCGTTCCGTTGATAAAAAAGCCGTTAACTTTTTCGCTTTTATCGTATTCTTCTACTTGTGACAACAATAGTGATTTGTTGATGGCTATCCACTGTTGTTGCATTACAGCATAGTCATCTTCTATTGGTTCGTGATCGAACGATTGTTCCAGCGCCTCAACCATTCCGTTTTTTTCTGTGAGTTGTATACGGGCGATCCACATGCCAAACATTTGTTGCTTTGTTGCAAATTTTTCTTTTGCGATTGTTACCTTTGTTACCATATTGTTTGAGTAATTTGTTTATTCGTTTGTATTTGTTTCGAACCTTTAGTGTTTGCATGTTTGTAATATACACATATTGTTTAATTTTATCATCAATCATATTCCAAAGTTTATATCTTATGGCGTATGATTTGTGATGTGCCATAAAGCCCATATATGCGTTGTATCGCTGCGCAAACTGTTCTATATTGTTTTCTATTTCTTCATTGTTTAGTTTGTTGTAGTGTTTAATAAGTGTTATACAATTACCAATAGTTCTGTTGTTAATATATGTTCTATTGGGTTTAATTACAGCTCCTATAAATGCAACTCCTTTTGTGTAATGTTGCAAATATATTTTGTCTGGGTGTAGTTTCACAAGGAGCGAGTTCCACAACCATGACTGCAGTGTATGTAGTATGTTAAGTAGGTCTTCTTTGTTTCCTATTAGGATAAAATCATCAACATACCTTCCATATTCGATAGTGCTAATGGTCGATAAGTATTCGTCCATGAGGCACATATAAAAATTAGCAAAGATTTGCGATGTAAGGTTTCCTATTGCAAGTCCCTTTGTTCCATCTCCTTTGAGTAGGCTTTTTTCTTGTGGCAGTGCGTTGAGTAGTTTTTTATCGCCTTTAATAATGCACTTTTGCTCTGGATTGTGCATGACGATCATTTCGATTAGCCACCAGATTTCGTTAATATCTTCGCCTTTGTAATTTGCAAAGAAAAACGCTTTTAACCTATTTCGAAGGATTGTTTTGTCGATACTCATAAAGAAACCTTGTAGGTCCAATTTGAGCACCCAGCAATCACCTTTTTGCTGTATCTTGTCGGCTATTCGCTTTACTCCGTATAGTGTACCTTTGTTTTTGCGACAGTTGTATGTATCTGCTATGAAATTCCTCTCGAATAGCGGGAGTGTTTTCATAATAACAAGATGGTGCACGATTCTATCGCGAAAGTCGGCTGCAAATACTTCTCTAAGTTTTGGTCTTGTAACAGCAAAAGCGGTGCTGTAGCCAATTTCGTATGTGCGGTTATTTAAGTCTTTCCAAAGATCACTTATGTTTTGTGCTTCGTTAAATTCAAATTCAGCACAAGATTGTGTACTTCTTTTGCGCTTTTTGCAATCCTCGTAAGCAAGCCAAAGTGTTTCGTAACTAAGCCATTGCTTTTGCTTTTCCATTGAATTTCGTAGAAGGGCAAAGTATTGTACGAATTAGTCTTGTTGTTGTTGTTGAGCGTACCGTTGTTCAAGTTCCACGAGTTGGTAGCATTTCTCTGACTACTTGACCACCAACTGCCTATCTTGCTGTTGTTATCTTATTCTTAACTACTCTGTGTTGTACAGTTTGCAGTAAACAGCCACCTTCATACGGTTAGCACTCTCCGTCAGCCGTAGCTGATTCGGACGCTGGCAGGGCTTTTATCCAACCTGTAAGCTGTCTTTCGATGCTGCTTGCAGGTTCGAATGTTTTGATGTATGGTTTGTCTGCGACAAATCTTTTGTTATGCGCCTTGCGAAGAATTGTTTGCATAAGGAAAAACTTGTTTTTGAATTTCCTTAGCGCCCCTTGTCTTTCGCAAGAAAACTCCTTTGCTATGTAAAGAAGTTCGTAGAGCATAAGATCTAAGTCGAGCAATTTTTGTCCCCATGTGTGTTTGATATCTTTTGGCATGTTAGGGATAAGGTCTTCTATCATGTCTGTGTATTTATCAAGCGCACGCTCTATGGGTATTTTCTTTGGTTGCTGCGAGGACTGCATTAGCATTGTTTTTTAGCGGCAGTAGGAATACTGCCGAGTGTATAATGTTTTAATCTTCAAGCTTCGCTATAGGATGAAGGTCGTAGAAGGGCAAAGTATTGCACGGACCAGTCTTGCCGTTGCCGTTGAGCGTACCGTTGTACAAGAACCACGAGAGGGCAGCATGTCTCTGACTACTTGACCACCAACTGCCTGACGCGAAGTTAATTGCTGCTGGACGACCTTCTAAACCATTACACAATAAGTCATGCTGAATAGCAAGAAGGGCTGCACTGTTATCGCGAACACCTTTCGCCCATTGTGATATACCTCCCTGAAATGATGGGTATAATTCGCCTTGGATATAAAGTGCTGGACAGCAGGTGTTTGTACCCGAATCTTCGCGCGCAACCGATTCGCCGAAGTTAGGATTTTCGCAATAGTCGGCTGCTGGTGTTTGTGTGAGTACAGATGGTGTTCCTGTGCCGCCTTCGGTGCCGTCTCCAATCATACGAATATAATGGGTATTTTGTCGTCCTTTATAATCTCCTTTTTCTCCGTCGCTTATAAAAGGAAGATACTTTGTATCAAATTCGACATTAGCAGACGCCCATTGTTTGGATTTGTAAGTAAGTGGAAATTTTAGGAAGTAGCCAGCGCCTGTGTTGCCTTCAGAATCAATTATAGCAGCTGCTAATGTGCTGTTTTCTACACGAATAACGCCATTATTGCGGAGATGAGCTTTTATCTCGTCTGTTTGATCAGCAAGTGTGGTTATTTCATATTCTACGCCGTCGGTGTCGAATAGTTTAAGATCGGCACTGATGCGTGTGTATGAGAAGTAGAAATAAGCAGCAGGGTAATCGCTAACTCCTTTTTTAATAGTACCTCTTTTGGTAGTTCCTATGATATCAGGAGTGCGTACTGTATAGGTTGCCCCGTAAGGTACAGGATTTGGAAATGTGGCGCGCAAATTTTCGTCATAAACAGCAGTTTGTACATTGGCGGATTGTAGTAGATTTCCTTGATCATCGTAGATTGCATCTACAGATAGTTCTACTGTTTTTCCGTATGGGGATAACGATTCAAGTCCAGCAGCTATGAGTGCTGCATGTGTTGTGTATCGCGTCGCATTGCAATTATATACATGGGCGACGGCTGTAATAGTTTCTTCTACAACATCTTCTGGCGCAACAACAAATGTGCGATACTCGTGTGTGATTGTGCGTACATTGACGAGTGATTTGTGGTGTGAATCTGCTTTAAGTTGGTAGCCGTCGATTGCAGGATAATCAATCACATAGCTTCTTCCTTTGAGTACCGAGAATGTTGCTTCTCCGTTGGCGTCTAATGGAATGTTTACCAATGGCTCATCTTCAACGGTTACATTGATGGATAGTTGTGTCCAGTCAATAGAGGCATTGTCAAATACGGATAGGTGCACAAGTATTTGCTCTACATCTGTATTGCGCATATTTTGAATCTCACTATAAAGTGAAGTTTCCACTACTTCAGCGAGTGACCATGCGCCTGGATTGTGCAACATACAAAAACGCCAAAATTTTCCATCATGGAATACGAGGGAATTTTCAAGATAAGTTACTGTTTCATCGAATGTTGGCACATTATCGTACCCACAAACGGTTATACAGTTACGAAGTAGCTCTTTTGTTGCTTCGTATTCTTTATGAAACCCTTCGAGGTATGGGATTTCGTTTAATAGATCGTTTATGCGTCTATCCATGTTGCCCAAACCATCAATTTCTTTTGCCTTGTGTTTATGGCTCAAAGGCTTGCCAAGTATATTATCAAATGACATAATTATTTTTTATAAAATTTACTGCCTCTTACCTTGTTTAACAGCTTTGTATCTAACTCTCGCAAAAGATCTTCTATTTCCGTCTGCATCTCATATTTTGCAGCTGTACATAAGTGTGTATATCCTTTGTTAATTGCATCTGTGCGGATATCGCCTACTAAGATTGTGTCGGTTATATATTCCTGTGCGATTTCATGCAAGAACTGTTGTTCTGTGATAATATCTGGAATAATACTTCCTTCATTGCCAAATCGATCCATAATCTTAGCGGCGCGATCTTCGTATGTTGGATCTGATAGCGACAAATCGACTGCTTGAAAATATGTATCAAGGTAGTGTTTTTTTAATTTCGCGTTGTTGAGTTGCACAACGCCGCAGTTGTACGACTTCGGATAGTGTAGGTGCATACCATTTGGCAGATCTTCTATGCCTATTGCGAATTGTGATAACTCATAGGTGTAGTCTGTACGCCAATCGTCGCCTTCCTCGCTCTGAGTAATCAAATCGCAGTCGGTCCTGAAATAGTCGGCAAGTCGAGGGTTTTTCAAGAATACATCGCCATCAATATGCACACTTCCCAGCGGCTCTCGTTGGGTAGCATAAAGTTTTCCGTATGCCCAAAAACGAGTGATATTATCTGGAATATCATCCAAATCTATATACACCTCATCATAGGGAAGGAAAGACAGCATTTCTGCGCCTAAACTATCCGTGTGTAAAACAACCTCTGCACCCATCTGTTTTGCATAGTAAAAACTAATAGCATAACAAAGTAGTGTTACAGGTGTTCTTTCTTCTTTTAGCGGCTTAGTCCAAAGAGTATGAAATATGCGTATAACAGGAGACATTGGTTGCATAATCTTACCCTTTCTTTGCTTTGTACACGCGATATCCGATAAATACCAAGAGGGCTGCGATGACCGCAAATACGATTGGATTAGCTTTGATGCGATCCAGTAGAGTTTTTTTCTCTTGTGGCTGATCCTGTGTTACTTCTTGTTGTGGACCATGTGTGAATGGTTGGTTTGGTTTGCTTGGTCCGCTAATACTACCACCTGTTTGGATTGCGCCTGCTTCAAGAGCTGCGTCGGATTCTGACTTGGTATCCAGAGTGCCAATAGGGGCTGTGTAACTACCCACAGGCTTTGTGTAACCAACTGGTTTGGTATAGCCTACAGTGTTGGTGTAACCGTTTGCGGATGCTCTTTGTCCGCTTTCGATAATTGCCGCAAGTTGCAGCATTTGTAAATCTTCTTTCATATTGTCATTTGTTTTGATTGATAAATTACTGTCTTTTAATGCAGCTGCCTGCATAATTGCGTTAGCTGCCGATTCTTGAGATGCTTGCGCTTCTTGTCTGCTTGCTTCGCTTTTCACATCATCATGGATGCTTTGTGTTGTTTGTACTGCACCAATAATTTGTGTGTGGCCTGTTGTGCCGACAGTTTGCGTATAACCGCGTGTCGTGCCTATTGTTTGTGTGTATGCCATAATTATAATGCGAATTTATAGTGATACGAATTTCTTTCATCCCAAATATACTTGGGTTGTTTAGATCCTTCTGGATATAGTGTTTGTGTGATCGTGTCGCTTGGTGTAGCTATAAATCGAATACTCCATATAGGCTGCCCTTCGGCTGGTTGGCTTGGGTCGAATTTTGCGCGATCATATTTTCCGATATATGTACCTGCGTCGGTTGATTCGATAATATCGGCTGGCTCTGCATCTGTAAACAGAGTTGGTAAAAAATGTTCTCTGTGCATAGTTTTTAGAATTTATCTGTACTAACTGTTGTTGTTCCGAAGTACCATTTTACTACGGCTTGTGTTTCAGCTCCAAAAATGCCATCTACAGACAGTTTTGTAATCTGTTTTCCATGTACTGTAGGAAGTCCTTTCCATATAAGCAATGCAAGCTGCTCATTCAAGAATTTCTGCAGTCGTTTCACATCTTCTCCGCGTGATCCATATTGCAAAATCTTTGTCGTTGATAAAGATATGGGGAGCGTATCTTCACTTACAATTGGTAAAGTTGGTTGTTTGCTATTTTTTTTTCGCATTACCACATACGCTATTACAATCGCTGCTATAATAACAGCGGTCACAGCCAAAATGATGATTATTTGTTTATTGCTTTTTTTCATATTAAACAATGAATTTTTTGCAGACAAAAAACGCTACAGATCCTAACGCAATAACAGCAAGTAAATAAATTGCCGATCTTGTTGTAAGATCTACATTTACATTTAAGCCTACATTTGCAAGATTATTTTGTTGCTCCATATTTTTTTAGTTTATGCCATGCTGAGCAAGGCGATTGATAATAGCTTGAGCCACACCGTCAGTTTGGAAAGAGCTCCACGAGTAAACTTCGCTTTTCATCCATTGAGCGAGATTTTCGCCGTTTCCGTATGTCTGTGCGAAGTAATTAGCAACACCCACAAAAATACGATCGCTTGTTGCATTATACTCATCGTATATTGCCTTATTCCTACTAAACCAGTTAAGACCCTTCATTTCGTCGTAAAGCCCTTTGGAGATACGCTCGATTGTTGCTGATTCGCTTTCGGAAAGTGTTTTTCCCCAGTCTGTTTCTTGTGGCAAAACAGCTGTTTCTACTTTTCTTTTACGATTCAAGACAACAATAACAATGATTAGTACTGCAATTACTGTGATTAGTACTGCCGATCCTATCAAAATGCCTTTAATATCAACGATTCGTTTCATTAGTTATGAATAATTATTAAGACAAACAAAAAGAACGCAATAATACACAAGATAAAATCTGTTACTGTAAAGCTATCACACAAAATTACTCTCGATTGGCGAGGGGTATCCGTGTGTACTACCCTGGAGTCTGTGCGCACTGTTTGTTGTGGGATCACACTGTTTATTGTTGGTTCAGCATGTGAGCCAGTGATAGTAGGAGCTACTACAGTTCCTTCTATAATAGAGTTGATCTGACGGTTTACAGCTTTCTCTTGTTCTTTGAAGTAGGCAAGTATTTCATACTTTTCAGCTTCTTTGTCTGGAAAGTCAAATACCTTCTCCATTTTGAATGCCAATTCTTTGTTATTTGCCATAGTTACTTAATTCGTTTAATCATTTCGTCACGGAATGTTTTTGCTGCTGAAGCTCCAGTACGATAGGTGCGCATTGTACCTGTTGGTATAGCATCTGCTAAGGAGCTACGTTTTCTCCAGTACGATTTTAATGCAGAGTAATTTTCGGGGTAATACAACTCATCTTTACGAGTTCCTACCATGTTGTTTAATTTTTTGAGATTAGTGCTTGATAAGTTCAAAATCTCGTTAAACACAGTTTTATCCCAAGCTTTGTTTTTTGCGCCTGCCGGATTCCAAACGCTACCAAAATTCAAGCAAGTTGCCACAAAACGATCAAGCAACTTTTTTAGATTTGCCTCATCTACCTTCTCCTGTTCCTTTTGTATCTCTCGTTGAATTTCTTGCAAACTCATATTTGACAGGTCATCTTCTGTTTTAGACTGTTCGCCCTCAATTGCGTAATACTGATTTATGGCTTTATTGATTTCGTCATATTCTGCAATACGCTTTTTTAATTGTGAAATAGTCCAAGATGGTTCAGGTGATCTGCGATACTTTTGTTTGTATTCGTTTACAAGCTCGTTATATTCCAAATCTTCTGGCGAAATAGAATCGTCAGTTACGGCTACTTGATTTGCACCCGTAAGATTACTCAGTTTTCCTGCATTGCTATTGATAGCATCTTGTACAGGGTTTCCTGTTCCTTTGTTTTTAGTCAATAGGTAGTAGGCAACCACAATTACGATTACTGCACCTATTATAATATACTTCTTGTTCATATCTTTTTGATTTGTGCGATAAATAATACTATTCCTATCAGTCCGACCAACAGGAGTGTCCATAACCATCTATTACTTAGCTGTAAACCATTTTCTCCGTCAGCTGCTGCCATATGTTCAGATAGCATTTTTTTTGCTTCTTTACTACCATTTGCAGCTGCAATCTTTAATGTATCAAATTGAGCAGTAGAGACGCGCATTGGATTACGATAACTAATCCGATCGACTGCATTTACATAGTTGATTAAAGAATATGGTTTTTGTAGCGCAAGTCGCTGTAGCGCATATCGATCAGCTGCAACCTCATCAAAAGTTTGTAGCTTGTAATGTCCTATTTCATGCTGCAACACAAATTCCCGCTCCTCTGCTGAAAGCTCGTTCCAGCGGGCGCGGTTAATTTCGATGTCTCCTGTTAAAATGTTCACGCGAGCTGGATTGCTCGGACGATCAGGAAAGGTAGGCAGGAATTGTATTGATGGCATAGGTATTGTATTATTTACGGCGGTTTGACCATACAAACAAGCCAAAGAGCACGATAGCACCCAAAACGACACCACCAATAATAAGTGTGCGAACTGTTTTGCTATTTTGGCTTTTTGTTGTTTGTTCGATATTTGCGCCAGCTTCAATTTCTGTGCGTTTATTTTTACCACTAATAACTGTCTCAGTGATACCGCCTGCTGTGGTAGCGAGAGTACCTACAAGCGTGCCGATCCAACTGTAATCTTCCATATTATCGCCTGTTTTTGAAAATCAGCACACCAGCTACAGTAATCACGAGGAAGCCAACACACACAATAATGATTGTTGTGCGCATTTGTTTCTTCTCCTTCTCTGCGGATTGTTGTTGTGCCATATAGTTTAACATTTCTGCCTGCGCCTTAGCATCTGCACTTCCGTTAATGTTCAGACCACCAAGAATACCAATAGCACCGTTAAGTACGGTACCTACCATGCCTGTCCAGTCGCCTGCTGACCACTTATTACCGTCTTGTGTTGCCACCTCTGCGGACTCATCTGCGTTTGCATACTGTTTCATCTCTGGGTATAAGAAACGAAGCATCTCGTCAAACTTTGATGGGTTTAAGTTTTGTAACTGGTTAAGGTGTTGTAATTTAATTACACCATCAACCTGTATTCCCGCTGATTTTAAGTAATTAAGTACGCCATTTTTATTTTCTTTTACTCGACGACTAAGCTCTAAGATAATAGCGTTTTCGTTGATTTTATTTGCCATATGTGATTAAAATTAAATCGGGGCGGGACTTTTACATCCTGCCCCGATTGATTAGACAATGCCTAATGTGTATGTTTGATTAGGCGTTTTGGCGTGCAAAGAAGTTTGCAGCCGTCTTTGTCGCGCGAACATGCTTCTTACGAAGTGCCATGCTTGTATCAAGCGAAGCACCAAAACAGAATGTCATGTTTACAGATACACCAGCGCGTACTGAGTACAAAATGGTGCTGCTGTGACCCATGATCCAATCTTTCAGATCAACCTCAACAGTCTTGGTGTTGTTGGTTTTTTGATCTTGGAAGGTAGAAGGAACCTTTTGCTTGGTGGTAGAGGTCATAAATGGAGTGTCCTCACGATACTTCAATGGCTCATCAAGCTGACCCTCAGAAGATACATTCAACTTAATAGAGCGAACGCGCATAGGAGCTGCTTTGATATATGCCAAAAGCGTATCAATAGAACGAGGATCGCCCTCTGCTACAAGAGATTTCTCGCCTACAGTTACCACATTACCCTCCTTCAATAGCGAGTGACCTTCTACAGCCTCAATAATCTCGTTGAATTGGATTTTTTGGGTTGTCTCAGTGTTGTTGGTCAAACGGAGACTAAACTCTTTATTGCCTTCTGATTCATCAACAAAGCTCTCTGCGTCGCCGAAGTTTACCATGTCGTCGTTAATACCAACATAGTTGGTTGTACTACCATCTGCGTTTGCGTGCAAAGCATCTTTCATTTCTTTTGAGGAGAATACAATATCTCCCAATTTACCTTGTTTGCTCATGTTGTTTTTTTTGTTTAGTTGTGTTAGTTAATGACCGATCAATTACTCTTGTACTGGCTCAGCTGGAGCTGGAGTTTTAGTACTAAATTTGTCGCGGTTGAGGAAGATCAATACTCCCAACATTACGACACATACGATGCTGATAATAACAGCGGTTTTTGTTTGATTCATAATTGTGCGATTTTGATTGAAACTTGATTTTTTTTGCGATTCGTGCTACAAAGGTACAATATCTGTAGTATGTGCTTCGGACTTTCTCCGACTTTATCGGACTTTCTCCGACAATCTTCGAAATAAACTGACTTTCTCCGAGTTTCTACAAACAAAAAAAGCAGCCGACGATAGCTGCTTTTGTATGCGGATATTACTCCATTATTTATGTGATCACATATTTATTTTTTAAGAACTCCACAACATTAGGCGGTAAGAGTTTGGTATGGCGCGTATATTGTGGATATATAGCAATAATCTCCTTTTCATATTGTTTGCAGAGGTTACTAATACAATCAAGTGACACGCCCGCCTGACGCGCTAACTCGTTTTTATACATCCATCTCTCGCACATAATTATATATCTGTATTTTTAATTCGGATATGATGATGTGGATCTTGCAAAGATTTTTTATTAACCTCTGCTTGTGCACGCTTAAAGTAGTCGAAATTGGTAATACAATCTTTTCGGCGGTCGATATTATCCACTGTGCGGAAAAGCACTGCATCCGAATAGTAAGTGAAGAACTTAGGCGGAACAGTGGTGAAACCATGACCTACAGCAAACACATCCACTGCCCTCTGTCGGCGACGGATCAGCAGCTCTGTGATACGAGGATCTACATTATCCTTGAAGTAGCAACGGCAGTCGTCAAACACTATGATACCATTTTTATAGTGGGCAAGTATATTCAGTGTGTGTTGCTCGTCGAAGATATGACGCTGGATGCCGTCAAACACAAAGTCGTCAGGTGTTTGTAATAGGTTCTCTGGGAACTGTGTCCACTCGGCATCATCAGGCGTGACAATAAGTATCTTTAATCTCTCGCTACGATTCTTGGCTGCTACCCATAAGGATTGCAGCGTATTGCGCAGGTATGTTGTTTTACCTGTGCCATTAAAGCCTAAAACGATGGTGCACTTAGCAGCGCGTCTATTGTTGGGGTTGCTCTGCATCTTTATTCTCCTTACCGTTTCGTAGCTCGCCTTGTAGGCGTTGTGCTTCCTGTTGTAGTTGCATCTTGCGAATCTCCTCGCGTAGCTTATTGTTTTGCTCCTCTAAGATATTGATCTTGCGTGTCTGCAAAGCAGCTGGGATTTGCGAGCCATATATGCCCGCTATGAGGATGACGAGTTGTAGCCATAATGGTATATACCCGCCTGTTTGCTCGCAGTACACATATATAATCTTGCGCATACGAGACTTTTGTTCGCTCGTAGCTTGGTGCTCCTCGATAGGGTTTTTACTGATAAGGTGCAAACCGAACGCCGCGCCAAAGTCGATAGCGTCAGTGACGATATCTGCCGTCTCCTCTACAGCAGCTGCTATGAGATTATCGTTCGCCTCTTGCTCGTCTGCGACATCTATGAGCGGATCGGGCGCGTCTGGACTATCAAACACAGGGCGTTCTTCGATATTCATCTCTTGTTTGGGTGCTTGCATCTCGCTGATGAGCGACAGATCACCTTCGGTAAACTGGTAATTATCCTCTAATTGATCGGTAAGCATATTATTTCTGTTCGTTTAGTGCGTTATTGATTAAACCCTCAAAAAACTCTCGCAATAGCACTGGTTTGGTATTGCGCATAATCTGATCATCAGCAGACATTTTAGCGATAGTCAGGTACACATCGTCTTTTTTGTCTTTGAAGATCATAACAGCCGATTGTGCTTCTCCTTCCTGTAGCTCGTTGTCGCTCCCGTGTAGCACTTTCGCTATTTGTTCGTTGATCATCGGCAGTATCTTTGCTGTGATTTTAGGCAGGGCGGGTTTCAGTAGGTTTACCACCATGCTGTTTAGTCCTAAATCTTCGAGGTTCATTTGCAGACGGCTTTTTTAACTTGGTCAATACTCTTGATATCAGGATTGATCTCCTGTGCGATAGATAAGATTTCGCGGTCGTTAAGGCAGAACTTATAGAACCACTCATTCCAACGCTCGATAGTGTAACGCAAGAACATATCCGTAAGGATAGACATAGGAGCGATAGTTCTACCATACTTCTCTGATAGTCGGCGAGCAGTCTCCTCTATGAGCGCTACTGTAAAGGGCTGCAATGTTGCACGGATCTGCGCCCATGTTGGGTGTTTCTCTTGTAACTCTGCAATAGTTGTATCGCGTTCACTGATGACGGAAGTAAGAGACATGTTCTGTTCTTCCAGCGTTCGGATTTGCTCCTGTAGAGACGCGGTTTCCTCATTGGTTTTATTGCCTAACTCATTCAGTTGTTGTTGTAAGGCTTGAGCGTGTGCTTCTACTCGTTGGAGCTCTGCTACTTTATCATTGAGATCACTGCGCACTTCTTCCAGTTGCAGGTTGATATCCACAGAATCATTCTTGTGCTCGATATGAAAACGATAAGCTAAAAGCAATTGCTTTAGATTATCCTCAGTACCCACTACATCAGGAAAGAGTTCCTTCACCTGATCATATGTTTCTTGGGAAACATTAAAGTTGATTGATTTTCTTTGTGCCATATTGATATTATTTTATAGTATTGTATTTCAGTATATTATCAAGAAATGAAAGAGTGAAAGAGCGATATTTCGCTATTATTTCACTATGTGAAAGACTGAAAGCGGAAATGAAAGGCGGATTGCTCACAAATCTTTCAATAAATGACAGTGCTCTTTCGGTCTATTCATTTGCGCTTTCAGTTGATTTTAATGTAGCCGTTTGTTTGACTTTAGCGATTTCACAAATTGCACAACTGATTTCATAACAAAAAACAATACTACCACCCATGAAAGTATCGAAGTGATAGCCGAAACCAGTAAATCGCCCGACTGGAGCGTTTTGCTTTCCGTTGTGCGGATAGCGATAGAGATAAGGATAGAGAACGAAATAATATACCCTAAGAGGTAAATAAGTAGAAATGATGTCATAACAGCTTTGTCATTGTGGTTAAATTCGCTGCAAAATTATCGCTAATTCAGCTAAAACACAAATAATTACCACAAAAGTTGAAAAGCAAATTTTGGTACAAATTGTAAAATTAAGTTGTAACAAAGTTGTACCAAAGTTGTACCAAGTTGTAACTACCTTATTTTCTATTGTTTATTCTATATTTTATCCTCTTTTGGTACAAAGTACAACTTTTTTAGAATAAAATAGGGGATAATAAGGGGAAAAGAGGGGGGGGGCGGAGGAGCCTGGTCGGTTTGCCTTCGGTGGGGTGTATGCACAAAAACGCCCCTCGACTTGTACCAGTGAGGGGCGAGAAATAAAGTGATTTTTATGCGATTTTTATGCTCAAAAAACTTGCATATTCCAATAAAAATTAGTACCTTTGCAGTGTAATTGGGATGTTCTGTATTTTTTATTTTAATATCCAATAAATCTTAGGAGAGTAGCTGGAAGCACCTTTCATAAATTCAAACCATGCGTAATTAACAGGCGAGCTGTGCCCAGTAGGGATATTGTTTTTATAGCAGTTGATTCGATTAGGATAAATGTATATAGCGTGCAGATAGCCCATTTCATAGATTGCCGAATGGCGTTTCTGTCCTGCCAAATAAGATAGATTCATTAGAGCTATATATCTTCCAAATAGCGGTAGTATATCCATAGCGTGTAATACAAACTCATCAGCCAAGCTATATGGCGGATTAGTAATAATAGTGTCACAGCCCTTTGGTGGTTCTTTCGTTTGTAGGAAATCAATGCCTGTGTGTCCATACCCTCGATCATACAAGTCTGTTGAAAACACATTGTAGCCTTGTTTGCGCAACACCTCGCTGATATTGCCACAACCGCAAGCACACTCCCAAATAGTACCAACATAACACGGCATCTTGTATGTTCGTAGAAATTGCTCTACTGCAGTCGTATCTGTCGTGTAGTAATCTCCAGCAGCTCTATTCTCAGGATGCCATGTAGTACTCATGCCTAACATAGTACTAACCGACTTTTTATTTCCTTTCCATTCCTTGCTCATAATCGTTAATGTATTGTTAATTGATTGTTAATTGATTGAGTTCTGCATAAAGCGCCACGCATAGCGCACGGCTCATATTTACCTCTACAGCATTGCCAATATACTTCTTTTGCTCCGCTTGCGTGCCAATTAGGGTGTATTCTGAGCCAAAGCCCATAATGCGCTTTAACTCGCCTACATTGAGCATACGCATTTTAATATCCGTGATACCGTACATCGCCATAAACTCCTTTATCTTACGAATTGCTGGACTATCAGTATCATATACAACTACTCCAATTTCTCCTTTCTCCGTAGTTATAAGATATGGTGGCACCTTGTCCATTCGCGCCACCAATGTGAAGCATGGATTATCAACACTTCCACCAGACGAGGTGTACGAAGGATTCATCAAACATCTGTTTTTGTTTTATATATCGGGTTTCCATCCATACCAACAATGACAGTCCTTGAGATGTCGGCAGGTCGTATCTCTTTTGTTTTTCGGTTAAACTCAAAAAGTATATGCCCTGCAACTTTGCGTTGCTTTCCGATTAGGTGGTACTCTTTATGTTTTTTGTCCACTTGTTCTTGCGCTACACTATTACCTGTTTGGGTAGATAGTTCGGGTAGTAATGTTTTCATCTTGATTATAATTATCCCCAACTTGGAGGGATAGTGTTGTTAATTGGTTTGTTAATATCCGTTTGAATATAGATCAGCTCGAAGCTCTTGCGCTTTGCACCTATGAGCAAATTGCGGGTCGAACGCTGCTTTTCAATGTCATAGCCCAACATCTCAGAAGGGCAAAAAATCCACCCTTTTTCTTTGCAATAGAGTTTAAGAGCTACCTTAAAACTTTGCGAAGATTTACTCTTGCCTGTCTTGCCCAGTTCACTGCAATAATCATCGTACACATACTGCTTGATTAGCAAATGATCGAGATTCTCGTTAGGATTGTCAGGGTCTTGCGCAAAATAAGTATCAGCCCAGTTCTTGAAAGCATCGCCCATCATACCGCGACGAACACGCTCCATGACCTTATCCATAAGAGGCAAAACAGTAATGTCCTGGTGCGATAGATAAAACTGCAAGCAATTGATCATAAAATTATAATCTGCGTTGTAGTCGTCCTCTGTATAGTCATGCCCAAATAGGTTTTGACCATTGAAGTCGCTACTTACCTTGCGCGTTTCGCGGTACTCGCCATCCTGCCCTTGCTCGTGGTAGTAGTCACCAAACACAACAGGAATAAGTCGGCGGAGCGTACTGCGGTCGTCTCCTTTCCATGGAAAGTTAGAGGAAATAACCGTATGTGGGCTATTGCGATAATCAATCTCAAAACTCTGCGAACCTTTAGGATTGATAGTAAGCTGCCCTGTAATCTTACCGTAAAAAGTTTCAAAAGGAAAGTTCTTTGCTGCATCGTCAATAAAGAGAATGTCGGTGTTACTACTCACACGATCCAAAAAGTGGTTGTTCTTAGTCATATCGCCATCGCGACCGTCCAGCGTTACGATATTAGCCAGTTGCAGGTAGTGCAAAACACGCATAAAGAGTGACTTACCGCTACCGCCTGAACTCTCGTCCTCGTTGGTAATCTTGCTCTCCATAACCCAAACACATTTAGCCATATCGTCCTTCTTGAAGTGGTGCAACAAATAGCCATAAGTGTACACCTTGTTTACAAGGCTCATAATTTGCTCGTATTGTTGCTCAGTGGTTAGTCGGCTGCCGTATGGTGTAAATCGGTTCTGCGCAAAGTACTCGGCATCGGCTGCCTCGTCTCCAGTCTCCAGCTCAGCACGCCAGTTCATGCGACTTCCGTTGATGAGATAGCGAAACACTTTGCTGTCGAGACTATCAATAATAAAGCGATTCTCCTCGTCAATGTGAAAAGCAGGTGCAAGCTCGCGGAACTTATGCGGAATAACCTTTGTAGTCCAACAGTAGGTATCTACACTTCGACTATCGGTAATCTTCAAACTATCTTTACTTACCACAATAGAGCAGTTGTCGAAAAACAGCGTGCGCGTTGTTGGTGTACTTACATCGAAATTTACCTCTATATTTTCTAAGTCGTCGTATATAGATTGAGTGGCGCGCTTGCTATTGATGTATGCTTCCATGATTGCTGTAGGTACTTGGCGCGCCTTCAAATCGCCACGCACAAAATCGCGTAGCTGCTTTGTCTCCATAGGTTCAACTTTATAGTCATATACTCGACAAGGCTTTACCTCGCCTGTAATGCTATCTTTTATCTTATAGAAACCATTGAGGCGCAAGTAATATAGTAGGTTAGTAGCTTTGATTTCTACTTTTCTTTTTTCTTTACCATCGCGCTCGGTTACTGTCTCATACCAAAATTGCGCCTGCATAGCAGTATTTATTAGCTTTTCAAACTCATACTTACTTGGGCGTAATTCTAAATAATCGCGTAAATCTTTACGCGGTTTACCACGCTTATCGCGGAAGTTCAGTAACCAGTTGGGCAGCGTTATTGTGTATATGTCCATGTATTGAAGTGCCAATTTCTCGCCCTGTCGGACGCCAGTAGTATCAATATCGGGGATATTATACACGCGCTTTGCCAATCGGTGCAACTCTATCATGGTTTCCATACTTAGGTCGGCTGTTTCGCTGTTAAACCAAATAGGAACATACCCCATTGCTGCTACATTCATGGCATCGCGTTCGCCACTGCAAATGAAAATAGCGGGCAACTTATCGGGCTTTCGTTGTTCGCTTAACCTATCTTCGTTCAACTTATCGTAGGCAGCCACCGCTTCATCATAGCCATTGATATAGTTTCGTGGCTTGTTTCCGTTGTAAAAAAAACGGTATGCTTTGTTATAGCTTAGAGGGCAATACACTTTGCGAAAATCGCCACATTCATGCAAGAAAATAGGGTAATCATCGCTGCTATACACTGTCATTTTGGTTAGTCGCCCTGTATCCTCTTTGCGAATCACTTTGCTATACGATTCCAACGATAGATAATTATATTTCGCCAGTGTTTCTGCTTTGACCAACGCACCCCACACCTTCAAATCGGCACTACTGGGGTACTTCTTAGCTACATAACTAAAATCGCCTTCTTTGGCATCCGTCCCCTCTACATCTACAAACTCTTTGCGCTGCGCTTTGTTGATTTCAGGCTTTAGCGTGTCATCTACTCCATAGCAGTCTGCCAGTGCGTGAAGTGCCTCTGTAAAAAACAATATTCCGTGATATTGCATATATGCATCGAAGCAATTTATCTCGCGCCCCTCGCCGCCGAAATCACACACATGCCATATACCTTGTTTCTCTCGGATAGTGGCACTTGGCGTGCGTTCTTCCTCGCGTATTTTGAATTTCTTTGCGCTGCCATGTACTACCTCACGCGCGGATGGATATAGGTCTAATAGTATATCCAAACCGCCGTTAGTAGCCTCTAATATCTTACTTTTTAAGTCACTCATAATTACAATTTTAATTTGCAAATATATCCAGTTCCAAACCTACTATACAGTGACGGTTAGCAACTTCGTTTATCACTTTAGCACGCTGATCGTTTATATAAGTGCGTCCTTCGAGCATCTTATAGAAATTATCATTGCTGATAGCCAGTTTTTGATTTATCCTTCGGCGTTCTATACTCCTTGCCCTGTTTCCGCGCAAATGTAAATACCACCTACGCAAACAGTCAGCACGGCGTTTTTTTTCTGTAGGGCTTATCATAACTCAGGGCGTTTTTAACACGCTATCACAAAGGGTTAATAACTCATCTTTTATATGCTCGTTGCACTCATGGTGCAGCGTGGAGTAGGCAGGAATATGCACGGCAATCACATGTAAACCTATATCCTTGCGCGAATAGTAGGCGTAAAAACTGAAACGCGGATCTGCGTTTATTGCATCCGAAAGTTCTACAGCTTTCTTGTGATCGTAATCCATAATGATACGATACCAATGCTTCTTTTCTGTATCATAAATCTTGTGTGCCATAATATTAACTTTGTATGATGAGTTCTGAAATCTCTGCTACCATTTGTCCACGACTGAGAATGTGACGAGAATTAAACAGGGTGTTGAGAATTTGGATTAGTTGCTCGTTGCTCCAATATGCGCGTGTGTATGACGCGCCCGCGCGTTCCTTATTTTCATGCTCCAAGCTCAGCAGCTCTATGATTTGTTCGCGTGCTGGCACTAACGCAGCCAACAGGCGCGCACGGTCATTACCTGAAAGCTCGCAGCTCTCTGTCATCTGTTCGATACCTTGAATCAAATCCTCTACTGTGAGGCTCAATTCTACATTTTTCTTGATTGTACACATAGTTGTATGATTTTATAGGGTTATACATGTTGCATTTCGTTTCGTACTTCATTCAGTACATTTTGCATCGCCATTCGTTCGGCTGGCGTTACGCGTGTTCGCCCTGAAAGGCGATTATGGTACTGATCAATTGTGAAATAAAACTCACGATTTGGATCTGTAATTTTCAACTTAAATGCCTTTTCCTCTAAAACGGTCATGGCGGTTTGTGCTAAAAAATTTCTCATATCTGTAAAAATTTTATAATTATTTTTTCTGTTTTATTTGGTAGTTTTGCGGTTTTTTTGTAAATTTGCGGTGCAAAGGTAATATATTTTTCTGATATATGCAAATATATTTCGTATAAAATAGTAATATATTTCGTATTAAAATTTATAAAACTATGACATACAGCGAGTTAAAAGATTTTGCAGAATCAAAAAAAATTTCACTGCAAAAGATAGCAGAGACTATCGAAATGACTGCAAGAGGAATGCAAACCTCATTTGAGAACCAAACTTTGCCTATTCGTAAAGTTGCTCAGATTTGTAAGTGTCTCGAAATAACCCCTAACCAATTCTTTGGCTGGGAAGATGGAGCAAAGAGGCAGCAAATTCAGAATGGCGGAATTGGCAACACGCAACAAATGGACACCTATGCTGTAGATGTTCTCAAACAACAGATTACCGCAAAAGACGAGCAAATTAGAGAAAAAGATGCTCAAATATCACAACTGCTAAAGCTGCTATCCAACAACCACTAAAATACTGCTATTATGAAAAGAGCGAACATTATTTTGCTGCTACTTGCAGCACTTATGTTATCCTCGTGTATGACTACACGCACAAGCATTAACAATTACAAAGAGACTGCAGGGCAAGAATACCGCTATGCAAAAGGTAAACAATGTTACCTATTTTGGGGTTTAATTCCAATCGGTCGTACCACCGTTGCGACTCCAGTAGAAGATCCATGTCAAGTACGCACTTCGTTCCGCTTCATAGATGCATTGTGTACAACTCTTACTGGTGGTATATTCTCCATGCAGACTATTAAGGTCATGGCTAAGCACAGTCCTGTAGATCAAGATTATTTCAAAACTGGCGATCCTGTTACATACAAACTTGGTAGTAAGTATGCCAAAGGAACTATAGACTCTATTATTGACGGAGAAAAATGCGTTGTTAAAACAGAGGATGGAAAACTAAAGAAGATGAAATTTGAAAACTTAACAAAGTAGCAACTCCCCTTTGTTTTGAGATGTTTGGTAATTGGCTTTTGGATATGCGTATTATATAACTTAGTTATATCTCCTTCGCAAAAGTCCGACACCAATCCGACCATTACGTATAAAGATAGAGTAAAAAAATAAATATAACAAATTCTGTAACAATAGGTTGAGGAATTGCACAATGGTGATGCTCAATCGTGGGTTCGAGCCCCACTAGTCACCCAAGAAAAGACAACTGAGGTTGTCTTTTTTTTGTATATATATTGTATATTTGAAAAAAAAGTCGTACCTTTGTGCGATTTTTATAGTTTAATCTAAAAACAATGATAATAAGGATGCATCGTAAGTTAGTTTCAGTAGTGTTGTTGACCATGTTTGTTTTATCATTGCAGTCATTTACTGTGGTGATTGACGCTGGTCATGGAGGTCATGATACAGGTGCGATCGGTTTGGTGACGGGTGTGCAGGAGAAAGATTTGAACCTGTTGGTTGCTCAACGTTTAGCGGCGATG
Source organism: Paludibacteraceae bacterium (assembly GCA_045613525.1). Classification (GTDB taxonomy): domain Bacteria; phylum Bacteroidota; class Bacteroidia; order Bacteroidales; family Paludibacteraceae; genus Colicola. Next base: position 41,663 of record JAZLBE010000017.1, read on the forward strand.
ATTAGGAAAAATCATCCTGAGGTGGATGTAGTGTTGACACGTGAAACAGATGTTTTCTTACCATTGCAGCAACGTGCTGATGTTGTTAATAAATGCAAGGACAATGCCAAACTGTTTATCAGTATTCATACGAATGCTGCAGACAATCGTAAGGCGTGTGGTGCAGAGACATTTATTCTAGGTACGGAACGTATGGAGGATAATTTAGATGTGGCTATGCGTGAGAATTCTGTAATGAAACTAGAGGAAGATCAGACGGTATATCAGGGATTTGATAACTCGATTGAGAGTTACATTATGTTTGAGTTGATGCAACATGATTATATGGATCATAGTTTGGTGTTTGCAGAGAAGGTACAAAATGAGTTTGTTGGTAAACTCAAACGTGCTAATCGTGGAGTGCGTCAAGCAGCCTTTTGGGTATTGTTGAAGTCAGCATGTCCTGGTGTACTGATAGAAATGGGCTTTATCAGTAATGAGGAGGAAGAAAAATGGTTGGCCAGTGAGACAGGTAAGAGTGGTATAGTGAATAGTATTTATACCGCTTTTGCAGAATATTATAAGGGAATAAACAATTAAGTATATGAAATATTCTAGAGAATTGAAAGTAGGAGTTTTAGCCATATTGTGTGCTGTAATATTGTATTTTGGTTTTAACTTCTTGAAAGGTATAAATATATTTTCCTCTACTTCTGTGTACATAGGTCAGTATGATCATGTAAGTGGTTTGACTGAGCAAGCTCCAGTATACATAAAAGGTTATCAAGTGGGTCTAGTAGAGAGTATTGCATATGATTTTGCTAAGACCCCAGCTTTTACAGTGGCTGTATCTGTCAATAAGGGTGTCCAGTTGCCAGTGGGAACAGAGATGGCTCTTGTGGCGGATGGTATGTTGGGAGGAATGGCTATCGAATTGTGTTTGCCAGAGATATCAGGAAAAAATATGGTGCAAAAAGGTGATACGTTGCCAGCAAAAGTAGTTCCTGGTCTATTTGAAAGTTTAGAAAAAGGTGTATTAGCTAAACTAGATAGCCTATTGAGCGAAACTACAGACTTGATGTCATCACTGAATGATGAACTGAGTGAAGGAAGTCTGTATCAAACGCTGCGCAATGTAGAGAATATAACAAAGGATTTGAAGGTGAGTGGAGCTGATTTGCGCAAGTTGACCAACAAACAACTACCAGCTGTTATGGCTAAGGTAGATACAACAATGACAGGTATAGCTGCGGTGGCAAGTGATGTGAGCCAAATAGACATCGTAGGTATGGTAGATAGTCTAAATGCAGTGATAGCGGGTGTTAACACTATTATGGCATCTGAGGATGGTACTCTTGGGTTGTTATTGAACGATAAAGCGCTATACGAAAACCTAAATGTGACACTACAAGATTTGGATAGTGTAGTACTGAATATGGACTCGATTTTGTCGGCTGTAAAGGCTCGTCCATTCATCCAAAAGAAAATGCCAAAATAAGCCTATTTTCTGTGCGTCTAATTAGCAAAATGTGTTGAAAAAGATTATAACATGCTGATTAATAGTTGAATAGTCGTTGTGTGTGGAACAATTTTTTGTGGAACTTTTAGTTGTTCTATATATGAAAATCAACGTGTTATGGCAGAGTGTTAAATATAATGTTAAGAAAATCAAATAATATAGCCTAAACTACTGATTTTTTGCGTTATAGATAGGTTTGATAAAAGTTATTAAAAACGACATTTTGGCATGTCGAAAAAAAGCAGTACCTTTGCACTCGATTTCGAGAAAATACTGATTTTTCACTACTTTACGAAATTGTTAGAAGCGTATGCTGTAGAGATACAGTACAGGGAGAACCTGCGCGTATGCGAAACAATATATATTAGAAGATGCAAAACGATTTGAACATATTATGGGCTGAATGTAGACAGATATTGCAAGATAATCTGTCGCAGAGCGCGTATAACACATGGTTCGCCTCAGTGGATGCTATCCAATGGGAGAACAATGTGTTGGTTTTGCAGGTGAGAAGTCAATTTATCGTAGATTATATAGAGGATAACTACCTAGATCTATTGTCTCGTGTATTGCGCAAAGTGTTTGGTGCAAATGTGCGTTTGGAGTACCGAGTGATGATGGCAGGTGGTAGTGTGGATATTCCTAGTGACTCATTGAAGATGCATGCCTCGTCTCCAGTGTCTCCACTTATGCAAGGTGCAGTAGAGGTAAGAAATGATTGGGATAGTCACCTAAACACACAATATACATTCTCTAATTTTATCAAAGGTGAACCTAATAAATTAGCTCGTGCAGCAGCAATAGAGATCGCAAAGAAGCCAGGTAAGACGATATTTAACCCATTGTTTTTGTTTGGTGGAAGTGGAGTAGGTAAGACTCACTTAGCTAATGCGATAGGAAATGAAGTATGTGCATTGAATCCTAGTGCTCGTGTACTATATGTATCAGCAAATACATTTAAGTTGCAGTTCCAGGATGCAGTCAACCACAACCGTGTTCCAGACTTCTTGATGTTCTATCAGTCGGTAGATGTATTGATAGTGGATGATATACAATATTTTGCAGATTTGAAGGGTACACAAGATACCTTCTTCCAAATTTTTAACCACTTGCAACAAAGTCACAAGCAATTGATCTTGACATCAGATCGTAGTCCTATGGAGTTGCGTGGTATGCAAGAACGTTTGTTGACCCGTTTTAGATGGGGATTGGCTGCGGAGATTACTCGTCCAGATTATACATTGAGAAGAGATATCTTGTCATATCGTTTGCACAAAGACGGTATCAAATTGCAAGAGGATATTGTAGAGTATATTGCGACTAATGTAACGGAGAATGTTCGTGATTTGGAAGGTGTGTTGGCTAGTCTATTGGCATATAGCACCTTGACAGATAGTCCAATAGATATAACGTTGGCACAGACAGCAGTAGGTCGTTTGGTGCAACTTAATCCAAAGACTTATGAACCAAACGATATTATTCAGACAGTATGTCAGCAGATGAATGTGTCGGAGCGTATTATTACGGCTAAAACGCGTCAAAGAGAGGCGGTAAGAGCAAGAAATGTCGTGATGTATTTGATAAAGAAATACACAGGAAGTTCGCTAGTAGAAATAGGTAAGTATGTGCATCGTGATCATGCTACCGTAGCACATTCGTTGGCTTCGATGGATGACTTGATGAGTTATGATGCAGTATTGCGTCAGGAGGTTTCATCGATAGAGCGTGCGCTAGGAAGATAATAAATATAAATAATATAATAAATCACCGTTGCTAGAAGCTTCGGTGATTTTTTTATGTGATTTTTGAGGAAATATTTGTTTAATTACTAAAAAAGCAGTAATTTTGTAGGCTATTTATATGAAATATAAAAATTGATAAATATATGAAACGATTATTATTTGTTCTTTCTCTAAGTCTATTAGTTCTCTCAGCATTAGCTAAGAGTGTTACACCTGCTGCATCCCTGCCAACATATTATGCTGATATTCAGGGTAAATCAGGAAAAGCACTTTTTGATGCTGTGCATGTAGTAGCTAAAGTAGGCTATTCTTCGTTGGGATATAGCGGATTATGGACCGCATACCAATATACCGATCTGCGTGATAATGGTAAGGTATGGGATATGTATAGCGATTGTAGTTGGACTTATAAATCTGATCAATGCGGTACATATAGTAGTGAGTGCGATTGCTACAACCGTGAGCACTCTATTCCTAAATCTTGGTTTGGCGGAACAGAGAGTCAACCTGGTTGTGATATTTTTCATATTGTACCTACTGATGGTAAAGTAAATGGAAGGCGTAGTAACTATGCTTTTGGTGAGGTAGCTAGCGCAAGTTATACTTTTGACGGAGCTAAACTAGGCTCTGCAAAGAATATCACGATTATAGGCGGAAACACTATTGCTGGCAATGAAGGAACCTCCGTATCATGTTCTGGTACGGTCTTCGAACCTCGCGATGAGTACAAAGGCGACTTTGCTCGTGGTTACTTCGGTACCATGATTAAGTGGGCTAATGGTGATTACCAGGCATTTACATCTGGAGATGGTAGTAAGATCTTCTCTTCTAATTATTCTACTGGTGCTTTTGGCCTTACTAAATATGGTGTGGCACTTCTCATGAAGTGGCACCGTCAAGATCCTGTTTCTCAAAAGGAAATTGACCGTAACAACGGTATCCAACAGACCCAAGGTAACCGTAACCCATTCATTGACTATCCTTACCTGGCAGAGTATATCTGGGGTGAGAAAGCGGGTGAGGTGCTTGACTTATCTAAGTTGATTACTGCTTATGACTCACGCTTTGTATTGGGTGAGAGTAATGGTTCGTTAGAGGGAGGTAGTACAGTTGATCCTATTGAGAAGTGCACTATTACATGGCTAGTGAATGGTGAGGAGTATACAGCAGGTGATCCAACAACTAGTGTGAATAAGGGTGGAGTTGTATATCATTTGCCTACAGCGCCTAAATCATGCGACGAGATCAGTACACAGTTTGTTGGTTGGAGCGAAGATGTCATCGAGGGTACTCAAGATAATGTGCCTGCTGACCTCTTCTCTACTGCGGATGATGCACCAGATATCACACAAAACACTACTTTCCATGCGGTGTTTGCACAACTGACTGAGGAAGAAGGCCCTGTGGCAGATTCTCCATCTATTGGAATGGACTTGACCAATCAAGATGGTTGGACACTATCCGGTCTCATCAAGGATAGCAAACACTGGCGTGTTGTAAGCGGAGCATATATTGAATCTCCACAAGTAGAGTTGGCTAATATCACCAGTATCAAGGTTAACCTTCGTACCTATGGTGGTGCTAGTTACAAAACACTTGTGTTCAGTATGAATGGTACCAAGGTTGGAGAGATTAATGCAGAAACCAACAAACTCAAAGATTATACTTGGACTCCTACTTCAACCCTTTCAGGATCTGGTAAATTGCGTTTCTCTAGCACAACTTGTACCGCAGAGAACGGTCCAGCCCTAAGCAGCATTACCATCAATCTCAATACAGGTACTCCTTCTGTCGTATATGTTTACTCACGTTATATGACTTCATGTGGTAATAATGGATCTACCGATTTGGAAGAGACCGTTGTTACTACACCAAGTATCAAGGTTATCCGCGATGGTCAACTCTTGATAGAGTATAGCGGAGTATATTACAACACTTTAGGTCAACAAGTAAAATGATGAATATAATAGAAGAAATACGTCGCCTTTGTCGCGAGAAGAATGCCATCATTATGGCACACTATTATCAACGCCCTGAGATTCAGGATGTAGCAGATATTATAGGTGACTCTTTGGCCTTGGCACAGCAAGCCGCTAAGACTGATGCAGATATCATAGTGATGTGTGGTGTGCATTTTATGGCAGAGACAGCTAAGATCTTGTGTCCAAACAAGCGAGTGCTCATACCAGAACCAAGTGCTGGTTGCTCGCTAGCTGACAGCTGCAAAGTTGTAGATTTGAAAGCATGGAAAGAGACGCATCCCGAGCATTTGGTTGTATCCTATGTTAATACCACTGCGGCAGTCAAAGCTTTGACGGATGTGGTTGTGACCAGTAGTAATGCGCTTAAGATAGTGGAACAATTACCAGAAGATCAGCCTATCTTGTTTGGCCCAGACCAAAACCTAGGTGGCTATATCAATAAGATGACAGGCAGAAAGATGGATCTGTGGAATGGTGGTTGCCATGTGCATGCTCGATTCTCAGAAGCAGCATTGTTGCAACTTAAAGAGCAATATGCAGATGCGCCAGTATTGGCTCATCCAGAGTGTCGACCAAGTATCTTGCAGCATGCTGATGTTATAGGTTCGACTCAAGCTTTGCTCAATTACGCAAAACAAAATCCAGATAAAAAACAATATCTTGTTGTAACGGAGAGTGGTATTTTGCATGAGATGCAGAAGTCTTGTCCAGAAGTAGAGTTTATAGCCGTTCCTGCAGAGATGGAGGATGGAAGTATGAGTCCATGCAATGAGTGTGAGTATATGCGCATGGTCTCCTTGCAAAAATTATATGAGTGTCTGCTTGAAGAGAAGAATGAGATAGTTGTGGACGAGAAGGTGGCTGAATCTGCAATCAAACCGATTCAACGCATGTTGGAGATGAGTTGAAAAAGATTGTCCAGATATACAAACTAGTATTTTGTTGATGTTTATAAATTATTGATATGAAAAAGTTGAATGAAATAATTGTGTTATTCTGTATGGTAGCCTTAGTAGGATGTGAGGTCATTAATGCTCCACACTTATCTTCTAAAGCAATTGTAACAGAAGAAACGATTGAGATTACGACTAATTCTGCTGTGTTATATGGCAAACATAATATTTGCCAATCAACATATAAAAGTTTGGAATTTGGTTTTATATTTTCTCCAGATATATCAAGTCTGTATTCATACGAAGGAAAGAGGGTTGTCTCAGAATTATTGAATGATAGTGTATTTAGTGTAACGATAAAGAATCTGTCTGAAAACAATAGATACTATTATAGAGCATATGCACTTGTAAATGAGAAACAATATCTATGGGGAGACGTATTGCAATTAGTTACTCCGTCTACTTATAATGGTCATGATTATGTGGACTTGGGATTGAGCGTTAAGTGGGCGACATGTAATGTAGGTGCTATTATTCCTAGTGATAATGGCGATTATTTTGCATGGG
>JAZLBE010000018.1:0-4449 GCA_045613525.1 Paludibacteraceae bacterium
TGAAAAATTAGAAAATATGCCTGTTTATAACCCAGAGGTTGAGGTATTCAAAGTGACTTATGCTGATGGAGGACTCGTAGGTATCCTCTATACCGATTACTTCCCACGCGCTGGCAAGCGCCCAGGCGCATGGATGAACAACATATGCAACCAATATGTGGATGAAAATGGTGTAGATCATCGCCCTGTTATCATCAATGTAGGTAACTTTAACAAACCTACTGCAGGTAACCCTTCTCTCCTCTCTATGGATGATGTAGAGACCCTCTTCCATGAGTTTGGTCACGCACTCCATGGCTTGCTCTCTAAAGCTACCTACCAATCACTTGCAGGTACCAACACCCCACGCGACTTTGTAGAGCTCCCATCTCAATTTATGGAGAACTACTGCTACCACCCAGAGGTGTTGAAGACCTACGCTTTCCACTACCAAACTGGTGAGGTGATTCCAGAAGAATTGATTGCTAAGATCAACAAGGCAGGTACATTCAATCAAGGTTTTGTTCAAACAGAGTTGTTATCCGCTTCTATCCTTGATATGGACTATCACAAGATGACTACCACCGAGGCATTTGATGTAAACGCATTCGAGGCAGAGTCTATGAAGAATATGAAGATGATACCAGAGATCATCACTCGCTATCGCTCTACCTTCTACAACCACATCTTTACAACTGGTTATGAAGCAGGCTACTATAGCTACACCTGGGCAGCTGTTTTGGATGCAGATGCGTTTGCAGCATTTGAAGAGACAGGTGATATCTTCAACCCAGAGATGGCGGCTAAGTTCCAACGCCTTCTTGAGCAAGGTGGTACTCGTGATGCAGCGTTACTCTATCAAGAGTTCCGTGGTAAACCAGCAGATCCTAAGCATTTGTTAAATCGTTGCGGATTTTGAAAAGTAGCCTATAGTCTATGAGTAGTCTATAGACCTAATGAAATATTTCCTCAAGAATATTGCACAAAAAAGCCTGATGAGAACTATATTGTTGGTTCTTATCGGGCTTTCTATGTGGATAGTATCTACATTGAATGGTAACGGAGTGGTAACGGGGATGCTGGGGATAACTCTTGTGATAATAAATTCGTTATTGATAACACAATCAGTATGTAGGATAGGTTGGACGAATTTACCTTCTGGTTTCGTAGCAGCAACTAGTTTTTTGCTTTTGTCTGCTCTGTCAATATGGAATTTATGTTGGCAAGTACATATAGTAATGTTGGAATATACAATAGCGACAATGTTATTTGCTAGAATGAATATTCAAGAGGAAGCCAAAGAGCAGGCTTATTTACTCACTTTGTTGTGTTGTGTACTATCCCCACATTTGTATGTGATAGTAGTTGGTGTACTGTACATTCTATTTTATTTACTTAGTCGTAGTCATTTCACTTGGCGTGTCTTTGTAGCAATATTATTAGCTATTTCTACATATGTATTGTATGCAGCAATATTCCGATATTTTGGTTGGTGGGAAACTCTGTGGTTGGAAAATCTACCAAAACTACCATGGCAATGGTGTTTAATAGGTATAGGAGTATATGTCTATTTACTTTTGATGCTTTTATTTCCTCTAAAACGTCCATCTATTTCTAGTGGGATAATCTATGTCTTGGGTATATTAGGAACTATTGCCTCTTTTATATTTTTCATTTTCTTTTCTCGTTAAATGATAATGGGAGATCTTGATAAAAGAAAGTGCTCGACTTGTTCGAGCACTTTATGTGTTCTACAGCATGTTTTTTGAAAAATATTTATATATTTTTGTTATTTCCAAAAAAAAATACTAACTTTGTCGCCCCAAAGTGGATCTAAATAATTTTTATTAATAACAAACCATTTAAAAACATTTCGTATGAAGAAAATTTTTCTTTCTTTGGCGTTGGCAATTGCTACAATGGCTTCAGCGCAAGTGTTTGAGGTGGGTCAACTAACCAAGTTGAATACTCCTACGGACACAGATGTGAAGGTGGCTGGTGTGAGTCCTGATGGTTCTTACATCTTGATTACCAATGGTTCTAACCATGGCCTTCGTCGTTATGACGTGGCTACAGGTAAAACCACCACAATCACTACTGCAGCAGGTGCAGGTTACAATGTTCAAATCAGCAATGATGGTCAAGAACTCGTTTATCGTGAGACTAAGTTTGATGAACAAGGCTTGCGCAAAAACGACATCATTCGTCTTGATTTGGCAACTTCTAAAACTGCTACTATAGCAAAAGCTCAACGCGATGCTAGCGCTATGGTGATAAGTACTAGCAAACAATCTGTATCTATTCAAAACCGCTTGATGGTTGTTAACCGCAATGGCAAAAATGTAGTTGTGGCTCCTAATGGCAAGCATCTAAGTTATATCTGGGCATCTATTTCTCCAGATGGTACCAAGTTGTGCTACTATGTATGTGGTAATGGTTGCTGGGTTTCTAATATTGATGGAAGCAATAAGCAATATATTGCTCATGCATGTCGCGCAGCACAATGGTATGACAACAATACTATCGTAGCTATGGCTGATGAGGATGATGGTCACTTTGTAACGGCTAGTCGCATTGTAGCTTATACATTGGATGGCAAAATGCAAGTGTTGACCAATGACTCAATGATTGCAGTTGAGCCATATGCAACAGCTAATGCAGTGGTATTCTCTACATTGGATGGTGAAGTATACATGTTAAACGTTAAATAATGCAGACTGTTATGAAAAAGATGTTTATGATTCTCGCAGCAGCGCTGCTTACCGTTTCCATGTCAGCTGCGGACTTGACAGGCAAACGCATCTATGTAAACCCAGGTCATGGTAGTTATGGTCCTAACGATCGTCCAATGCCTACGATCCCATTCCCTAACTTGCCTACCACAGGTATGCCTGATACATTAGGTTTCTATGAGTCAAATACTAACCTTTGGAAATGTATGTATTTGGGAGAGAAGCTTGAGGCAGCGGGTGCTACCGTATTTTACTCTCGTACTCAATGTGGTCCTTGGCCATATGAGATGAAGAATGGTGATTATCCTGATTATACTTATAATAAGGGAGGTTCGATTGCGAATCCAGAGATTGGTTGGCAATACTCTGATGGCTATTATGCTCACCCTGACTACGAGAAATACAATCGTAGTTTGAGTGAGATTTGCCGCGAGGTTGAGGCGCTCAACGTTGACTACTTCATCTCTGTACACTCTAATGCAAATACCGAGGGTAGTACTGCTAACTTCCCACTTATGCTTTATCGTGGTCCAGACAAATATGAAACTGCTAACTCAGTAGATGGTGCTGAGTATGTACAAGGAAGCTACGAGAAAGCTAAATTAGCAAACGAAGAGAAACTCAAAATCATGAAGGCAGGTATTGATGTACCATCTTCAACTGCTCTTAATATCCGTGGTGACTGGAACTTCTATGGTTCTACAAGTACTCTCACTATCAATGGTAAGACTTATAAAGGCTACCTTGGTGTAATGAAACATGGTGCATCTGGTTTCCTCTCTGAGGGTTATTTCCACACTTGCCAACCAGCACGTCACCGCGCATTGAACCAAGACTACTGCCACATGGAAGGTTTGGATTACTACCGTGCAATTATTAGTTACTATGGTGCAGAAAAAGAGTCTACAGGTTACATCGTGGGTACTGTGAAAGACCAACATAACAAGATGAATCATAGCTTGTTTACATATACCCCTAAGACCAATGATCAATGGGTACCATGTAACGGTGCTGAGGTTGTTTTGAAGAAAGCAGGTGTTGAGGTAGCTCGCTACCAAGTAGATGATTTCTACAATGGTATCTTCGTATTCGAGGGTCTTGAGCCAGGTGACGACTATACTTTGGATGCAACTTGCCCAGGTTACCACCCATTGGCACAAGATCAAAAAGTAGCTCTTACCGTTAAGGCTAACGAGACTACTTATCCAATGATTTATTTGGTAGATACAGCATATGTACCTCCAGTAATTGTTTATACCAACTATCCTGACCCAGAGCAACCAGCTTATCTCGGTGTACCTAGCGTATTTGAGATGGAGCAAGCTTATGTGGATAAAGATATGGATGTACTCTTCGCAGACAAAACTATCCGCCGCGTACTCTACCGTGATGGTATGATGTATGTGTTGGCAGTGGATGCTGATAAGAACCCAACTCTTGCTGTAGTTAATGAGTACGGCGTAGTAGAGGCTGAATTGCCAACAGACTTCTGTACATGTGTTGGTGCTGATGGTCTCAAACTTTCTGATATCGCACTTACAGCTGAGGGTGTACTCGTTGGTTGTAACAAAGAGGCTGTTTCTTTCACTCCATCTAACAAGTGGAATCTCTACAAATGGGAGAAGACTGCAGAGGGTTGGACTGGTGCATTGTGGCAAGCACACGCCAACAACGAGACCGCTGGTAACTACAACAATGCGTATGTAGGTAACACCTTCGCATACTCTGGTACAATCGC
>JAZLBE010000019.1:0-7399 GCA_045613525.1 Paludibacteraceae bacterium
ATCATGCATTGTCAGCCTACTTGCGCTCTCATGCTTTGCCCAACAAGTCCAGACATGGTCGGGAGAACTCTCCCTAGGGGCCAACAAACTTAACATCAGTTTCAACATCAAGACTCTGGCTGATAACCAGCAAGTTTGCACCATGGATATTCCTGAGCAAGGAGCTAAAGATTTCCCAGTGCAACTCGTCAAAAACGATGCTGATAGCCTCATCATAGCCATGCCTGCTCTGCAAGCCAACTACAAAGGGCACAAGACCTCTGCGCAGAGCATCAAGGGCACTTTCACCCAAGTCGGTTACACTTTTCCACTAGACCTGACACCTAGCAAGATCACGCTCAACCGCCCTCAAACACCTACCCCACCTTTTGCCTACAAGACCCAAGAGGTGACTTTCCATAGCGAAAAGAACAATGCCACATTATCTGGCACACTGACCTACCCCGTCAATTACAACGAGCAAAATGCTCCATCTACAGCTGTCGTACTGATGGTCACAGGCAGTGGCGCACAAAACCGTGATGAAGAGGTCTTTGATCACAAACTGTTCCTCGTCATAGCGGATCACCTAGCCAAAAACGGCATTGCCTCTCTACGTTATGACGATCGCGGCTTTGGTTCTTCAACAGGCAATATCGACGGTACTACGGAAGACAATCTCGCTGATGCTCAAGCAGGTATCGAATACCTCCGCAGCCTCAAACAATTTGGCAAGGTTGGTATTATTGGCCATAGCGAAGGTGGAACCATTGCTTTTATGTTAGGCGCCAAACAAAATGTGGACTTCATAGTATCACTGGCTGGAGCCGCAGCCAGAGGCGTTGATCTTCTGGTAGGTCAGAACAAGGCAATCTTGCCTCTGAAAGGCATACCACAAGAGATGGCCAATGACTATGCTAAGGTATTGAAGGAGATTTTTGAGGATCGAATCAAAAGCACTCCAATAGCCGACTCTGCGCAGTATGTAGCTGATTTGTGCCAAAGTATGCAAATCAACTTACCCGCAATATTGATGGCTAACCTGGAACAATGCATCTCCTCGGGAGGTCAATGGATGGACTATTTCCTGGCCTATGACCCTAGCGTGGCCATCCGCCAAATCACTTGCCCAGTTATGGCAGTGAATGGTACATTGGATGTACAAGTGCTCGCCCAAGATAATCTACCAGTACTCCAGCAGCACTTGCCTGCGAGCGAGAAACACCTGATTAAGGAATACGAAGCACTCAACCATTTCTTACAACATTGCACCCCTGCCACAACTCTCAACTACGGACAGATAGAAGAAACCATCTCACCTGAAGTACTCAGCGATATGGTCACATGGATACAAACCATTAAATAAATCACCTATGCAAACAACCGCCTTCCTTCCATTGAGTCCAGCAATCAAGTCTGTGACTGTTATTGCCAGTATCATTATCCTCGCCACGATGGGCTATATGGCTTATCAATGGTACACGACCAAGCAAGTGATGCTATTGGTCACATTCGTGATTGTTGCTATTGCCCTACTCAGTTGTATGGTGCTCATCCCTCGCAAACTAACGGTAACAACAGAAGAGATTAATATACACCTCCTCGCTTGGAAAATCAACATTCCTGCCGATGAAATCGTGAAGATTGAGCACTATTCACATGGCATCCAGTCAAGCCGTATTGCAGGTGCAGGTGGCTTCTTTGGCAACTTAGGATTGTTTACGTGCAAAGAATGTGGCAAACATTTGTCTTTGATTACCGACCCTAAAGATGCTTGCATCATCACCCGCAAAAGCAAAATGCCTATCGCGGTGAGCATAGCAGACAACAGCGTTTTCAATACAATCTCCAAAGTTCAAGAGAAGAATTAGCAATATTCTCCCTATATAAAAACAGCAACCCTTGCGCTACTTTGCGCAAGGGTTGTTTGTTATACGACAGTTAAAGATTATTACTTCAAACCGATATCCGTTATCCGATAACCAATCTCCGCCGTTACTCCTTCACATCTCGTACAAGTCGAACGCTATGCGCATGTTTGCGCTCTCTAGTACGAGGTTCTGCTAGTCCTGAAGAGAAATAAGTATAGTAAGCAGTATTAGCCAAATTGGCTGTTGAAGACCAATAAAAACCATTATACTGCACATTGCCGACATCCCAACCCACACGATAACCTGCTGCTGGCAAGAACACCGCACCTGAATGCTCAAGTGCCTTCCACTCTACCTCATCAATGAATTGATGAGCATCATAACCAGCTTTAGCCTCGGATTCGTTGTTAATTTTCTCTTCATAAAAACCAGGTTTAAAGGTAACACCTTCTGGAGCCTGCCAATCATCTGGTAACAAGATTAAACCATTAACACCCATCACTTGTGCACAACCCATAAGGGCATTGCAATTCTTCCGGGCACTTAACAAGTAGCGCCACTCTTCATAAGTCAATGTTCGCCATGTGTTGGGTTCATCTTTACCTATTCGCTTACAGCCCCAATCCTTAAATCTACCTGTATAATAATTATCAGCGAGATCGGTACTTACACCGAAATAAGAGTATCCCTCCTCGGTACTCCAACCAAAGAGATCAATCCAATCATCATAGGTCAAGGCTGTATTTTTGTTGGCTGTCCCAAGGTAATTATATTGCTCATCAGCAAAGCGCCAGGTTGTAGCATTAGGCTGATATTGCAAGTTGCCTGGCGAGAAACACACCTTATCTAATGAACTCACTGAAAATGGTTTTGCCACAAAATTGGTATTCGGATGCTCTTCGCCCTCTGGCACGCCTGTTCCATCTAATGTAGTAAAGGACTTGGTCTTGCCGAAATACTTATTCGTTATTTGATTCAATCCCACCCAAGTACAATAGTAGTATTCGGTATTAGGAGATAGTCCATAAACATTCACCACAAAGTCTTTGTCTTGCAACGACATAACCTCATAATACTTACCCTTATGCTCCTTGATTTCCTCTTTTGTCTTGGCAATTATAATACCACAATATACCTGTCCATAGCCATTAGGATCAACATTTAACACACCGTGCAACCTAGCGGAGTAGTCCGTGATATCTGTCGCTTCTTGTGTCACTACTTTTCCCAATACAGGTGCATTAGGTTCACAACTTATCAGTACGACACCTATACACAATACTATTAAACCGATAATTTTCTTCATATCGTATAGTTTTGTTTTATTAATTCCAATACCCGATAACCGATAACCGATAACCGCTATCCATGACCCATCAACTTATTATGGTGGCAGAGCATCAATGCGCCATCTTCACGACGGAGGTGCATTCCCCCACCCTCGCAATAACGGAAGAGTTTGCAGTTGTTGCATGGCTCTAACTTCTTCATCCACTTACGATTGCGATATGGCTCAAAGCCGTTCTCCCATACCTCCCAAAAGTCATCTTTGTAGATATTACCCTGGTAATACTTACCTCTTACACTCGTACAAGCCGATATACTGCCATCAATCAAGATAGATGCGATACTGATTCCCGCCGCACAATGGAACAAGTGGTCGCGCACTTCCATTTCATAATCAGGCATAAAGCCCTCGCAAGAATAAGAGATATGCAATCCCTCTTTGCGTTTCTCGCGGATATAGTCTAACAGCTGGCGATGTTGGTCTGGAGTGAGTAATAGTTCGGGATTCTCTGCCGCACGCCCCATAGGGTCAATGGTGATAAGTCGCCAGTTTCGCACACCAATAGACCACAGATATTGCTGCATCTCGTCTAATTGATTGATTGTGCGTTGGTTGACGCAAGTCACCACGTCCCAAACGAGCCTTTTAGGCTGTTCAGGCGAGGCTTCGCCTCTGTTCAGGGGTTCAGAGGTGTTCTCCTGAACTTCTAAACTCCTAAACTCCTGAACTCCAAACTGCGCTGCCAGTTTTATTGCTCGGGTTGCACCTTCAAAGGCAAGTGGATGTTGGCGGAGCCAGTTGTGGTCGAGTTCCAAGCCGTCGAAGCTGATGGCCATCGAGCGCAAGCCTGCGGCCATCAGTTCTTTGAAGCGTTTTTCGGTCAATGCCAAACCGTTGGTCACCATACCCCAAGGATAACCTCGTTGCTTGAGTGCTGCGCCTACTTGAGCAAGATCTTTACGCATAAGCGGTTCACCACCAGAGATGATTATCAGCACTTTATGTGGATCCACATGCGGTGTAACGCTTTGATCAATCACACGAAGGAAGTCCTCCGCTGGCATATCGGGTGTAAGCTCGTTACTAGAGCAGTCGCTACCGCAATGCAGGCAGTGCACATTGCAGCGAAGAGTAGATTCCCAAAAGAGTTGTTGCAGCGGGTGCAACTGCTGGAGGTTCTTGCGGCGAAGCCGCTCAAGCTCGAATATGATGCGTTTGCGAAGGTTCATGTGCGTATTATTTTTCTGTATTGGGTATTCTAAATTTTACGGGAATAACATAAGGTGTACGAATATGGGACTAGTGCACTAAAACATTATTCCGCAGTTATATTTGTATAGTACATCTTGTTTGATTTCTTGAACCTGAACTATACCATTTTCAAAAATCACAGCATAGTACTCACGAACGAGTCCCTCAAATTCAGACCAATAACATGCACTTATGAGATACTTATCCCCTTCTTGGGTTATCTTAGGAGCTAATGTATGCCAACTTGCTACAAAATTTTTGCGAAAATACCCGTATCCCTTGGACGATTGTGAATAAAGATAATCACGATACGAATAATTCGCATGCCATTGAAGAGGCAAATAATGCCACATTTGCGACATAAGATATGCTTGCCATGCTCCCATCTGAGACTCCTCTACCTGTAAATACGTCCAAAAGTCCTCTTGAAAGTTAGTTGATAGCCATTCTCCTTGTTGATTGTAAATCACAATTGGGCTGGTGTCACCGTGATAATCAATTGTATTTTTATCGTAGTAAGGTACAATTTTGATTAAATTGTCATCCTTCACAATGATACGATCTAATAGACTCAATGCGTCTTCGAAACTCTCATCCTCCACTAACTGAGCGAGTTGGATTGCTAATTTGGCTTCTTCCCTACATATTTTGATAGGAGTGTCAGACGAACATCCCATCATTCCTAAACATAGAAGTAAATAAAAAAAGTATCTTTTCATGTGCTTTGGTAGTTTATTTTTTCTTGAGTTGGAGTTTGACATCTACGGAATATTCTGTGGCGTACTCGGACTCGCTCACTTTGGTCATCTCAGAGAACGGAATCTTTACCTTTTCAGAAGCATAGACTTCTGAGGTATCATTTACTTCTATGAGTAGCGTGTCATTGCCTTCTTGTGGGAAGCCATATGCTCGTTCAAACTCACCTGATGCATTGGTATAGACTGTATCCTTAATGCTAATACGTGAGGTATTGATAACCACTTGCATAGACTCCAGTGGCTCACCAGCTTCGTTGGTTACTTCGCCATCAATATCTATTGTATTTTCTGGCACTCCAGGACCGTACAATACTGGACCAGGAAATACACAAGAAACACCCAAGAATCCCAATAATGTAGTCAGCAGACTACTTACCAATAAATGGTATTTATTTTTAATCTTTTTCATAACTATTTATCTTTGAGTTGGTTTTCTAGATATGCATAGTAATGTATCGACCAGGGATCATATTCCACATCCATATCTGCAAAAGCGATTTTGGTAGTGTCATAATAATTATAGAATGGCTCTAGTACAATAACACTCAGGGTATCATTAATAGAGACTTTGTCAATTGTAACAAAATTATTATGGAAATACCCATCTCTATTCGAATAGACGGTATCTAAAACAGCACTTGCTTGGTCTTGCAAGACTACTTGCGCATCCGATATTGTATTACCATAGCGATCCAAAAGCAAACCGGATATGGTTAAATATGTAGTTGGTTCCTGTGGCACATCGGTATGAATCATAATGAGTGTATCAAGTCCTTCGTATAAATACAAGGGAAAAGTTAATTCGTATTCTGGAAGAAAGATACTAGTATAGTTCAAATGGGGTGCATATACTCTAGTTGTAATCGTTGTACCACATATACATGGCATAATAATTCCTATGGGTTTTCTTATTTTCTCCGATAGTTCTATCACATTATCACGCAACACCACGCATCCTTTTACGCTATAGGCACAAGGCACTGCAAAATGATGCATTAACTGAATACTATCTGCTGAAGGTACAGTGATACGCAAAAAGTCTGAGTATTGATATGCATCATAATACGGAGTTGGAGCAGGATCTTGCGGAGGAGGCATTTTTCTGGCTCCTCCTTGTACAATATCTGGCATAGGAATAAACTGCTCTAACCAATCAAGTGGAGGATCACATTCAACTGATTGGAAGGTTTGCTCGCCACCATTCTTATGTTCGCAACTCACGAACAAAAGCAGTCCAAGAATTGCTATTAATGACAATCGTTTCATATCCTTACCTTTAGACATTAGATTTTCAAGTCCTATTTACCTACTTAATAATTAGATACGATAGATATTCTTCTGCAGATTTTTGATCTGATCTTTTGTAATCGAACATACAGCATAAGGAAAAACATAACCAATAGCGCAATCGATAGAGCTAATTTGTATCGTACAATGGAAGCAATAATTACCATTGCCCAAATCATATAAATCAGCTGCTGTAAAACTATTGCCTGACGAAGCAGTTTGCAGTCCAGCCCAAACTATACAACACTCATTAAAATCCAGTTCTAGTGGTTGTACACCTTCTGGGCAAAGAGCCATTAGTTCCTCTTGTGAGCCTATTACCTCTACTATTCTATGCTCATCACGCACTTCCTTTACACTTTTATGTGATCCATTATGACATTTTTCGCAAGTGTCATGACCTATTCTAGGAATTGCGTAACCACAGATTACATTATTATATTCAGCGAAAATCCAATCTAAGGTAGCTTTGTCCTCTACGCTCAATGTAACTTTCTCGACAAGATAATCAGGTTGATGTTGATGGCTTGGCTCGCAAGCAATGCAGACTATCGCGATAAGGACGATACAGAAGAAATTTGTTTTCATATGCTTAACTTTACATTAAACTTTATACAAGCAATCAGAAGTTACATACTAATCCTATGCCGTTGTTGTTGCCTTGTAGGCGCAATTCGGGTTGAAAACTTGCCTGAGACAATGAGATATTGTAGGCATCAAAACTCTTACGCATTTTGGATTTGCCCACACATATCAAAGGAATGGCAGGAACCTCAAACACAAGTCCTCCTACAACCATTGCTCCCGAAAATAAAAATGCAAAGGCAACTCCACAACCACATTCACCTTCATGACTATGCAATTGGCGATCTATATATACCGCCGTGATCAAACCCACGGCAGCAGCATCAAAGCCTAAACCTATGCCCATCAAACTCCAGCCAGCATCATACATTTGCTTTCCA
>JAZLBE010000020.1:0-1635 GCA_045613525.1 Paludibacteraceae bacterium
AAGATGAACAATCTACCTCTAGCTTTTGGATTAGACTTCCGCCCTGGTTATGCTATGGACATCAATGTTCCATTAGAGTTGCTCCTCCATCAATTTGATTGGCACCTCGCAGCTAGCGTCCGTTATTGTTTCTAATCACAACTTACTAGCAAAATAAAAAATGCACTCATCACCTGAGTGCATTTTTATTTTTTCAAGCAACGGACATTTTGCCCATTCTCCATCAATTTTTGCTTCCTAACCCGTCTTTTTACCTGTATTTGTTCCACATATCTGTGAAAAATATTCAATTCTCAGTGCGTTATTTTGCTTTGAAAATGATCATAAACCTTTGATCCTGTGGCAGTTCCGAGTAATTTAGTCCATTCTTGTTTTTCAGCTATTCTAGCACGAGCTACACTACCAAAATGTTTTAGTATTTTCTGTTTTGTTATAGGTCCAACTCCTTGAATATCATCGAGTTCGCTCTTTGTTTGTGACTTACTTCGCTTCTTTTTGTGGAAGCTAATAGCAAATCTATGCACCTCATCTTGTATCTCAACCAACAATCTAAACACTTCGTCTGTTACTTTCATACCAAACTCCTTAACAGGTTCTCCATAGAGTAGGGTATTTGTCCGATGTCGGTTGTCTTTCTTTAATCCAGCTACTGGTATTTTTAGTCCTAGCTCATCATTCACCACTTCTTTGATAGCGCTCATCTGACCTAGTCCTCCGTCGGCAATAATCAAGTCGGGTAGGGCACTTCCTTCTTCCACCAATCGACTATATCTCCTTCTCACAACCTCGCGCATACTCTCGTAGTCATCGGGACCAACCACCGTTTTGATCTCATACTTCTTGTACTCGCTCTTGCACGCGCGTGCCTTTTTGAATACTACACAACCCGCTACTGCATCACTTCCTTGGGTATTAGAATTATCAAAACTATCTATCCACGTAGGTAGACTAGGTAGACCGATCATTTCTTGCAAACCTTTTAAGATTCGTATTGCCCTTTGATCTGGATTTAACTTGTCCTCCTGATTAATTCGGTCTTTTTTGTACTGTTGTACATTCTGCATCGCCAAATCCAATAATCTTTTTTTATCTCCTTGGATAGCAATATTTATTCGTAGATTTTCGTCAATTATGTCCGGAATAAACGGAACAATCACTTCTTTAGTTGTACTTCTTAATTGTTCACGCAATTCGTATATACCCATCGCTAGAATCTCTTCTCTACTTTCGTCCAGTTGCTTTTTATACTCAATAACTTGTCCTTGTACTACACTTCCTCTGTGTACATGCAACATTGAAATATATACATTTTGTCCCATTTCATCGTAACCGAACACATCCAGATCACCAGCATTAGAGTTTGTAATAACTGTTTTGCTCTTGAATTGTTCGATTAAATTGAGCTTTTCTTTCAATCGTGCCGCTTCTTCATAATGCATTTTCATAGCAGCATTCAACATCTCTGCCTCTAGCTGTTTACTTATTTCTTGTGCATCACCTTTGATGATCTTACGTGCTGCTTCAATATATTCTAAATACTGTTCTCTACTTACTTTTCCCTCGCACACGCCACAGCAATTACCCAAGTGATACTTCAAACACAATCGATATTTGCCCATTTCAACGCTATTTTTT
>JAZLBE010000021.1:0-5502 GCA_045613525.1 Paludibacteraceae bacterium
AAAACAATCTGTACTAGCAAGAAAGTCGGTATTCTTCACAACTAGGAGCCGGAAATCCTTACAATCTGTAAATGCGTCATAAGCAATCAGTCGTATTTTACCTCTTGCTACATGGTCAATTTTACGCGAATCTCTACAATCAATGATACAATTATCCACATACAACACATCATCATGCCAATTCCGTTCGTCTTCATATAGTAGAGAATTGTCAAAAGCGGATGGGGAAATGGATACCACAGATTCTGGAATAGTCACCGCTCTGAGATTATAGCACCCAGTAAACGCATTGCGACGGATGCCTATCACATTATGCGTTACACCATTATATATTACTGTAGCGGGAATATTTGCTACCGAGATATCGCCCCTAGCTCCGCTGACAAACACCATATTAGGCAATGTGTATTCTTCCCAAGCATAGGGAACTGGAAAAATTGTCTCTATCGTGTAAGAATCGTATTCCCATATCTCATACTCTAGACCATCGACTACGAACTTATCACCTTCTGCCCACAGATTTAATGCTGTAATACAGGCTAATAGTAGTATACCAAGCTTTTTCATGATAAAATATATTTGTGATTTTTATATCTGTTGTCTAAATTGTTGTCAATAATTGTCTTTAAATTCCTCCCTTGCCGTGGGGGTGTGTTGTTCCCCCACGGAATGGTTGTTGAATTAAGTTGTTATAGTTGTTGTAAATTATCCCCCGCCTTTAAACTCTAGACTGTAGCGAAGCGTTCTCTAAACTGCGACGTAGTCGCCATATCTCGCCTTATAGCTCAAACGATTATTTCGCTGCAAAGATACTACATTTTTTTCATATTTACAAATATTTGGCATTATTGGTAATTATTTACCAACAAAAACTTCATTTATCACTACCTTTGAGCGAAGAGTCCATCCGCAAGATCGTCGCTCAACAAGCTAACAGATAATACCCACAAGAGCACACTCACGGCGTGCTCTTGTGCTTCAGATATGGAGTAGGGGATTATTGACGAATGATTTGAGTATGCTCAGGAAACGCCATACGCATAGTAAACTTTGATGCTTTATGCCATATTTGGCGCAAATTTCACTACCACTTAATGGACTTGTTTCGTACTCACTAATTATCGCAAGCTTCTCCTCGCGACTAAAAATGACTCTTTGTTGTATACTTCATAATCTTAAAATTTGATATGAAGCTTTTTCAGGATAAGACAGTGTTTAGAACTTTCCTATCGCGATAGTAGTGATGATGTCGGTGGCTAATTGAGTTGCAAAGTTTTTCGGTATATGTATAAATGTCGCTCTTTGCTGTAGATGTAGTGCCTCGTAGTATACGCGGTTGCAGACATATAGTCCTGCAGAGTTAGATATCGCTACAGGTAGTTGTTGTTCTTGCAGCTGATTAGCAATAGTTTTTATATTTATTGGTGTGCGATATGCCAATGGAGCATCTGGATAGATTTGTTCTTCCGATGGACAATAACCATCATTATCTGCTCTCTGGCTATCCATCATATTCATAGCAAATCGCTCCAGACGGATATTTTCTCCATTAGGACATTGCCCTAGTAGCAGAAGCATGTCGGGGTTATGTTCTGCGATAATCTCTCTCAGAGCGATAGGTGCACGCTCAAAACTCACAGGTAGGCATTGTTTTATAACTTCCGCCTTGCCAATATTACTAGGAAAGGCGGAGAGTATATCCTGTGTGATATTGGTAACAGCACCACCAAAAGGTTCAAAAGCTGTAATGAGGATCATTATATTTCTTCTACCTTATAAATACAAACTGCGCCAATACTTTGATTCGATAGGACGTATTTTGTATTCTTCATCATATAACTTCTTTTCTTTTTTTGTTTCAAGGTTCCTATTTAGCACATTAGCGGCTTCTATGATTGCTTCATGAACCTTTTTGTTAAAAATCATTAAGTCGTATGAGACAGTTATCAGCAACACATTAGCTTCTGTTTTTGTTTTTAGGTATCGAGCTATATTTTGTGTTGATACTTTAGGTTGTACTTGGTGATAATCAGTTTTTATACCACATCTTTCTTCAAGTGATTTGCTAAAGTCATCAAATAGTAGCTTTGCTTTTACCATATCATTTGGAATTGCATCAGCAAAATCAAGAGATGTATCCCCTCTTTCGCCTCCAAATTCAAAATGGAAATCATATGGAGAGTTTTTAACAACTTGTTCACCCGCAATAATAACAATCCAATCGTTCGGAGTCTTGTCTTTAATAATATCATTTATAAACTGATTAAAATCACTATTGGATTTACTTTCTTCAGTAATCATATAGAGATTGCATCTTTTATCAGGATTAGAATGTGTACGAGAAAAGTTTTCATTAGCGACATAATTAAAACCTCCTAGTTGTGCGATGTGCCAATCAAAAAAACTCAAACCATTATCTCCTATTCCTAAGGGATTAACGATCGTTACACTTGACTTCCTATCAACAAAACAACCATATGCATTATTAACATAAAATTGATTAACAACTAGCATGTCGGTTTTAGGTCCTTGATTAATAGCAGCAGCTAGATTTTTCAATCGCAAATTTTTAGAGGAAGAAATCGCTTTCAAACTTTCTGCTTCAGATAAACCAAATGTCATTTTCAAATCACCCATACTCAAGTTGATTGCAGGAAAAAATAAATTACCACGTTTAATGCTTTTAACCAACATGTATTCATTTATATGTTGTATATCAGCCTCTATCTTCTCCTGCTTCTCATCTTTTTCCATTACCTCGGTGAAAGCAGAGCCAATCAAACCGGCAGGTACGGCAAAGATAGCTATACCAAGTATACCAATGATGCAGGCAATGATTCGTCCTGTAAAAGTGATAGGTGGGGTGTCAGCAAAGCCACCTGGGTCACCGATATATTGTGCAAAAGCCCATACCACGGATGTCCAACCATTGTCATACACCTCTGGTTGTGCCGCATGCTCTACAAAGAAGAGAACGAATGATAGAATCAGTGTAACGATGGTTAAGAATTGGAGTGAAACCACCATCTCTTGCTTCTTAGCGGAGAATGCTCGGGATAGAATGCTAAATGCCTTCATATAGCGGAAGATACGCAGCAGACGAGCGATACGCAATGCCTTGAGTGCCACATATGGAATAGGCATAAAAAAGTGCAAATAGAATGGATAGGTAGAAAGAATGTCTATTAGTCCGTAGAATGAGAAACAATAGCGCACACGTCCCCAGAAGCCTTTATATTTGGGATCAAGTAGGTCTGCACACCAAATACGGAGTGTTACCTCTATTGTGAAGAATGCAGTGGTAAGATAGTCTATGGCATGCAACCATATGCCATAGCGCTCTACGATTCCGTCATAAGTAGAAAGAAACACCTCTACAGTAGATAGGATGATAAAGCCAATGATAGCATAGTCCACATAATTATGCCATTGTTTGGTTCGTAGGTTGTCATCAAAAACTCGATTGAGTTCCTGTTTGAATGTTTGAATTTTTGAGCTCATTTAGATAATAGTCTTATGAAAATATGATACTTTTTGTGTTACTTCTTTTGTTGTGCTCCATAAGGATTTGTTTGATACGGCGGCAGTCACTTTTTGCCATAGAGCGAGCAGTTAGTTTTCCACCTACTGCTTGAATAGTGATATCAGCACCAATTAGGTGTTCATTGATTTCTACTCTACGAACAAAACGAAATGCCAATGTCTCCTCGTCCGTTCCAATTAGGAATTTGTTGCGTTTGCTTACCGTGATGGTTTGCTCATCGGTATCAATGATTAGTCGCCAAGGGGTAATCTCGCTTAGATTACCATTGGCAGCCATAGCTGCCGCGGAAGATGTAAATTCGTATCGCATAGATTATAGAAATTTATTTTCAATATTTTAATTTATCAACCACGCGATACCAAACATTACGCTGCTAAAGTCTTTAGGGTTTTGGCAGTTAATGGCTGCGTACACACCAATATCCACGCGAGGGTGAACTAGGTAGTTAAATCCTAAATCCACATTCACATTAGCATCTATTTGGGAGTCATTAAGAGAGTTTCTGCTAAAATAGTTAAAACTCTCTGCAAATAGACAGAAGTCCTCCGTGAAATAATAACCCATACTCAATGCTACCAATGTAGTTGGAGTGGCGCTCATTCCATCCCATTCTAAGCCGATGTCATAACTTAGGTGTAGTTTTTCTGTAATATCGTTTTGAAACAATAGATACACACTTGGTGCCACATGCATCGTTTTTGCTAGTAATGTAGTAGATGGTATGCCTAGGCTTGCCATAGCCGTCATTTTAGGTATCCACTTCTTACCCTCGTACAAACGCAATTTAGCCACAAAAGTCAGTGGTTGCACTGCATACTCCCATTGCTCAGGTGCATTTTGGAATATCCCCGCGTATTCTATACTCATTTCTGCAAAGTGCGATACACCGACACGAATAGCAGTTATAGGCAGATAGACGGCGTGGCTACCATCGCTATAATCATACTGAAAAGAAGTTTCCCATTGCACTTTTTTGAATGGAATCACTTCCACATCGGTGACTACACCCGTTGCCATACCCGCATGTTCCACCAATATGGGAACATGCTGTACGGTATCTACCAATTCTGCATTATAATCTTGCTCTTGTGCCCAAATAGTCGGAGTTATGACTAGAAGCAGAATAGATAATATATTTAATAGTTTCATTATAGGTAACTTATATAATTTCTTTGCAAGTCAGCGGAAACCCAATCCCGCTGACCTAAAATTTGGAATTTACTCCTTGATACTAACTTCCACTACCTTATAACCAAATGTCTTAAAGAGATTAGCAAGACGCTCTTTACCCTCTGTTTTGGCCTTGCCAATGATATCTTCTTCCAATGCATGAGTACGCAATTGCTCTTTAGCTTGTACTTGGAAGGCTTGAATCTCCTCGTGTGACCATTTACCTTTTTCTACAAACACTTCGTAATCAGAAGGATTGATAATCACATCAAAGAGCTCTGGCGCAGGCAAGTTGATAGCAAGTGTGTCGGAATGAGCCACGAGATCACCCTCAGTGAGTTTGCTCAAATCAAATCCTGCACGGGCTATGCCTTTAAGAAGAAGTACGAGCTCATTTTGCGCAGAATCAGGTTGTTCTTTGTGAAAACCTAAGAAACTTTCTTTGGCAACCATCTTAGTCTCATGTACCACAAATTCCTCGTAGTAGCAAGCAGTGGTAAACTCTGATATCTTACGCACATGCTCTACCACTTTCTTGGTTTCGGCGATTGTAGGCTTTTTTTGTGAATCGAAAACGAAAAATCCACCAATACCACCCAATAGTGCTACAGCAGAAACACCAATTATAATTTTAATAAGCAACGGACCTGCTAGTGCAGAAAGGAGTCCTCCTCCTACCGAAGTTTTTACTGTTTCTTTTGCTGCTCCTGCGATAGCATCTTTCGCAATGTCCTTTGCAGTGTCAATTGCTTTATTTTTGATATCTTCCTTATTCATAATTATTTCTT
>JAZLBE010000022.1:0-12846 GCA_045613525.1 Paludibacteraceae bacterium
GTGCTAAGGCGTTGAAGGAGAAACCAGAGGGTTATGTAGAGCCTGAGCGCCCAGCTCGTGGTGATCGCGGTCCTCGTCCAGAGCGTCGTGGTCCACGCCCAGAGCGTCGCAACCCAGAGGCAGACGGCGCACGTCTCAACCGCCACTAATTAGTTAATAATTAACAATTAATAGTTAATATTTCGTAACTATTGATTGTTGAACAAATAAAAAGAAAGACTATGCAAAACTTAGTCTTTCTTTTTTTTCTACTCATCACTCATCAATTATCACTCATCACTTATCCTGCCCAGTCTTCTTTATCTAGACTGCGATAACCGATGGCTTCGGATATATGTACTACTTGGATAGCATCACTACCATCTAAATCGGCTATCGTGCGTGCCACTTTTAATATACGGTCGTATGCGCGTGCAGAAAGTCCCATCTTGTCCATTGCGTATGATAAGAGCTTATCTCCAGCAGCATCTAATACACAGAATTCACGTACTAACTTCGGTGTCATTTGCGCATTGCAATGAACAGGTTTTTGTGCGCTAGCATTGTACTCGGCAAAGCGCTGTTGTTGTATCTCTCTTGCTTTAATCACTCGCGCACGCATCGCCTCACTACTCTCGCCAGGTTGTGCATCTTTTAGTGTAGAGTAGGGTACTGCTTGAATATCACATTGAATATCGATACGATCAAGCAATGGGCCTGATATACGACTCATATAGCGATGAATCTGCGCAGGAGTACATACGCAAGGATGTGCTGGGTTATTCTCTCCAAAATGTCCACAAGGACATGGATTCATTGCAGCAACCAACATGAATGACGCCGGATACTCCACGCTCATCTTGGTTCTTGTAACACAAATCTTTCTGTCCTCCAATGGTTGACGCATCACTTCCAACGCACTTCTTTTATACTCAGGAAGCTCGTCAAGAAAGAGCACTCCATTGTGAGCTAAACTAATCTCTCCTGGATGAGGATTAGTGCCACCGCCCACCAATGCAACATCGGTTACCGTATGGTGTGGGCTGCGGAATGGGCGTTGCACAATCAACGCACTAGACATGCCGTCACTCTCTTTGCGGCGTGCCATCAAACCAGATACGGAGTATATTTTAGTAGTTTCTAAAGCTTCTTCTAGATTGAGTGGAGGTAGGATAGAAGGCAATCGTTTAGCCATCATGCTCTTTCCTGCTCCAGGAGGTCCTACCATCAGCATATTGTGTCCGCCAGCTGCGGCTACTTCCATCGCACGGCGTACATTCTCTTGACCACGTACATCAGAGAAATCTAGGTCTGAGGTAAAAGCATGTTGAGCAAACTCTGCTGCAGTATCTACTTGAGTAGGGAGGAGTGTTTCTGTTCCGTTTAAGAATCTAACGACAGCTTGTAGATTAGGTAATCCATACACATCAATTCCCTCTACCACAGCTGCTTCACGAGCATTTTGCTCGGGAAGAATAATACCTTTAAATCCTGCTTTGCGAGCAGCTAATGCCATTGGAAGTACACCTTGTATAGCTTGGAGTGTGCCGTCCAAAGATAACTCACCCATAATCATGTACTGCTCAAGTCGTGCAGTCTTAACTTCCTCTTCTGCTGCTAGCATTCCAACTGCAAGTGGCAAGTCATATGCTGCTCCTTCTTTCTTGATATCTGCAGGTGCCATGTTAATAGTTAAACTATGGCGTGGCTTACTGAAACCATTGACTAGAATCGCTGCGAGAATTCTTTCATGGCTCTCTTTGACAGCATTATCAGGCAAACCTACGAGTGTAAAGTCATAACCAGGTACAGCATGTACTTCTATAGTCACAATGACGGCATTTATCCCTTGTGGCGCAGCGCCAAAACATTTTATAAGCATAGGTTTATTCTCCGTTGTCTAATGGTTGTTTTTTTTGTTTTTAGTTGACTTGTTTGCTTTCTTTTTTGAATTGGACTTGTCTTTTTGACTATCTCTCCAATTGAAGTCATGTTTGAAAACCAAACCGACGCCTTGTACCATGTTTGCTTGTCGTAGAGAGTACTTATCTACCGTATGTGTGTATGCCTTTACGCGTAATTTACCATTTTCAGTCAATAGGTACTCTATGTCCAAGTCTCCAAAGAAAGGTCTATTACTTAAGTCGTTATATCTATAACCAAAGTTGCCGTTTATAATCAGTTGGTTAATAGGGTGTATTTGGAAGTTTGCTTCATATTCTTGACTTGCAGTTTCACCTTCTCCATCCGTTCGGAAATTAAAGCCCATGGTAAACATATCAGTAAGCTTGCTTAACCATGAGTTAATCTGTCCTGTTAGTGTGGAAGATAATAGTGAATATGTCTCGTTTAGTCCAACGTTTTGTGTGTTTTGTAAGTACTCTGGAGTGTAGAAACGATTGAATACCAATAAATATATGATTTGTCTCATCAACATTTCTTCTGTGTTGATCATAGAACTAACCTGACTTTGTACAGACTCATCAGATTGTGGAAGTTCAATAGCAAACTTCAATATTGGATCAAACAATTGATCGGTCATATGTAGTACACAATTGACAGGAACCGAAGTGCGGTTAGTTGCTATTTGTGCACTTTCTGTACCAAATAAATCACGTAGTGATGCAGTTGTGTGATAATGTCCTGTTATATCTACTGTAGGAGCCAAAGGATCATTATCCCATGTGATACGGCTTCCTTCGCGTATAGTAAAGTTACGTCGTACGATATTTCCTAATGAGAAACTAAAGTTACCAGTATGTAGTGTATAACTTCCCTGCATCTGTATGTTCTCGGATGGTGTCTCGTAGACTAATTTTAGGTTGCCTTCTCCCTTACCTTTAATAGCATCCTCTCCAGCAAGAAGAATATTGATTTCTGCTTGTGGTGTTACTTCTCCTTGCAATGACAAACGCAATTTACTTTGTAGCGGTGTTGCAGCTTCTACTGATTTTGGTAGCAAGATATTTAGTATACCATTCGATCTAGTTGTATCTGGTTGTACAAAGTGTATGAAGTTTGATTGACTAGCTTGACTAGCGCTATTAATGTTTAGATAGAATTTCGTGTTTGACTCAGTTCGTGCCGTTACATCAATATTACAATCCATATCATCTCCATAAATATGGACATCACCTGTACCAAAGACTTTTCCATAGAAGAATGATTGCTGATTAGCTGGCAAATCCATTACGAGCAGTTTATCTGCTTGTGCTCGTAAATCGTAATGTATATTCGTGAAGTATTGATGGTAAACACTACCAGTAAATATACCATCATTCTGATATTGATCTTTAACTTGTATATCAGGGAAACGGATGGCTGTTGTATCTAAATAGATAGAGTCTGTAAAGGAATAGGTTACTCCAATTTGTGGTAAAGTGACTTGCGCATCTTTTGCCAATACTGCACCTGTAACGTTAACAAGTCTCTTTTTGCCCTCTACACGAACATGACCATAGCCTCTACCCATTGGATTGGATATAAGATTATTTGTCCATTTATCAATGAAATTCACATCAATACTATCGCAATCAATATCCAATATCCATTGTTTATCCTTAGGTATCACATTTCCTTTAACTATTGCGACGCAATGTTTAGTGGAATCAATAACTTCGCCATCTATAATGATACTTTTGTTTGCTCTGTCCAATCGAGCTTCTGCTGTAACATCACCTAGGTAAACACCATTGATTCCTGCACTAGGTATTTTGGCATTTGCCTCTAACATCATTCCTGATAGCACATTATACAATGTAGCATTACCCGTTACTGGTCCCTGAATGGAAATAACTTTGTTAGCCTCTGTATAACTCAATAAATAATCTAGGTTAATATTGTTAAGTAGGATGTTGACCGAATCTTTTTTCTCTTTTGATATTCTACCTTGTGCCTCAATGGATTGATAGTCTGTATTAAGCACTAGATTATGTATGTCAGTACTATGTGTAGCTTGTGTGTAAGTGATCTTTGTAGGACTAATAGACCACACAGAATCGTTAAGAATGATATTGGTAGGCTTGATTTGAATATCAAATTTAGGTTGATTATGATAATGCGAAATATGAGAAGAAATACTTATGTTTCCTTCATTTCTCACTTGATCCGTGTTTCCTAATTGTATATTTAAATCTATATCATCATTGGCTGCATATGCCTTAAAGGTCGTCTTGATATCACCTAATTTTGCAGCAGTAGGATGATTTTGTGGCAAATGAGTTAGTGAGTACAATGACAGATTGAGATGGTTGTCTTCATTGTTCAGGGCAATGGTGATATCCTCGAATTTTACACTATTATTTTCTAACTCAGGAATTGAAGCTCTTACTCCTAACTCTTTATTGTGGATATATCCCTTTATCGTAGGGTATGAAGGAATATTATAACCAATATCTAATACCCTATTAAGTCGGTCAATCCTTCTTAAATAGGTGTAGAAGTCTAAATGAATATCTTCTGGGTATGGTTGATTAGGTTTCTCAATTAGTGTAGGGAGATTCTCATGTAGTATATGTTGTACGGCAATAGGAATAGTCTTATAACTGTAATGTCCAGACAAACTACCAGTTATAAGATTAGATTGAATACGCAATCGACGTTTGACGTCTGTCTCGTCCATTTCGTTATCTATAAGTATTTTTATTTGCTTTATCTGATGCTTTTTGTCTAGGTTCTGTATTTTGATAGAATCAAAGATAACATATCCGTTCATATTGTCTAGCATTTCCTCCTTGCTTCCAGAGGTATACAGACTAATGTATGTAACTGTACTTATGCGCAGATCAGGGTTTTTGTCCATGAAATGTAGAGCATGTGGAGATAAGTCTTCTGCTTGTATCACAAAATCTATACGAGTGTCGCTTTGATCCCAGTCTGCCAAACCGCTAATATTTAGTTGGATGTTTTCATCATCTATCGTTAGTCTACCATCCATTTCATTGATGTTCCACTCTCCATCCAACTGGATATTTTGATAGTTGTATCCTCGATATTCGATTTGTTGAATGTTAGCCTCAGCTACGCAATTCTTGAGTTTAGCTGAATCAATTCGTCCATCTATATGAGAACTAAATGCTATATTACCCAAATCGCTTACATCCAGCATTTTACCAATTTGGAAACATCCTGTAGAGAACTCTCCAGAGAAATCAAGACTTTGTAGGTCCTTTTTTGCTTGCAAAACTCCGTTTACATTCATTGTGCCTAATGGAGTGTTAAACGCTCCATGCAGCTGCATGGATTTTAATCTGCCACTGATGTCACCTGTATAATCTACTCTTTCTAGGTTTGCTATTTGTTGGGGGATCTGTATTTCTCTTAGTTGTAGTTGATGCAAAATATTACTGAGTAGCGTACTGTCACAATAGAGTTGCTTGCAACTAGCTTGAATAGACAATGAGTCTAGACTAGTAGGATGGAATACAGCGATATTGCCATTAAAAATTTGTTTGCTTTGAAAACTCAATAGCATGTTGTTGGCAAAAATAGAGTCTAGACTTCCGTGGAGATTGGCTTCAAATATTGCGTCAAATTTATCTACTTGTGCTCGCAAATGCATAGATTCAATGTAGATGTCCAAAGAATCTTGGGTGAGAATAGGTAAGGTAAGGGCTAAATCAAATTGATCAATAAGAATCTCGTTATAGCGCAGGCGAGTTTGTTCCAATACTAACTGTTCAATAGACAATTGCAGAGGGAATGAACTACTATCTTGCTCAAAAGCTAATAGCAAGAAATGATAATTATATGTAGAATCTGATGTTTTGTGTAAATTTAGATATGGTTTATCTAGTCTAATCTGATCAATATCAAGTAATTTGTCTGTAAGTTTTAGTGGATTAAAGTTTAACTCAACTTGTTCAATATATGCTAATGTGTCCTTTTGTTGATCACTGATATATATATCATCAATGGTTAGACGATTCAGTGGACGATAGTGAAATTGCTTAACATGAACATCAATAGACAATTTTTCTGCCAATTGAGAGGTTGCAGTATTTATAATAAATGTTTGAACACTTGGAAGGTGCAACAACCCCACTATACTACAAAATAGTAGTATAATGGAAACCAATAGAATGCTTATTGTAATTAGCGCCTTCTTCACCTTTAACTAAAATTTTCGCAAAGATACAACTTTTCTTGCATTTATGCAAGAGTTTTTAGTCATTTAGAGAAAAAAACACAAATTATGTCTTTGATAAACCTATTAATTTGATATGATATACCCACAAACTACTGATATAGTTGATCGTTTAGGCTTGCTTTTCTTGTCGCTTGAAATATTTACATATTGCCTGCAATCCACATTCTTTACATTTTGGAGAACGTGATAGGCATGTGTATCGTCCATGGAGTAAGAGCCAATGGTGTGCTTTCGGAATAATCTGCTCTGGAATGTATTTGATGAGTTGTTTCTCGCTATCTAGTGGATTCTTAGCATTGGTCGTTAACCCGATGCGTTCTGCAACGCGGAATATATGGGTGTCTACTGCCATTGTTGGCTGATTCCACCATACCGCTAACACTACGTTTGCTGTCTTGCGTCCTACACCTGCTAAGGTTTGCAATTCGTCGCGTGTGTTAGGAATCTTGCCTCCGTACACTTCCATCACACGTTTAGCCATTTGTACAAGATGCTCAGCTTTGCTATTGGGATAACTTACAGAGCGTATGTAAGATAGCACTGTTTCTGCGGTGGAATCGGCTAAATCAGCAATAGTAGGATACGCTTCAAACAATTTAGGTGTTACTAAGTTTACCCTTTTGTCTGTGCATTGTGCAGAAAGCATGACTGCAACCAGTAGTTCATACTCATTGCTAAAATTTAATTCACTTTCTGCGACAGACATATTCTTTGTGAACCAATCTATCGCAAAAGCATACCGTTCGCTAGTTCTCATTGTTCCTTGTATGTTTTGCTTAGATATTGAAGAACTTTAGTCACTTGATGTTGTACCTGCTCTGTCTCCGATGAAATCGGACGTTTTTGTAGTCTTAATAGCATGATTTGATATAGCAAGATCAAACATGCTTCAATATCACTCATAGTTGGACGATCCGTCTTTGCCTTAAATATCGTAAGAGATGGAGTGAGTTGTATGATTGCTGCTCGATATGTTGCTTCTTGATCTAACAAATCATTATGTAGCTCTTCCAGTTCATTTAGAGCATTTTGTGCAAGTTGTAGATGACCGCTCTCTAAAATGTTTTCTTGATGCATCATCTGGCTTAAATCTTGCAATTCTTGATTACTCTCTGCTTGTTGTGGAAATGCACGAAGATAATCCTCTATTTGCCATAAATATAGGATGTATTCTGCTATGTTATTCTTCTTCAAAATCATACTCGTCTAATAGATAGTTATAGTCATCAGAAAAAAACTGTTCAATCTCACGTCTATCTTTCTTTGTTGGTCGTCCTGTTCCTCTATCTCGACCACTTTGCGCAGCATAGCGTGCCAATTCTAGAATCTCTAGTTGTTCAGGTGCTGTGATATCTTCTAGATAATTGGGAATCATTTTGGCTCCCAATCTGTTTTCACTCAGTTGTAGTATTCGATATGTATAGGTTATAGGACCTTTGCGTACGGTAAATACATCACCAATATGAAAGGTGCGACTAGGTTTAAGTTCTACACCATTCATCTTTATTCTACCACACTTGCACGCATCTGTTGCTATTGAGCGTGTCTTGTAAATGCGCATGGCAAATAGATATTTGTCTACTCGTACTTCCATGTAGATGTTTATTTTCCGTTATATAGGTTCATCGTTCTGTCCATACCTTGCAAACAAAAGGACGGTATGATTTCGCCGACTAGTTTTAGGCGATCAGGCATAGCTTTTGATTCCTCATCGCTCCATTGACCTAGCACAAAATTACATTGCGCACCTTTGCTAAAATCATTTCCGATTCCAAAACGTAAACGTGCATAATTTTGAGTACCAAGTACTTGTTGTATGTGTCCTAATCCATTATGTCCGCCATTGCTACCTTGTTTGCGCATACGGATGCTGCCAAATGGGAGGTTTAGGTCGTCTACGAGTACTAGCATGTTTTCGACGGCAATCTTTTCTTGTTGCAACCAATAACGTACAGCATTACCGCTCAGATTCATATAGGTTGATGGCTTAAGCAGTATGATCTCCGCACTCTTAACGCGACAACGAGCTATGTAACCATAGCGCTTATCCTCCCATTGCACACCTTTGCTCTCAGCAAACGAATCCAACATCATGAATCCGATATTATGTCGTGTGTTGGCATACTCGTTGCCAATATTTCCTAAACCAACTATCAGATATTTCATAATTTATCTAAATAAACTAATAAGAGTGGAAAAGATGCCCTTCCCACTCTTATGATTACCGCTCTTATGAGTGGTTATTATTTCTTTTTACCCTTAGCAGGAGCAGCAGCTGCTGCAGCTTGTTGGCTTGCACGGGTTGCCTTAACGCGAGCAACGCAAGCATCTGCTGGGTTCATCAATTTCAAACCTTCTGCTACTTGAACTGCACCTACGTACAATTTCTTACCCAAACCGAGCTCAGTTACATCGATCTCAACGCGGTTAGGAATTTGTGTATAGATACCATTAACTTTGAGTTTTCTCATCTCAAGAGACAACTTACCACCGGCTTTAACACCTTCTGCGTGACCTTGCAATTGTACTGGGATAGCTACTGTTACTGGTTTATCCTCTGTTACCTCAAGGAAGTCGATGTGAAGCAATTGCTCGCTTACTGGGTGGAATTGCAACTCTTTGATAACTGCCATCTTCTTTGCCTCGCCAATAGTCAATTCAACAACCATTGTGTCTGGGCAGTAGATGAGTTTGCGTACGTCGTCAACTGTTACGGTGAATGTTACGTTCTCGCCATTGCCATAGAGGTTGCAAGGTACGAGGTTCTCTTGACGGAATGTCTTTGCGGCTTTCTTGCCGTACTCGCTACGTGGAGTACCTACCAATTCAAATGTTTTCATTTTTTTATAAAGTGTTACTCAATAATAGGGCAGAATTCCCAGCCTTTAATCCTAGATTAGCACTAAACACTAAACTCTAAACACTAAACTACTGTTGGTGTGGCTGCCCGTATCCCATCACACATGAAGATTACTCTTCAAAAAAAGCCCGACAAGCGGGCTTCTTCTGTTGACCAACCTGGAATCGAACCAAGATTTTCAGAACCAAAATCTGACGTAATAGCCTTTATACCATTGGTCAATGGTGCTTTCTTCTCGAAAGCGGGTGCAAAGGTACTGCTTTTTTTTGATATGACCAAATATTTTGAACTTTTTTTTGAAAAAATCGTAATTTTATATTCAAAAAACAAGATTTTTCTTACTTTTCGTATACCAAACTTACGTTATCTACCCAAAAAACATTACCTGCATGACCTACGAAGGCTTCATATTTTCCAGAGGTTAGCATGATGACCATATGAGTAGGCTCCAACGTGGCATCCCATCCTTCTTCTTGAATTAAAACAACTTTGCCTTTTGAATTAGTTGCACGTTGCATGTTCTTGAAGCCCATATAGTCTTTGTACCAACTCTCAGTTGTGATATCACCATAGTGAATAGGCAATCGATGACCATTAACCCATTCTTCTTGGGTCTTTGAGAAACGCTCATAACCTGTACCTACACGAATGGAATGAATCTCACCATTTTCGTCCTCCCAACGATGTTGTAGATATATGTATGCTTCTATTTCGTCATGGCCAGCTTGCTTTTTAGGTTTGCTCATACCTTTGGCGTACCATACCCATTCTTCTGGAGATACGATACATTTGTAGTCAAACATCAAAGCGCTTGGACGACCTGTGAAGGGAACACCAAAATCTATGTTTTGATAAGGGTCTTTTGCAGTAGTAATAGGCTCAATGTTGCGTCCAGTAAAAAGTGTGCCTGGAACCAATACTTGAATATCAATCATTCCCATTACGCGTACTTCTAGTAGCTCTACATCCATACGGCAGCATGTCCCTCCGTCCTCGCGTTTTTCTGGAGTCATAGTGCCTGCTGCTTTTTCGATACCTATAACATTGGCATATGCGTTACTTGTAGCCCATGGATTGCCGTTCTTGCCATATGTATAAGGTCCGTTCTCCCAAATAGTGTCAGTTGGTGCTAAACAGTATAAAGTTTTAGTCTTACCTCCAAGCAATTTAGACTCTTTGATCTTACGTACTGTCCAACTTTCCATATCGCCGAATGGAATAGGTTCAATACGTTCTGCTTGCAATGTTGCTGCAAAGCAAACAAATAATAATAATATAATTTTCTTCATCACTTTGCTTCGATAATGTAGTAGTTTTTCTTACCTTTTTGGCAGAGTAGGTACTTGCCGTTGAGCAGCATCTCAGCTGTCATAACCTTTTGTGGGTCAGTAAACTTCTCTTTGTTGATGGAGAATCCGTTTGCAGTAATCATCTTGCGAGCCTCACCCTTAGATGGGAAAATTTTTGTCTTCTCTGCTAGCAAATCCAATGGAGGGATACCAGACTCTAACTCAGCTTTACTTACTTCATATTTCTCTACACCTTCAAATAGTTGCAAGAACATCTCTTCATCTAGTTTGCTCAATGCTTCGTGAGTTGCATTGCCAAACAAGATATTACTTGCTTCTACTGCTGCATCATAATCCTCGCGGCTATGTACCATCACGGTTACCTCTTCAGCTAAACGCTTTTGCAAACTGCGCATGTGTGGAGCTTCGTCATGCTCGGCAATCAAAGCATCAATAGTCGCCTTGTCCAAACAGGTGAAGATCTTGATATATCTCTTAGCATCATCATCGCTTACATTCAACCAGAATTGGTAGAAACGATATGGGCTTGTGTATTTGCGATCCAACCATATATTACCGCTCTCGGTTTTGCCGAATTTACCGCCGTCTGCTTTGGTGATCAATGGACATGTCAATGCGAATGCCTCACCTCCGCCCATTTTCTTGATCAACTCAGTACCTGTAGTGATGTTACCCCATTGGTCACTACCACCCATTTGTAACTTACAATTTTTATGCTTGTTCAAATATACATAGTCATAACCTTGCAACAACTGATAGGTGAATTCTGTAAAAGACATGCCTTGGCTTGCTTCACCGTTAAAACGCTTTTTTACAGAGTCTTTTGCCATCATGTAGTTGACGGTAATCAATTTACCAACCTCGCGTGCAAAATCTAGAAAGGTGTAATCCTTCATCCAATCATAGTTGTTTACTAATTCAGCATCATTCTCACCATCACCGAAAGTCAAGAAACGACCTAATTGTTGCTTGATGCACTCTTGGTTATGACGCAATGTTTTTTCGTCCAACAAGTTACGCTCTGCTGATTTACCACTTGGGTCACCAATCATACCGGTTGCTCCACCAATCAAGGCAATTGGCTTGTGTCCTGCGTTTTGCAAGTGCTTGAGCATCATAATACCGCATAAGTGACCGATATGCAGACTATCCGCAGTTGGATCAATGCCCAAATAGGCTGCGGTAGCTTCTTTCGTTAGTTGTTCTTCTGTACCTGGCATCATGTCTTGCAACATTCCACGCCAGCGCAATTCTTCTACAAAATTCTGTTTCATATTGTGTTGTTATTCTTATTTTCTTAACCGACTATTGTGAACGATTGTCTACAAATCCAAAATTCTTGCAAAGGTACTGCTTTTTTTGCACATACGCAAATCCACGAAAAAAAAACTTGTTTTTTCTTTCGTTACACCATTACATGCAAGTTGGTTTGCTATCAACTTGCCCTCTATCTCCATCGGAATCCCATTGGAACTTTGCCGAGAGTTTATGCTGAGAACTAGCTACTTATACGATCACTTTACAACGAGCCAATTGGTACAGTATCCATGTGTTTTGGGATGAAGAATATGCACTTCTTCCTTTTCATTGCGGTAGAATGAGTGATTCCATCCTCTGCCCATATCCAAGTACAATGCATTCTCAACTCCTATATCTACCAAACATTTTACGAAGTAATCAAATCTTACAACCTCTTTGCTCTCAATGACATATGTTTTTCCTTCTTTTTGTGCAATACAACGATAATACTCTTGTTTTATTGTTTGTCGAGGAGGATTATATCCCTTGCCATCTTTGACTACCCAATATTGTGTAAATGCCATACCCTTGGCAGAGACTACTTCTTGCAGTTTTTCATTATTTTCTAATGCAAAAAAAACTTTGTTGTCGCCCCATGCTGCAAAAACGGCATATCCTCCTTCTTCGTCATATCCCTCGTATAGTACGCCACTAGATATATGAGGACCGAGAATATTACTATGTGCAAAACTATCTAAACACTTTCCAGTAAAGGCTGCAGCTACGCATAATACGACATCTTCTTGATTAGTGTTAGGCATTGTGCCACAGGCCAAATCTAACTGACAATCAGTAATATCGTATAATATCAAGTCACTTGTTGTATCTACTTTCATCTTGTATGGTTGTCTACTTGTTTTTATGCTCTCTTTGGTCATGTCGTTTATACTTTGTCCGTAGCTCTTACTGGTAGTAGCGCAAATTATTGTGCTAGCTAAAAAAATAGGTAAAATTAAATTTAGTCTCACAATTTGATCTTTCTTAGTGTTAATAATTGCGCAAAATTACTCTTTTTTGCCTAATTATGCAAATTTTAGCATCTTTTATTTAAAAAATAAAAAGATATTTTACAAATTATTTGTGTATTTGCAAAAAAAGCAGTACCTTTGCGCCCGATTTTCGACTATAGTCTCTGGCGATCAGCATAGAGTACGCGTTTTTGCGGCTTGAACAGTAGTGTATACTATAGTTATTTAACCCATTAAAAGTCAAAAGAAATGGATTTGATGAAAATTGCCGAAGAGGCATTC
>JAZLBE010000023.1:0-41511 GCA_045613525.1 Paludibacteraceae bacterium
GAGTGGTCTCCAATATGAGGTTCTAGAAGCTACTATAGGCCAAAAACCTAAAGCTACAGACAAAGTACGAGTACACTACGAGGGAACTCTTATCGACGGAACTGTGTTTGATAGTAGCTACAAACGTGGCGAGAGCATCACTTTCGGTCTAAACCAAGTAATCAAAGGTTGGACAGAAGGTTTGCAATTGATGTCAATCGGTAGCAAATACAAACTATATTTGCCATATCAATTGGCATACGGTGAGCGCGGAGCAGGTGCAAACATCCCTCCATATGCAGCACTCATCTTCACAGTAGAATTACTAGGTATTGAATAATTAACCCAACAATTAACAGATAATGAAAAAAATGAGTCTTATCATCATTGCAGCAATAGCAATGATTTCATGTGGCAACACTTACACCGCAAAAACAGTTGCCCTTACTAACCAAAACGACAGTATGAACTACGCACTAGGTGTCGTTAATGGTTCACAACTTAAAATGTATCAACTTCGCAACGATTCTTCTGCTGAGACCCTCACAGAGTTTATCGATGCGCTCCAACGTGGCTATGATGGCAAAGTAGAAACACTTAGCCAAGCAGCTACCATTGGTAAGAACATTGGTTTGTCTACCAAAAAATCAGAAGAAATCGGTCTCGCAGAGAACCCAGCATGGACACTCAATGAGAAACTTTTCTTCCAAGGTTTAGTTAACGGCCTATATCATGACACTACTATTATTACTCCTGATGTAGCTAACACTTATTTCCAAAATGAGTATCAAGCATCTGCACTATCTAATGACAGCACCAAAGCAGGCAAATGCATCAAGAGCAAGTGTCCAAGCAAATTTAAACATGTACAACTCAAAAACAAAATTGATAGTTTGAACTACATCTTTGGTTACCTCAACGGTAATGGCATCGGCATGTATGTATTCTTGACAGATAGCACACACGAGATGAAAAAAGAGTTCATTGCACAAATCAATAAAGGTTTGAAGAGCAAGGTTAAAAACCCACAACTTGTTGACATGGGTGAGCAAATTGGTAAAACCATCAGAGAGCAAGAGTCTACAGGTCTTATCGGTGAACCAAGTCTAGCTACTGATTTTGCCCTTATCAAACAAGGTTTTATCAATGGTATCTTAGGTAGTACAGAACAATGGAATAGCGACCAAGCTGCTGAGTATATTCAAGTTACCATGACCAAAATCAAATATGGAGATGCAAAAGAAGAAGGTGAGAAATTCCTTGCAGAGAATGCACTCAAAGAGGGTATAACCACTACCGAAAGCGGTCTCCAATACGAGGTTATCAAGATGGGTAAAGGCAAAAAACCTTCTGCAACAGACAAGGTTAAAGTACACTATCATGGAACACTGATCAATGGTACTGTATTTGATAGTAGCGTTGAGCGTGGTGAGCCTATCACTTTTGGTCTTAACCAAGTTATCCCAGGTTGGACAGAGGGCGTACAACTCATGCCTGTAGGTAGTAAGTTCCGTTTCTACATCCCACAAGAATTGGCATATGGTTCACAACCTGCTGGTGATATTCCTCCATATTCAACACTTATTTTTGAAGTAGAACTTCTCGCTATTGAGAAATAATTAGTATTATGGGCATCATCGCCAAACAAAGCATACAAGGTACCATCGTCACCTATCTAGGGGTGGCGGTGGGCTTTGTTACTACCTTCTTTGTACTGACTCGTTTCCTCACCGCTGAGGAAATTGGGCTAGCACGTGTATTGGTCGATGCTGCAACACTTTTTATCGGATTAGCGCAACTAGGTACTTCATCGTCCATTATACGCTTCTATCCGCACTTCAAAAGTTCAGATCAACAAGAAAACTCCGAACATGGATTTTTCTTCTGGACAATCTTGATCCCACTCGTTGGATTCGCACTTTTTGCTGCTCTTTACTGTGCATGTTATTCGCCACTTAGTCAATGGTTTGGAGAAAAATCTCCACTCTTTGTAGAGTACTACTACATGGTACTTCCTATGGCGTTTTTTATGCTCTATCAGACTGTCTTTGAAACCAACGCCAACGTCCGAATGCATATTGTTATCCCTCGTGCCGTACGCGAACTTATTACACGCATTGGA
Organism: Paludibacteraceae bacterium; assembly: GCA_045613525.1. Classification (GTDB taxonomy): domain Bacteria; phylum Bacteroidota; class Bacteroidia; order Bacteroidales; family Paludibacteraceae; genus Colicola. The sequence goes on from JAZLBE010000023.1 coordinate 2,102, forward strand.
CTATTAGCAGCATACCTACTCTATTCCTTCCGTATAGTGGACATAGATGGTTTTGTCATTGCATTGTGTGCTGTCTATGCTCTGGCTATGCTATGTAATATCATCTATCTTTTTTCATTAGGCGAGGTTTCTCTACGTCCCGATTGGCAATTCATACGCAATAATCGTTCACTGGTTAAGCAATACGCATTCTATACGGGCTTCTTGCTTGTATCGGCTGTCACTTCTGTGCTAGCCCCAACACTTTCTAGTTTCTTTATTACTGCGGAAATGGGACTGAATTATACAGGTATCTTCGCTATTGCAACATATATTGCAGTGATGGTTAGTATCCCATACCGCTCAGTAACTGCTATTGCTGCACCACAATTGGCAAATGCCATCAAAAATAACAACCAAAACGAAATCACCCACCTCATGCAACAAGTCAGCAGCAATCTACTGCTTATAGGTGGAATGATTCTTTGTGCTATTTGGCTCAATATTGATTTGATTTTCCACATCTTACCCAATGGATCCACCTACGCCGAAGCCCGTTCGGTAGTATTAATGCTAGGGGTAAGTCAGTTATTCATAGCTACAGGATCGTTTACATTAAATAGCCTTAACTATTCGCGTTACTACGCATTCTCACTATTGTTTTCCTTTATACTCACAGCCTCCTCTATTTTGTTAAACAACTCCCTTATCCCTATATTTGGAATGAACGGAGCAGCTGTTAGTAACCTACTCTCCTATGCCTTATACTTTATACTCATCATTGTAACAGTACGTTTGACTATTCAAGCACCTACTTTCACACGTCAACACGCTAAGATATTACTTCTTATCTTATTGATACTCAGCACGAATACACTTTGGCTCAAATATTTGCCAAGTAATAATATATGGATTAGTAGTATTCTCCGTACCGTGGTACTTATGGGTTGCGCTTGTGTCATTGCATGGTTCAAGAAACTATCTCCTGAGATCAACCAACAAATACGATCTTTCATCACTAAACTTAAACATTAAACTAAAATGCGATATTTTATTAAGTTTTCATATTTAGGAACTGATTTTCATGGTTCACAACGCCAACCTAATGGTATCACTGTGCAGGAAACCATGGAACAAGCATTCAATATGATATTCAGAGAAGAAATACCTCTTACCTTCGCAGGTCGTACAGACGCTGGTGTCCATGCTCGTGAGATGTATGCTCACTTTGATCTTTCCAATAGCCACCTACCAATAGCTAGTAACCTAGTTTTCCGTCTCAACGGAATCCTTCCTAACTCCATTGCTATTCATGATATTGTGCCTGTTACCGACGAAGCACATGCTCGTTTTACAGCCAAAAGTCGTACTTATCAATACCATATAGTGGATCACAAAAACCCATTTTTGCACGATTTAGCTACTCGCGTTCGTCCAGGATTGGACTTTGATGCCATGAACGAGGCTGCCAAGTATCTCATTGGGAAACAAGACTTTGCTTCTTTCTGCCGTAGCAATACAGATGTCAAAACCACCATCTGTGACCTAACCTATGCACATTGGGAAGTAAAGGAGAATGGGCATGCGGTATTTACAATCACAGCGGATCGTTTTTTGCGCAATATGGTGCGTGCCGTAGTGGGTACACTCTTTGAAGTTGGTCGTGGTAAAATGACCATTAAGCAGTTCGCAGAGGTTATTACACAACACACTCGTACCGCGGCAGGAGACTCCGCACCAGCAGAGGGTTTGTACTTGACCCAAATCACCTATCCCGAAGAAATCTGGTTATAAAACCAAACGGCTGTTAAGATTTTACATATCTGTTTTTTACTTTTATTATCCACATCTTTTCAATACCTTTGCGCTACCCTTACCGAAGGGTTGCCAGATATACATATCAACACAAAAATGTATCATTTATTAAGATTTTTCGACTTTCTCAAAACACATAGATAATTATAAATACTTTTGCATGGTTTTTGTACATACTGATATACAAATTAAATTAACCTTAATTGTAGAAAACTATGAAACGTAATTCAATCATCCTAATTCTTGCCCTATGTGGCACAATGGCATTGCAAGCCATTGATTATGTTATGCTTAGTCCCCTAGACACGACTGTCCTCCCTACTATATCTACCCGAGAGCAAGGTGGCGCAATAGTACGCTACGCCCTCAATAAAGATGGCATTTGGCAAAGCACACAACGTAGTCTAAAAAAACATCACTTCTCAGAAAAGAGCGTATTCAAGGTGATGAAACAGCTCTATTATCACTCTCACAAACTCTTTGTAAGTTTCCCTGTTGCATATTGGAGTCAAAGTCCACAAGGTGACTCGTTGCTGGTATCTGGACGTGTGTATCTACCTAAAAATCGAACACTAAACGGTATTATCATAGCTAATCACTACACCATGACCTCGGATGTAGAAGTTCCAAGTAACATGTTGTCCATGGAGATGGTCTATTTAACCAAAGGTTATGCTGTGATTATGCCAGATTATGTCGGTTATGGTCTTTCTAACTACAAACTGCATCCATATTTGCATTGGCGAAGTGCCGCTCAAACAGCAATAGATTTGCTGGATTGTATGCCAGATGTATTGGACTACTATGGATACTCATACACCACAGATGTCATTGTAACAGGTTATTCACAAGGAGCTGCTGTGGCATTGGGTGTAACAAGGATGATTGAAGAAAATAGGGCAAAAGGTATCGATCATTGGTCTGTGCGCAAACTATATGCAGGTGCTGGGCCATACGATCCTGCGGGTACATACCTTTATAGTCTAGAGCGTGACGAGATGGGAATACCAGCTGCTATTCCATTGATCGTCTTGGGATTAGGAGATGCATACAATCTTGATTTCTCCATGAACGATTTTTTCCTAGACCCCTTATTGTCTAACTACGAAGATTGGGTTGTATCTAAAAAACACACCGTCCCAGAAATCAATCAATGGATGGGATCTACGGTCATGAGCGAACTAATGACTGAAAAGGCACTCCAGTTAGATAGTCCAATAGCCGAAACGCTATACGAAGTGCTTCGAATAAATAGTAACGTGGGCTATAATCTACTATCACCAGCATATTTTCTTCATAGCTTAGAAGATGAAGTTGTACCATTGCTCAATAGCACTAATTTGCGAGAACAGATGCCTAACAACACAGATAAAACATATGATTTTGATTACTATGGATCACATATGGAGGCCAGCGTACCATTCACCAAATATGTGTACCAAGATCTATAAAAAAACGACATTCAAAATCATATTTCTAAACCACTCCACTCCCTCGACAATACACTCGAGGGAGTTTTTTTTGCAAAAAAACAAAGTTTGTGCTACGAAACTTGCATATATGCAAGAATTTTATTACCTTTGCGGGCTGAAATAAAGAAAATTTGAATATTCAATTATATTAGATATGAAGTTAGAAGAAATACTTATTCCACAAGTACAAGAAGCAGTAAAAAACCTCTATGGTATTGAGATAACTGCCGAGCAAGTGCAGTTGCAAAAAACACGTGCAGAATTCGAAGGCGACATCACCCTCGTTGTATTCCCATTCGTTAAAGCTGCTCGCAAAGCACCTGCTATGGTGGCACAAGAGTTAGGAGAGAAACTCGTAGGCGGACTCGTTGAAAAGTTCAACGCTGTACAAGGATTCCTCAATCTTAGCATCGCACAAAGCTATTGGGTTGAGCAACTCCAAGCTATTGCAGAAAACAACGAATACGGACAACTATCTCGTGGCGAAAGCGAAAAACCATTGATGATGGTTGAGTACTCTTCTCCCAATACCAACAAGCCACTTCACCTCGGTCACGTACGCAATAACCTCCTTGGCTACTCTATTGCCAAGATCCAAGAGGCTAATGGTTGGAACGTAGTAAAGACCAATATTGTAAACGACCGTGGTATTCATATCTGCAAATCTATGCTTGCATGGCAAAAGTTCGGCAATGGCGAGACACCTGAGAATAGTGGTAAGAAAGGCGACCACCTCATCGGTGACTACTATGTACGCTTCGATATAGAGTACAAAACTCAAATCAAGGAGCTCATGGCGCAAGGTATGGATGAAGAAACCGCTAAGAAGGAAGCTCCACTCATCAAAGAGGCACAAGCTATGCTTGTTAAATGGGAGCAAAACGATCCTGAGGTGCGTGCCCTCTGGCAAAAGATGAACGAGTGGGTCTATGCTGGTTTTGATGAGACTTACAAACAAATGGGTGTAGGCTTTGACAAGATTTACTATGAAAGCGATACCTACCTCGTGGGTAAAGGCGAAGTAGAACGTGGACTCGCAAAAGGCGATTTCTACCGCCGAGAAGATGGTAGTGTTTGGGCAGACCTCGCACAAAACGGACTTGACGAAAAGCTTCTGCTTCGTGCAGACGGCACATCTGTATATATGACCCAAGATATTGGTACAGCAAAACTCCGCTTCGAAGACTACCCTATTGACAAGATGGTGTATGTTGTGGGCAACGAGCAAGAGTACCACTTCAAGGTCTTGAGTATTCTGCTTGACCGCCTTGGTTTCCCATTCGGAAAGGAATTGGTACACTTCTCTTATGGTATGGTGGAATTGCCAAATGGTAAGATGAAGAGCCGCGAGGGAACAGTAGTAGACGCCGATGACTTGATGGCACAAATGATTGCAGATGCCAAAGAGATATCAAAAGATAAGGTTAACACCCTACCTGATATCACCGAAGAAGAATCTAACGAGATTGCTCGCATGGTAGGTTTGGGCGCATTGAAGTACTTCATCCTCAAGGTTGACCCACGCAAGAATATGCTCTTTAACCCAGAAGAGAGTATTGACTTCAATGGTAACACGGGACCATTCATCCAATATACTTATGCGCGTATTCAAAGTGTTTTGCGCAAAGCAGGCAACAGCCTCATTAATTGCCAATTGCCAATAACCAATAGTCTCTCAGACAAAGAGCTAACTCTTATCCAACGTTTAGTGGATTATCCTGTGGCAGTACGCCAAGCTGGTGATGAGTTCTCACCTGCAGTGATAGCTAACTATGCATATGCATTGGCTTGTGACTTCAATAGTTTCTACCACGACCACAGCATCCTCAACGAGGCTGATGAGCAAAAACGAGTTCTGCGCCTCGTATTGGCACAAACCGTAGCAAAGGTTATCAAGAGTGCTATGGCATTGCTTGGCATTGAGGTTCCTAACCGCATGTAATCCTAACTACTCGGTATGAACCCGTAATAAACCCGTAATTGATAAGCAACAAAAAACAACAAACCATGTATACTGATTTTCAAAAACACCTGCAAGGTATCTTGAATGATATCAAAGAGGCAGGACTATACAAGAATGAGCGAGTAATCATCACTCCTCAATCTTCTGCCATTCAAGTAGAAGGAGGTAAAGACGTCATTAACTTCTGCGCGAACAACTATCTTGGTTTAGCAGATAACCCAGAGCTTATCCAAGCAGCCAAAGATCGCATGGATGCTCGCGGATATGGTATGGCTTCTGTTCGCTTTATCTGTGGTACACAAGATACTCACAAACAATTGGAGCAAGCCATTTCTGACTTCTTCGGCACCGAAGATACTATCCTCTATGCTGCTTGCTTTGATGCTAATGGTGGACTCTTTGAACCACTCCTCACCGAGCAAGATGCTATCATCTCTGATGCGCTCAACCACGCATCTATCATTGATGGCGTGCGCTTGTGCAAAGCAGTTCGTTATCGCTATGCTAACGGTGATATGGCTGACCTAGAAGAGCAACTCAAAAAAGCACAAGACCAACGCTTCCGCATCATCGCTACCGATGGTGTCTTCTCTATGGATGGTAACGTATGTCCTCTTGACAAGATCTATGAGTTGGCACAAAAATATGATGCACTTGTGATGGTGGACGAGAGCCACTCAGCAGGTGTGGTAGGTAAGACTGGTCATGGTGTAACCGAGCGATACGACCTCATGGGTAAGATTGAGATTATCACAGGTACATTGGGTAAAGCATTCGGCGGTTCAGTAGGTGGTTTCACTACAGGTAAGAAAGAGATTATTGACCTCTTGCGCCAACGCAGTCGTCCATACCTATTCTCCAACTCTATTCCTCCATTGATTGCCGCTGCTGGACTAAAAACATTTGAGATCCTAACACGTAGCAATGAGTTGCAAGACCGTTTGCACGCAAACACCGGGTACTTCATCAGCAAGATGAAAGCAGCGGGTTTCGATATCAAACCTACCGAATCAGCCATCTGCGCAGTCATGTTGTACGATGCTCGCCTTAGCCAAGAGTTTGCTGCAGCGTTGCAGGAGGAAGGCATCTATGTGACAGGTTTCTACTACCCAGTAGTACCACAAGGACAAGCGCGTATCCGCGTACAACTCTCAGCTGCTCACACACCAGAGCAGTTGGATAAGGGTATTGCCGCATTTATCAAAGTAGGAAAAGAATTAGGAGTAATCAAATAAACTAGACAATCTAGACCAACTAGATAATCTAGATAAAATAAGAAAAACAATGAAAGCCTTAGTTAAACGTTATGCAGAGCCAGGGCTCTGGATGGAAGAAGTCCCAATGCCTCAAGTAGGCGTAAATGATGTGCTCATCAAAGTCACTAAAGCCGCTATCTGCGGAACCGATCTTCACATGTACAAATGGGACGAGTGGTCACAAAGCCACTGCACCCCACCATACATCATGGGTCATGAGTTCGTGGGCGTAGCCGTAGAAGTAGGTCCTGGTGTTCGTGGTGTTAAAATAGGCGACCGTGTAACAGCAGAAGGACACATCGTTTGCGGAACATGCCGCAACTGCCGTCGTGGTATGGGACATGTTTGCGAGAACAGCCTATCAGTAGGTATCTTCGGCAAGGATGGCGCATTTGCAGAATATGTGACTATCCCTGAGAGCAATATCGTACATATCCGTCCTGAGATTCCAGATGACTTTGCTGCTATCATGGATCCATTTGGCAATGCCACACACACTGCATTGGCATTCCCTCTTCTAGGTGAAGATGTGCTTATCACAGGTGCGGGTCTCATTGGCACCATGGCTGCGGGCATCTGCCGCTATGCGGGAGCTAAGAATATTGTGGTAACTGACCTCAACGAACAACGCTTGGAGATTGCCAAGAAGATGGGTGCAACCATTACCGTTAATGGCGCTAAGGGTGAGACTGTTGAAGGCGCGATGAAACAACTAGGTATCCGCGGTTTTGATGTGGGTTTGGAGATGTCTGGTGCACCTGCTGCATTCAACGATATGATTGCGCATATGTACAAGGGTGCTAACATCGCTCAATTGGGTATTTTGCCAAGTGACACCAAGGTTAATTGGTCAGACATCATCTTCAACGCATTGACTATCAAGGGTATTACAGGTCGCCGCATGTGGGAGACTTGGTATCAAATGGAGCAAATGCTCTTAGGTGGTCTTGATCTTAGCCCTGTTATCACACATCGTTTCCATTTCGATGACTTCCAAAAGGGCTTTGATGTAATGCTTAGTGGCCAATGTGGTAAAGTGCTGCTAGAATGGTGATATCAATAGATTAAAGTATCAAAACAAGAATATATGAAACGATTTATTTTATTAGGCATGGCAGTGATAATGTCAATGACCATGCTATTTGCGCAATCGCGCGAGGGATTGACCGAATACAAACTGTCTAATGGTTTGACAGTATTGTTGTGGGAGGATCATGATCAACCTGATGTTACAGGATATGTTGCTGTACGCGCCGGTTCTATGGATGAGCCAGCAGAGTATACTGGTTTAGCACACTATTTGGAGCATATGCTCTTCAAAGGTACACAACGTATTGGTGCACTCGACTGGGAAAAAGAGAAACCTCACTACGAGGAGATCATCCGTCTATACGATGAGTATGCGGAAACAACAGACGAAGCTAAACGTCTAGAAATCATCAAGAAAATCAATGAGGAATCTATTGAGGCTGCTAAATATGCAACTGTCGAAGATTTCTTCGTACTACTTGATGGAATAGGAGCAACAGGTGTTAATGCTTACACAAGTTATGATATGACATGTTATCATAACTCATTCCCTGCTTCTAGCATGTACAAATGGCTCACTATCTTTTCTGATCGTTTGATCGATCCTGTATATCGTACTTTCCAAGCAGAGTTGGAGAATGTATTTGAGGAGTACAACATGTATCAAGACGATGTTATGACACATGTTCGTCAAAACCTCTATACCAAGCTCTATGCTGGACACCCATACGAGCGCGATGTGATTGGTCATCCAGAGCATTTGAAGAATCCACGTTTGAGCAAACTTATTGAATTCTACAACACATGGTATGTACCTAACAACATGGCTCTTATTATTGTGGGTGACTTCGATGCAGAAGCTACAAAACCTATGATTGAGGAGACTTTTGGTCGCTTAGAGTACAAAGATTTACCAGCACGTCCAACCTACCCTAACACTTCATTTGCTGGTAATCCTACTCACAAGTTCAAAGTAGGATACTACCCTATGATCGTATGGGCATACGATGGTGTTAAAGTAGCAGACGAGGATGCATTAGCATTACAATTTGTAATGTCATTGCTTAACAACAGTTCTAGCACTGGTTTGCTTGATAAATTGAGCATGGATGGTGTCGTTTCTTCTGTAGGTGCAAGCCTTGACTCACGTCGCGACCAAGGTCGTATCATGATCCAAGCTATTCCATACTATGATGCTAACCAACAGACCTACGAGTCTGATGCTGCAACAGGTCGCATCGTTATGGCAGAGATCAACAAACTAAAAACTGGTGATATTCCAGAGTGGCTAATTCAAACAGCAAAAGCTGAGTTTGCTCAAAACTACAAATTGGCATTCGAGTCTTCTGAAGTTAAGATGAATGCATTGGTACAAAGTTTTATCTATGAAACTCCTATCAATGATATCTTTACCGAGAACGAAAAGATCCAAGCATTGACCAAAGAAGATATCCAACGTATTGCAAAGAAATATTTCGATGCAAGCTACATGACGTTGAGTTTCAACGAAGGTGACCCAAAGAAAAACAAATTGGCTAAACCTGCCATCAAACCACTAGAACTCATCAATAGCCAAGAGACTGAATACGCTAAGTACTTCAAATCATTACCTAATGGCGAAGTGAAGCAAACCTTCATGGATATGAACGATGTTGTGGTAGAGGACATTGACAATAATGTTAAACTTCATTATGCCAAGAACCCTAAGAACGATATTTTCTCTTTGGAATTGAGTTTTGGTATTGGTACAACTAAAATGCCAATGCTCGAATTCGTAACTTCACTTATGAATCGCGCTGGTATCATGCCTAATACTGAGCCACAAGAATTCCGTCGTCAATTAGCGGAGTTAGGAGGTCGTTGCGGTTACCACGTATCAAGCAGTTACTTTACTGTAACCATCGTTGGTGACGAGAAAAATCTCGCAGAGATCTGCCAATTGGTACAACGCCAAATGCTCTTCCCTAAATTTGACACCAAGCAGTTTGATGCTGTCAAAGGTAGCGAGCTCTCAAGTCGTTTCATGATGTCTAAGATGGATGGCTTACAAGCTGATGCATTGCGCGAGTATATCCTTTATGGAAACAAGTCTAACTACATTGATGTTCTTCCATTTATGGATATATACTACATGGACGAGTTGAAACTAAAAGTAGCGTTCATGGAGGCTATTAAATACGCATTGGACATCCACTACTGCGGTCAAAAGCCAATCGAAGAAGTTAAGCAAATCTTGACCAACAACCTCCCATTGCAAGAGGGTGTTGTACCATCTACTTCTCCTGAGATCCGTGATAAGAAGACATATGATAAGACTCAAGTATATTTCTTGGGCAACTCTAATGTGCAACAAGCTACTATCTATTTCTACTTCAACGGCAAACCATACGATAAAGATCAAAACGTACTCTTCCAAGCCTTCAACCAATACTTCTCTGGTGGTTTCACTGGCATCGTATTGGATGAGATTCGTGAGAAACGTTCTATGGCTTATACTGCTTCTGGTAATATCGTTAGAGGTCCACTACCAGGCAAAGAAGCATACTTCATGGGCTATATCGGTACACAATCCGACAAAGTAGTAGATGCTGTAGACGTATTTATGTCTCTGCTTGACTCTATGCCTGAATATCCAGATCGTATTGAGAGTGTTAAAGCAGCACTATTACAATATGCTCAGATTAGCAAGCCTGGTTTCCGCAGCAAGAGCGAGACCTATGATAGTTGGAGAGAAATGGGATACGAGATCGATCCTGCTCAATACAATCAAGAGGCAATTAATAATCTTACCTTCGAACAAATCATGCAATTCTATGAGGAGAACATCAAGGGACAACCAGTATCAATCATTGTAATGGGTGATCCTAAACTGATTAACCTTAAAGCATTGCAATCTAAGTACGGTAAGATTGTAAAAGTTAACAAAACTAAACTTTTTGCTCCACTTGACTTAGACTTCTAATAATGCATAAATCAGGTTTTGTAAATATTGTAGGAAATCCGAATGTGGGCAAGTCCACATTGATGAATGTATTGGTGGGTGAGCGCCTTTCGATTATTACATCCAAGGCGCAAACCACTCGCCACCGCATTATGGGTATTGTCAATGGAGATGATTTCCAAATGGTTTATTCTGACACCCCTGGCGTATTGCAACCCAACTATAAACTACAAGAACAGATGTTGGAGTTCTCTCACTCAGCTCTTGTAGATGCAGATGTATTGCTCTATGTAACCGATGTTCAAGATAACCCAGATAAGAACGCAGACTTCCTTAATAAGGTTAAACGTCTCAAAGCCAAGGTATTCCTGATTATCAACAAGATAGACCTAACCACCCAAGAGACATTAGAACAACTTGTTGAGTATTGGCGACGTGTATTACCTGAGGCAACTATCTTCCCTATCTCAGCACAGCAACGCTTTGGCACTGATCAACTTTTTGCCGCTATCCGCGAAGCTCTACCTGAGTGTCCACCATTCTTCCCAAAAGATCAACTGACAGACAAATCGTCGCGTTTCTTTGTGGATGAAATGATTCGCGAGAAGATCCTCTTGAACTATGACAAGGAGATTCCATATAGCGTAGAGGTAGAGGTAGAAACGTTCCACGATGAGGAACCAGACGAACAACATCCAGAGGGCATTATTCGAATTGGAGCCATCATCTTTGTAGAACGCGATAGCCAAAAAGGCATTATTATCGGAAAAGGTGGTAAAGCTCTCAAACGTGTAGGCACACAAGCTCGAAAAGAGATAGAGGCTTTCTTTGGTAAACCTGTATTCTTACAGTTATTCGTTAAAGTGGATAAAGATTGGCGCTCATCACAAACACGCCTTCGTCACTACGGATACGACTTGAACTAAACACCACAAAAAACGCTCCCGTTAAGGAGCGTTTTTTATTTTGGGTTTCTTAATTAAACGGCCAACCAACAACAATGTTTATGAGTATGGTAATGCCAGAGCACAAATGCAGCTATGGCAACTACCAAAACTATCACAGCAATAGCAATAGCCCATTTAGCACGCTTAGATAAACCTTTCTTAGGGAGTTTAAGGATAGGATATTGGGCTTGATCTGTCAATGTATTACCAAACACAACATTGACAATCGCATCCGCATTTATTGCCCATCCATTTGCGTTCAATAGTGGTGCAAGGTTGCGCTTGCGCAGTTTCATCCATGCAAGAATCATAGATGGACCACTAATAACCAACAGCAATCCAGGAATAACCAACCATCCCCACCATCCGAGACCTCTCAAACCTAAAGCCAAACTAGTGAAGAAACTACCAATATATCCAATAGCCATACCAATAGCAGCAAAGATACCGGCGAACTTAGCTATATCAAATGGTGCTGGAGCAGCTGCTTTATCTGCTGGAGCTGGGGTGGTTTGTAATTTTGCCGTCATATCAGCAAAAGACTTTTGCTCTTTCTCTGCAGCAGATTTAGTAATGAGTCCAGTAACCCACTCTCCTAGTTTGCGGTAAGGACTCCAGAATGCTTGACCAATAGAAATAGGATTGTCAATAATCTTTACCACCTCTGCTTCCCAATCTCGACCTTGACGATCATAGAAGAGCGCATTCTTACCTACTTTTAGGTTACGGATATCGCCTACCGTCATTGCTGCAACGATTTGCATGGTTTGTCCGCTAGCATGGTGCTTACAATTGCAGTAAATGAGGTACATGCCGCTATCTGGAGCTTGTGTATTATGCTTAGCCATGTCGCTCACTTTGAGACAGAGGTTGCATGCGCGTTGGTCGATCACCAATGTTCCTGCTTGGAATATTGCCCATGGAGTCTCATCTTCAGCTCCGCGACCTAATAATGCCTTACCACGTTTAGCATAGAAGTCTTGGAATGATACGAAGTTGCGAAGCAATGTGCAGAAGTCACGACATAACAACAGAAGTTTCTCCAATGGTTTGTATTGCGCTTGCGCAGTAGCCAATGCAGCAGCGTTAGCAGCCTCTGCTGCAGCTTTAGCTGTTTCATAATCGCTTATATTCTTTCCCATTTCAACAAATTGCTCCTCTGTCAATCCTGGTAGTGCGGCATCCGCTGGCAAGGTAGCCAATCCTAATGCTTGCAATTTAGATGTTTGGAAATATTGGGCATAGGCCTCTTGGCATGCCTTGTACGCACCTATTACATCAGCAGCATATGGTGCAGCAGGGATAGCTTGTGCATCAATGGTTACTCCTGCAATAGCGGCTTTCACATCCTCTAATGTTACTACTCCATCTTTTGCTAGCGGTGTAGCTACTGCTAATAGCGCCTCATCCACAATATCAGTCAATTGTAATACTGCTGTACCATCAAACAAAAGTTGTGGATCACGAATAACCTTACATAGCCATTGTGAAGTAGTAACAACATCTGCTACGTGAATCTTACTATCAGAATCAGTATCCATGTATTTGAGACTCTCTTCTGAGATCTCCAATCCAGAAACTGGACATGCAAGTACTGTCCACAATTTCTCGTCTAAGTCAGCCAAATGTTGAATGTCTTTACCCTTCGTAATGACTACTCGTGTATTTCCGCCAATATTAGCGTATGTCCATGTGTGTTTCATATTATTATTGAATTTTATATCTAAACCGCCGGCAAAGTTACAATTTTTTTCTTACATACACAAGATTTAAGAAATATTTTTATTTGGACTATTTGTTTGTCTCAAAAAATATTACTACCTTTGCAGCAGTTTATTGAACCGTATATGAAACATTGGCTATCTAATAATCTATATACACTCATTCTTGCAATACTGTTAGTTATTGTTATTTTGAGTGTGACATTCACCACCCGTCTTGCTAACCAATTCTCCCAAGAGGAACACCGCAAGATCGAACTATGGGCCGAAGCAACTAGACAACTTATCTTGGCTGATGAGGACGATAACATAGATCTCATCTTATCAGTCATGGAGGGTAATACCACTATCCCTGTTTATATGGTAGATAGTTGTCACCACCTATTACTTTCACGCAATGTACGAGAGCCCAAGCATAATGTAGAAGCTTTTTACCAAAACAAGATCAACGATTTGCGACAATCTCAGGAACCCATTGTTGTTAAAGTTAATGAACAAGTAATACAATATATCTATTACGAAGATTCTACCCTACTGCGTCGTCTTTATTGGTTTCCTTATATTCAAATATCCGTTATCATCGCATTTATTGCGATTGCAGTAATAGCTCTTATCTTGGCTCAAAGAAGCGAGCAAAATAGCCTTTGGGTAGGATTATCCAAAGAGACTGCACATCAACTAGGAACTCCAATTTCATCACTTAATGCTTGGAACGAACTTCTTAAAGCATCTTATCCCGATGATACACTTATTCCACAAATGACAGAGGATATCAGACGCCTACAAATGATTGCTGAACGTTTCTCTAAAATAGGATCACAACCTACACTAGACAAACAAGCCATACTACCCATCATTGAATCTGCAGTGGAATACATGCGAGTTAGAACATCTAACAAAATTACTTATAAATTAGAATCTAATACAGATCAACACACACAAGTAATGATATGTAGACCGTTGTTTGAATGGGTAATCGAAAACCTATGCAAGAATGCAATAGACTCTATGGAAGGCAAAGGAGAGATTACGCTCTCAATACAGGTTAACGACAATCATATCCACATAGATATCACAGATACCGGAAAAGGTATTGACCGCCGTCACTTCAAGACCATATTTAAGCCTGGATATACGAGCAAAAAGAGAGGTTGGGGCTTAGGCCTGAGTCTCGCCAAGCGTATCATCGAAGATTACCATCTCGGCAAACTCTTCGTGAAGCAATCTCAACTCAATATCGGTACGACCTTCCGCATCATCTTGGAACAAGCCAAAGACTGTTGATCCGGAGCCAGACATGGCTGCATATACTGCGCCTGCTTGTTGTAGGCGCTTTTTTATTGCTGCAATCTCAGGATGGACTACAAAAACAGTCTCCTCAAAATCATTCTTAGCCTGTGCAAATAGATCTGACATGTCAGAGTAGTTAGCCAGATTACTATTGCCTTTTGGAGAAATACCAGCATATGCTTCTTTGGTAGACACACCACAATTAGGCTTAATCATCAACAAGCGTAAACCTTTCAAATTCAAAGAAATAGGAGACAGCACATCACCTATACCTTCTGCATAGCATGGAGTATTATAAATAAAGAATGGACAATCAGCACCTAGTGGTCGCACTTCTTGTGCTAACTGTTCCTTGTTCAATCCCAATGCAAAAATTTCATTTAGCGCAATAGCCATATGCGCAGCATCACTACTACCCCCTCCTAATCCTGCACCAAATGGAATATTCTTTTTGAAACGTATAGCTACATCGCCAATTTGAGGATATTTCTTACGCATGGATTGGTAGCATTTTATAATTAGATTATCTTCCACAGGACAATCCACTGCCAATCCTTCTGCAACCCAGTTCCATCCATCTTTTGGCGCACAGTCCACACTACTTGGTTCTACCTCTAACTCATCATGCAAACCATATACAGGATAGAAAATGGTTTCTAGATCATGATAACCATCCTCGCGTTTGCGAACAATACGCAAACCAATATTAATCTTACAATTGGGAAATAGTTTCATACCTTTTATCACAATCTGACTATACAGTATCCATAAAGGACTTTTGCACCTTATTGAATACCACAATGCCAATAGCTAGTAAAACGATCATAAAGGTAAAACTATACCCTAACATCCACCAGTCATGACATCCAACACCTAACATACCATACTTGAAGAATTCCACTACTCCCGTCAATGGATTAAGTTGCATAACTATACGCAATGTTTCATTAGATATTGTAGACAGAGGATATATAACTGGTGTCGCATACATCCATAGACTAACAAAGAAACTCAACAACAACTGCAAATCGCGATATTTTGTTGTCATACTAGAAAATAATATTCCAAATCCCAACGCTAAACCTGCCAATATAAGCACCAAAATAGGCAACATTAGCACATACCAATTCGTATGGATTTGTACATCCGTAAATATGGCGTAATATGCGTATACTAATAGGAATAGACCAAATTGGATAGCAAAACGCACCAAATTACTTATTACATCACTAAGTGGGGTAACTAGTCGTGGAAAATACACCTTACCAAAAATGCTCGCATTGTTCACAAAAGTGTTAGA
This sequence comes from Paludibacteraceae bacterium, assembly GCA_045613525.1. Lineage (GTDB taxonomy): Bacteria > Bacteroidota > Bacteroidia > Bacteroidales > Paludibacteraceae > Colicola. The sequence goes on from JAZLBE010000023.1 coordinate 17,815, forward strand.
TGTCTTATTGAGACAATCAGAAAAATATTGCCAAAAGCTGATACCCGCCAAATAGAACAAAGGCTGAGGCAATCCATCGGTAGATATTTTAGCTATTCCACCAAAAACAACCATGTACATTACAGTCGTCATCAATGGTTGAATAATGAACCAGAGAGGACCTAGAACCGTCTGTTTATACTGAGTGATGATGTTTCTCTTGACAAAAAGCATCATCAAGTCCCTGTATCTCCAGATCTCTTTGAAATCAACTGATAATAGTTTCTCTTTGGGTTTGATCTCCGTTGTCCAAGGAATATTTTGTTCTTTCGTATTCATTGTCCTTCAATTTAGGCTGCAAAGGTAATAAAAAAAATGGAGGTGTGCAAATTTTTACCAAAACTTTGCAATAGTCATCTAACCAATCACAATATTTAATGCTAAATCTAACAAGATATATTTAATGCACATTCTACTAAAGTAGAATTTTAGCCAAAAACTTGTTTCTATGATTTTTTTTTATTACCTTTGCAGCCAATTTGAGCAGAATATTAGCAAACACTATCATTTATGACACATAACCACATCAAAACATATACTCTGCGCATCATTCTTCTACTATTCCTTTTGTTGCCCATTTCTAGCATCGTATACGCTCTTGAAAAGGAGACGAACATTGCAGAAGTGGAGCATAACTCTATACGCCTAATCAGTGTACCCACCGAACAAACACTTAATCCTATAGATGTATACCGTTTTGAAGTAGAAAATCCAGACAACCAACCGATGGGTATCATGCTAGATAAGACATGGTATCCGTACGAAGAATGGATTAAGCTCGACAGCACATACTATATCGATATTATGCCTGGGGAGAGCACCACATTATCCCTTATCTCATATGAACATAAAAATAAAAAGAGGATATTAGCGGAGTACAAGATATCAACGCCCAATAGAGATGACAAAGATTTTATCAACCGTGAACAGTTATGGGGTCCCAAAAGAAACAAGTGTAATGAATTTGATTCCATTATATTTGTCAATATTCCAAAATACGGAATATTAAATCCTGCTAGAACATACCGATTTGAGATAAAAAATCCATACAACAAGCAGTTTGGCATCATCATCAACAACGATACACTACTACGCTCAGAACTATGGAAGAAAGATGGAGACATATACTACAAGGACGTCATGCCTGCTGTTGAAGGAATACTCTCAATCGGAATTCACAAGTACAACACCAAAGATGAATATATCAAATTATTTGAATATAAAGTAACACAACCAACTGACAGCGAAGCCCTATATATTCAATCACATTTACCCCCAAAAGAATATATCGTTGATTCTGGCGCACTAGACGTTGTTAAAATCCCTAAATACAGATATCTCAATCCAGCTACAAAATATCGCTTCGAGGTTAAGAATCCTCATGGAATGAAGTTCCTAATTAAGGTGAATAATAGTAGAGAAGGCGAACATCCTGAGTGGGAATGGGAAAGAGACGGAGACAAGTATTGGATTGATGTTATGCCTGCAGAAGAAGGTGTGCTAAAACTGATGGTACGCCAACCTGATGACAACAATCTGGCAGAAACTCAATATGAATATATAGTCACATCACCAACGAAAGAAGATATTGACTATATTAACAACTACAGACCTCCACAATACTATGAACACGAAGGCATAGAAATTATCAAAATCCCACCATATAGAACTTTGAAGCCGGACACCACGTACCACTTTGAGGTAAGAGACACTACGGATATACCTTTTGATATTTTCATTAATGATACAGTACAGTATCATTGTTCACAATGGAAAAAATCAGACAATGTATATTCCATTGACCTCGTGCCTGCGGACTCTGGAACATTGAAACTGGCGATGAATAATCGTCCTTTTGTCGTGTATCACATTGCTCACCCTACCACCGAACAAGGGAAGGAATATATCTACACACATAGACTACCTATTTTCAAATATTATGACACTATTGCAAACTTGCAATTCGTCAACATTCCAGAAACCAACTTATTAAATCCTGCTAAAAAATATCACTTCGAATTGAGAAATCCAGACCATCTTCCTCTGTCTGTACTTATCAACAATATAGAATACAATTATCCTAATTGGATAAAAAATGATGATGTATATTCTATTGATCTAATGCCTGCCAAGGAGGGCACTTTGAAGATTGCCTTACGACTAGGGAAAGGCAAATTCTTATCCTTCGCAGAATATCAAATATCCAAACCTACTCCAGAAGAAGTTGAAATAATTGCCAACAACGAACCTCCAACGGTCAAAAATCTAGGTGCATACAATCTAAATTTGTTAGAGATACCTACACCCAAAAAATTGAATCCAGCAAAGAATTATCACTTCAAGATAGGTAATCCAAACAATATCCCATTTAGAATTAGGGTTAATAACAATATTAAGTATTCTTCATCACATTGGAAACAGGATGATACTGTTTCTATTGACCTCATGCCAGGCGAAGCTGGAAAATTAGTTCTAGAAGTAATCAACGGAAATACATTATACACCCAAGTTGAATACCTCGTCAACAATCCTACCGAGGAAGACATACAACACATAAATACTCACAGGGCTCCTACCATAAAAAATCTAGCAATCAACGATTTTAAGTTGGTCAATATTCCTCTACAAAGTCCATTAAATCCTGCAACACCCTATCCTTTTGAGATATACAATCCTCAGGATCTACCATTCCAAATGCGTGTTCAAAAAGACAATGACATCAAACATTTTGACTATAAGCACCCAAAATGGGAGAAGGATAGTAGTGGAATTTATTCTATTTCCCTTATGCCCGCAGCATACGAAACACTAAGAATCTATGTAAAACGCCATCTATTTGTGGAATATCAAATTGCCCAACCAACACCAGAGGAGCAACAGCATATCAACCAACATGAAGATCCTTACATATATGATTTGAGTTATGAGTCTATAGACCTCATTAAAATTCCGGAAGAAAAACTCCTTAATCCTGCTAAATCATACGACTTTGTGGTAGCTAATCCTCTAGAAATACCATTTGCAATATTCGTTAACGACAACACAATGTACGATTATTCTGATTGGGAAAAAGAGGGAGACGAATATTCTATTGATATAATGCCAAAGGAAGGTGGTACTTTAAAAATTTCTGTCATGAACCCAGAAACACAACAGTACCAAATAAGAGCCTTATACAACATTTCAGAACCTACAGCAGCAGAGAATAAAACAATCCAAAAAGCAATACAAGCTGAGGCGAAGAAGAAAAAGTCTAAGCCCTAAGTAATGTATTTTGATATTTTATAAGTTGCTTGCTTGCACATATCAGAAAAATGTTGTATCTTTGCAGCAGATATCTTATCTAATAGGGCGCTGCCCCTAGACAAATACATATGAACCCCGTTCCTCGGAACGTAACTTTTAAGTATTATGGCAAATGAAAAACAACAGTTCGTGGACGAACTAAAGGCACTACTACAGAAAGATGTAGCCGAAGTGAAAGAACAAGTAGAACAACTCAAAACTCAGTTCTACCGTCAGTATCATCAAGATTTAGAAGCTCAAAAGCAAGCTGCTGAAGCGGCTGCCGCAGAGGCAGGAGAGACACTCGAGAATTGGGTGCCACAAGCAGATGAGACAGAGCTTGAGTTCCGTGAACTGTTGGCACAATACAAGGAGAAAAAGGCTGAGCTTCTCAAAAAAGTTGAAGAAGTGCAAGCACAAAATCTTCTCCGCAAAGAGAACATCCTACAACAGATGAAAGAAATGGCAGATGCTGAGACTGCTGATGTCATGGACAACATCAAGAAGATGAAAGAGCTACAAGCTGAGTGGAAGACCATCGGCCCTGTACATCCTACCAAGGCACAAGAAATCTGGAAGACATACCAACAATACCAAGAGCGTTTCTACGATTTGGTAAAGATCAATATTGAATTACGCGATTTGGACTTCAAGAAGAACCTCGATTTGAAGACAATTCTTTGCGAAGCAGCTGAGAAACTTCAAGAGAATCCTAATATCGTAGAAGCTAGTCGTGCGCTACAACAATTGCATGACGAGTGGGCAGAGATTGGTCCTGTTGCTCGCGAGTTGAGAGAAGATCTATGGAATCGCTTTAAACAAGCAAGTAGCATCATCAATAAAAAACATCAAGCATATTTTGATGAACTTCATGCAAAAGAGAACGAGAACCTAGAAAAGAAGCAAGCTCTTATCGCGCAACTTAAAGAGATCAAACTAGACAAACTCAAAGGCAACAAACAGTGGGAAGAAGCTACCGAAAAGGTACAAACTATACAACAAGAATGGCGCCTCGTAGGTTTTGCTCCTAAAAAACAAAACCAAACTATCTACGAAGAATATCGTCAATTATGCGACGCTTTCTTCAAAGCTAAAACTGCATACTACAAAGGTATGCGTGATGAGTTTGCTGAGAACCTCAAGAAAAAACGCCAACTGGTAGAAGAAGCACAAGCACTCAAAGATAATACAGATTGGAAAGAGACTACTGACAAACTTGTTGAATTGCAAAAACAATGGAAGTCTATTGGTCCAGTAGCTCGTAAATATTCTGATGATCTTTGGAAGATGTTTACCAATGCGTGCGATACATTCTTTGAGGCAAAACGCGTTGCAACCAAAGAGGCGCGTGAGGTCTTTGCTCAAAAACGCGCAGAAGCAAAAGAGCGTTGGGCTAAGAAGGTAGATCAAATGACAGATCGTCAAAAACTTGTCAAGATGTACGAGAATCTTGTACAAGAGATCAAAACTGCTGAAAACAATATTCTCTTCTTCACAGGTAAATCTAAGAGTGGTAACAAACTAGTTGACGATATGCGTAAGAAAATCGACACGTTGAAGGAGCAACTCACAGACCTTGAGAAGAAAATCAATCAAATGGATGCAGAATGAGCAACTTGATTCAATATAAAGGGGTTGAGATATGCCAAGATGAACAAATTGTACTACAAGATGTGAATCTTGAAGTTAAATCTGGCGAAATGGTTTATCTACTTGGACGAGTAGGTACTGGCAAAAGTAGCTTCATGAAAACACTCTATGCCGAATTAGAGCTAGAAGGAGTACAAGCAGAAGTCTTGGGATATGATTTGTTAAACATAAAACGTAGACATATACCCTATTTGCGTCGTAAAGTAGGTGTTGTTTTTCAAGACTTCCAACTGCTGACCGACCGTAGCGTTGAAGAGAACCTGATGTTTGTTCTTAAAGCTACTGGATGGAAAAACAAGCAAGCCATGAAGAATAATATTCATGATGTACTGCGTCAAGTAGGCATGGAGAACAAATCATACAAAATGCCACACCAGTTGTCTGGTGGAGAGCAACAACGTGTTGTTATCGCACGAGCGTTGCTCAACTCTCCTGGACTGATCCTAGCGGATGAGCCAACTGGAAACCTTGATCCAGAAACAGGTAAAGGTATTATGGAACTCCTCTATAGTATCAGCCAAGCAGGTATGACCGTCATTATGTCCACACATAATCATCTTTGGCCCGAGATGTTCCCAGGAAGAAAACTGACCTTTGAAGGTGGAAAAATAACAGAGAATATCTAAATAAAAATGACACTCAATCGAGTGTCATTTTTATTTTACCAATCTAATTTATAGGCAAGTAGGATTAGGTGCTTCGTTGTATATGAATTCGTCAAATCAACATCACCCGAATCCAATATACTTGCATCTCGACTATATAGATAGTTATAGCGATAGGTTAAGGTTAGCGCATGTTGCTTATTAATCTTCCATTGCAAACCAGCCTCTGGACGCAACTCGCTAATATAACATGATGAGTACTTATCGGTTTCTGGTACTATACTATTCAAATAGTCAACCGGCGCATTGAGCGTATTGAGCATCTCAATCTTAGCAACAACACTCAAAGGAGTAGTTCCAATAGCATATACCGCCTGCAATCGGCTACGCAAAGTAAGTGTAGAAGCACTTTTAACACGAGTATCTATATCATCGGTTCGAGTGTCAATCATCAAACCCTCACGCAAAGAAAGTGACCATTGTCCCAACTTGATTTGAGGCGTTAGCAGTACATTCACACGATGACGGATGTAATTATTAGGATCATCCCAACCTGCATTCTTACCATAGATCATCACAGTATATCCTGCATAGATATTGAGATATGGAATTGGTGTATAACCTAGTCCCAGAGTAGTATGTGCACGATGTGATGGTGCACTACGAATCTCCTCCTCAATGGTGAGTTTTAGATCATATGGAAGAGACTTGACAAAAGTAGCAAACAAGTGCGACTCTGGGGTAACTGTATGCTTTTCGCCAACATTTACAACATTCTGTGCCACAGAAATTAATGGTATGAACACAGACAAACATATTATTAGAACTTTCTTCATCACTATTTACCTATCATTTGATATGCTACCGCAAAGGCAATCATCTGTTTTAACATTGCATTTAGTCCATTACTGCGTGTTGGAGACAAGTGCTCACGCAAGCTAATCTGGTCAATAAAATACAAATCAGCATCCACGATCTCTTTGGGTGTATGTTCACTCAATACACGAATCAACAATGCCACAATACCTTTCACCAAAATAGCGTCCGAGTCACCATGGTAAACAACCTTGCCATCTTTGATTTCAGCTGTGAACCACACCTTAGACTGACAACCCTCAATCAAATTTGCCTCTGTCTTGTCCGCTTCTGGAAAAGTATCTAAACCATTTCCATAATCTATAAGCAAACTATAACGATCCATCCAGTCGTCAAAACTGCTGAACTCTTCAATAATCTCGTCTTGTATATCGTTGATCAACATAAATACTTTATTATGGTATTAATCATTCACTATTAATTGGTATAATACTTCTGCGATATTACTATCATCCTCTTCTGCGATATCTCTTACTGGTGCCTCTAACACATAATCCGCTTTTTCATAAAAAGGAGCTCGCGCGTGCAATTGAGGCTTGATGAACTCCAGTAACTCTTGCTCTGTACGTCCTTGCAACACAGGTCGTTCGCTAAGGTCTGTCAACATCAAACGTTTTGCTAAATCTTCAGCACTCCATTTTATGTAAACACTCGTACCTAACTCTTGGAGACATTCCATATTGTCTTCCCAACATGGATATCCACCTCCTGTCGCGTAAATGACCTTTTCAATAGGCAGTTCTGCCAAATCTTCCACTACATATTTCTCTTTGTAGCGAAATTCCTCAATTCCAAATTCTCGAATGTACTCAGCAGGGGTTTTACCATGTATCTCAGCAAATGCCTCGTCTAGGTCAACAAAATGCCAACCTAATCGATCTGCTAGCATACGACCAACTGTCGTCTTGCCCGCTGCCATATACCCGATTAGATAGATCGGGAGTTTCAAAGGCTTGATGGATTTCAATGTGCTATGAGTTTTTTAGTTTGTTCAGCATCACAAGAGATTATACCTACCGAACAAGTTATACTATCGTTTATCAGGACATGGTGTGTAATCTAAAGTGTCGTTGTCACGCCATCGTAGTTCATCATTCTCAATATAGGCCTCTGGAAAAACGGTTTTAATAGGAGGGGTTATATTGCGTACCCATTTCCACTCCTTATTATACACGCGTGCGCATGAGGAACAGATCGGAGCACACACTGTATTAATCACTATAATACTATCCGCAGTATATAGTGTATCAGATGTTGATTTCAATTCATAAGGAAGCACATCCATCGGTTCTTCTGCCCGTACAAGCGAAGATACTAGGGACAGCGCACCTATTACGCATGCTACTGCCAACCACAAGGGAATATATTTCTTCCCGATTCTCACCCTCTATGTCATTTTTTAGTTATTAATACTACTGCTTGAGCCGCTATTCCTTCTTTGCGACCGACAAAACCCAATTTCTCCGTTGTAGTCGCTTTGATGCTGATCTGATTCTCAGATACATCCATCACCTGTGCTAGACAAGAGACCATTGCAGGTATATGTGGATTGAGTTTAGGTGCCTCTGCACATATTGTACAATCACAGTTACATAGTTCATATCCCTCTTCTCTAATCATGTGCATCACCTTGCGCAAAAGTATCTTAGAGTCTATATTCTCATACTCATTGCCCTTGACAGGTGGAAAATGGTAACCAATATCGCGCAACGCCGCAGCTCCCAAAAGTGCATCACATAGAGCATGAATCAAGACATCTGCGTCTGAATGCCCTAATAACCCGTTTTCCGATGGCACAAGAATGCCACCCAACCACAACTCGCGATTGGGGGCAAAAGCGTGCACATCATATCCGAAACCGATACGCATTATTTGCTATTATTCACAAAGTTCTTCATGCCAGCCAAGTCAAATCCTAGGCTGAAACGCATGGTTTGATCCAATGGGTTGGATGGTGAAGAGATACAATAAGCAAAGTCAAATGTGAATATGCTCAAATTGAAACCACCACCGATTGTCACATAACGACGGTTACCTTTCCAATAGTGCTCATGGCTATAACCCAAACGAGCAAAGAATTGACGATTGTAGCTATACTCAAGACCTACACCCCACTGTACCTCTTGGAACTCCTCCATCAAAGGAGAAACCACTTTGCCTGTCTCTGTTGTATAACCTGGAGCATCGCAGAAAGATCTCCACCAACCATCTACTGATGAGATAGCAGAATAGTCCTCAGTCTTGAAATATGGATAGCCGTTGAGTGTATCTGTTCCAAATTTAGAATATGTTGTTGGAACCAATAGCTTGTTGCACTCTACAGTTGCCATCAAGCGGTTGTAGTTGTCAAATGGAATCTCATAGCTAACACCCAAACGCATATTGGCTGGAATAAAGTTTTGAGTTACATCATCGTGTGACATTTTACCACCGAGGTTGCTTAGGTTAAAACCTAAACCAAAGTAACTCTCTCCCATAGGAGTTGAAATAGGTTGTTTGTAGTACAAAGAAACATCCGCAGCCATAGTCCACGCAGCATGCATCTCTGAGCTATAACCTGGCTCAAAGTTTTGACCGTTGGTCAAATCGCTAAACAAAAAGCGCATAGCAACAGCCATACTCAAATTCTCATGAAGTTTACGAGAATATGCCAAATCCAACGCCCACTCATTAGGTTTTGCATTACCAAATGTCTCACCATGATTGGTTACCAAGGCTACATCACCCATAGAAAAATATGTGAAACTTGCAGATACAGCACCTACACGATCACCCATGTTGTAATAACCTGCTAGATATGCCAAGTTAATCTCGTCTACCAACTTGGTCAACCATGGAGTGTAGTTAGCTGTGATACCACCTTTACTCTCCATGAAAGCATATTTCGCTGGGTTCCAGTGTTGTGAATTGATGTCAGAGCTTGTAGCAACACCCACATCACCCATACCTGCTGCACGACCATCAGGAGCAATTGTCAAAGATGGCATGGATGGAGAAACTGGGTTGGTTGCCAACATAGGCAACGCACATACAGTAATTGTAAAAATAGAAAAAAGGATCTTTTTCATTGTTGTAAATTGTTTATTTAAATTGGTTAATATTCTTGTTTGATAATTATTTTAGAATTGTTTCATAGGCTATTATTTTGTTACTATGATTTTTCCCGCCTTTGACACAAAAGACGAAGAAACTGTTTTTATATTAACTTGATATACATATATTCCTGGACTAGACACCACCTCACTCATATTCCACACGATACCATTCACTCCGTTTTGCTTATACACATAGACTAGTTGTCCACTAACATCATATACGTTAATAACCGTCTCCACCGCCTCATTAGGTTGATCATACTGGATATTTACCGTCAGGTTACCTGAGCATGATACTGGATTTGGATATGTTGTTACACTATAAATATGTGGATCTATGCCTTTTACAACTTGGTAGTTGAGTGTTTGAGTGCTACTATTGTTGTACATGTCCCATGCTCTGAAACTCAAAGTATGAGCACCTTCTGTTTGCTCTGGCATCTTGTAGCTTACTTGTCCTGCTTGATAGCTGCCATTGCTTGAACTAAAATAGTTATTCAATATATATGTCTGTTTTGGATCAGCATCTATCACCAACAACAAATCATGTCCAATACCTGTTCCGACAGTATTTATTCCACTCGAATCTATAATATCCGCATAGAAATGAGGATACTCATATGTTACATCACCGCTTTGGAAAGCTGGATTATTGAGATAAATATGCATATCTGGTCCCAACGAGTCCTTCTGAATCAAAGAACTACTACCCCCTATCACAAAATCTTCAAAATGTCCTACTGCTTCCTCTCTTGTATCCACATCATATGCATAGCACACTATACGTCCCGCACCATAGTTATACCTAATATCTTTGGGTACAATAAACGAGAATTCAAACACACCACCTTTTACATCTGCTTTACCTGCAAAAAGCGTATTTGGATAATCATTAAAGAGCAATTTTGTCTTATTTTCCTCCACCAATTGGTCATTATCGCGAGTCAGAACCTCCTGCATCTTATCCAATATCGTCGCATCTAGTTTGCCATTAAACCAGTGTGCTGTATCACCATCGCGCGATTGGATGTAACCACGAATAGTCTGCAAGTCTAGTGCATGCATAGTGTCCTGCGCAGACTCTATCTTGATCTGCAAATCTGTTGGATAGTTTAGTCTAATAGCTGGATCACCCAACAAGACATATGGCATCTTATTCGAATCATAACCTGTTATGTTTTTTGCCATGCGAGTTGCCTCACCCAAGGTCATGTTATAATCAAATAGGGTCGAATGGCCAAACAAAGTGTCACATATATTGATATTGAGTTCCGTATTTTGCGTTGCATACACCGTACGGCACGCAGATAGAACACCTACTGCACCACCATTAGGATTGAGCACCGCATATTCTCCTGCCGACGTAACGCCACCATCAAAATGAGAAAAACTACATGTAGCCAAGAACCAGAATCCCAAGTTCGTATTACTCATGCGTTGTATGTCAGCACTCTTCATCAGCAACTCACTGGTGATGTTGTTATATCCTCCATGTCCTGAGTAGTTCATAAACAACACACCATTGTTCATCAAATTCTCAAACTGATTCTTAGCAAGCGGATAAGTCTCACCTGATGCACTCACCTCTTGCGTATACGCATCTAGATAGATCTTGTGTAAGAGAAAATCCTTATTCTTCTTACGTAACACTTCTGCTGCATCATCTGCTGTCTTCACATGGGTTCCACGATCACCATCATCTGCCAAAAATAGAATCTCCGATTTCCATTTTCCCAATACACGATCGTCCATGTATGTGCACAATTTATCCACCACTTGGTTTGCCTCTTCTAATGACTTAACTGGCAAACGTCCAACTCCTATGTCCATACGTGCACGCGAGTCCATAAAGGTACCTTGATGTATTCCTGCATCATCGGATAAGAATCCAAAATAATCATCCGTAGCATATGCATATGCTTCATGTACGGAATTATCAGCTTGATAGGTAAGCAGCATTCTAGGACCAGAAATGGGGAATCGCTTGCGATTATCATAAGTACCATCACCCATCAAAAGCAAGTTCTTTGGAGTTTGAACGGCATCTCCATTTGCACGATCATACAACATCTTCATCAACCACCTATATGCCGTAGCATCTGGAGTTCCAGATGAAAACTCATTATACACCTGCTCATCTGTTACAACAGCCCAGGTCATATGATCTATCTCCTCATGCTTTTTAGCCAATCTTATAGCAGGATCCAGCAAGTCCTTTGGACTAATAATCACATAATCCACATTGGATAATGCATGCAGATTTTGATTATCTACTTGTGCTACCATCTGTGGTTCCTTCCATGTCTTGTTACCCACATTTACAGCTATATATCGCTCCATCTGCGTATTAGGACCTACCCAAGTCAATTCACCATTTGCGTTGGATGTTACCATTCGCTCAATATTGACCCCATCGTTCACACGCCAAATCTGTATGTTAGCACTAGCACCCTTCATGCGGAATAACATCGACTCGGACTGTCCCACATACTGCGTATTTGTAATCGCCATCTGCTCGCCTGTCATAGTCAATTCACATGGCACTTGCATTTCTACATAATTCAGGAAGGCCTTTGTATCTTTTGTATTATTCAGTTGCAATTGCACTTGCTGGTTGTCTGCACTTTGTGCATTTGCAATGATTGTAGCACGTCCTTTGGTAGCCTTAGTTTGGTTATCAGTCACACTGATGGCAGACATTCGGATGGTTTGCGTTTTTCCTGCATAATTTACTTGCACAAGTGTTGCCTCTCCACTACTAGCCGCCATATCCACCACACAACGAGTAGAGATATCTTGCTTCACATTTTTCAGGGGGAAGGTAATCGTACGATTCTTGCTACTAAGATTCATATACTCACCGTAAAACTCGCGTCCACCACCTGACTGACCACTCAAGTCTATGAGGTTGAAACTATCTTTTTCATGTACACATAAGGCTGTGTACCAGTCCACATCTATTTGAGATACTGCATCATACTGAGCATCGTGAGATGACATCAGATGTTGATATTTCAGCTTATCGGTCACAAAATAATATCCATAATCCGAATATGTATTTTGTTTATGATACCATCCTCTTTCTAGATCATATTTCCATATTGTTGGACCTTGTGCGTAGAAGAGCAGATAATCACCCGCATTAAACACACCATCGGTTCCTTTATGCATATAGAATGCCACAGGAGGTAGATCATCCCAATGATGCTCTGTGAAGTTTTCAGATAGTACGCCTCCACCATATCCCACGATGGCCACATTCTCAGGTTGTATACCCCAACCTTTCAATGTCTCATACGATATCATGTGGATACCTGTCTCCTTGACGCTGATCTTAATCCAGCGGCCCTCACTCAGCACAGACTCACTCGTGTACGTATGTATACCAGCCATAGCTAAATTAGCCACAACCATTATCAAGAATAGTATACATTTACGTTTCATATCACTTGATTTTACAATACAACACTTCTTCACCATTCATTTCCTCACGAAGCACCTCTTCGCGAGTCAACGAGCGAGCTGGTACGTTTCTCTCTATGAAGATCAAGTCTCCTTGGCGGATAGTCATCAGCTGACTCACTTGCTCAATAGCTTCGTCAATGCTGATGATCAAATCCTCTGGCATATAATTCTCTAATGGCATAAAAGTACCAACTGGCAGAGAATTGTCAAATGCCCATGCACGAATGCTATCACCTAGTACACGATAGTCCTCGGCGTACAAATTGGCCGCAGGAGCTATCGTATCATAGTATCGACTTGCAAATTTTGCTGACACATGCTTACCCAATTTGCAAACACGAACTACCACAGCTGGAGCATAACGTACATCCTTGCTCCAATCTGGGATAAAGAATGGTTTACGATTCACCATCAGAGATGAATCGCTCTTCAATACCATTCTAACAGTATTTTCTATATTTGCAAATCCTACAATTTTCATTCTTTAATTCGCTCTTTCAAACCGCAAAGATACAAAAATTCTCGCACGCGCGCAATAGTTCATTAGAAAAACATACCACTTTCTTAAAAATTGACTTACTTGGCACGTATAAATATTTGTACTGGTGTACCGTTGAAATCCCACCACTCACGTAGTTTATTCTCCAAGAAACGACGATATGGTTCCTTCACATATTGTGGCAAGTTTGCAAAGAATACAAACGTTGGGATCTGTGTATTAGGCAACTGTGTACAATACTTAATCTTGATGTATTTGCCTTTGGTTGCTGGTGGTGGATAGTTCTCTATCAATGGCAAGAAACGCTCATTGAGTTGTGCAGTAGGCACCTTACGTTGCTTGCTCTCATACACATGCAAGGCAGTCTCCATCACTTTGAAGATACGTTGCTTGGTCAATGCTGAGGTAAAGATAATTGGGAAATCTGTAAATGGTGCCAAGCGCTCTCGTATAGCACGCTCATAACCCTTGATATCTGCATTCGTTTTACTCTCAATCAAATCCCACTTATTGACGCATACAATCAGACCTTTCTTGTTCTTCTGAATCAATGAATAGATATTCAAGTCTTGCGCTTCAATACCACGAGTAGCATCAATCATCAAGATACATACATCAGCATTCTCTATCGCACGAATAGAGCGAACCACAGAGTAATATTCCAAATCCTCGTTTACTTTCGCTTTCTTACGAATACCCGCTGTATCTACCAAGTAGAAATCCTTACCGTACTTGTTATAGCGTGTATAGATACTATCACGAGTAGTACCTGGAATATCAGTCACAATCGTACGTTCCTCACCGATAAAAGCATTCAAGATACTACTTTTACCTGCATTAGGACGACCTACAATAGCAAAACGTGGCAACTCCTCCAAGTCCTCACCTGCTACGGTATCCTTAAAACGACTACATATCTCATCAAGCAGGTCTCCCGTACCAAGACCATTCTCTGCTGAGAGGATAAATGGTTCACCCAAACCTAGTTTATAGAACTCAGGTGCGCCGTATTGTTGATCGAACTGATCCACCTTGTTAACAGCCAACACAGTCTCTTTCTTAGCTTGACGCAATAGATGGGCTACCTCCATATCAAATTGAGTTACACCTTCATTCACATCTACTACCAAGAGTATCACATCAGCTTCCTTGATTGCTAGTTTTACTTGTCGGTTGATCTCACTCTCGAATGTATCATCTGAGTTAACCACCCAACCACCTGTATCAATCACCGAAAATTCCTTGCCACACCACTCACTCTTGCCATATTGACGATCACGAGTCGTACCAGCTGCATCATTGACTATCGCTCGACGTGTACGTGTCAAGCGGTTAAATAGGGTCGATTTCCCGACATTAGGACGACCCACTATCGCTAAAATATTTGCCATAGTATATTTTCCTTTTTTATACTTTAAACTACTTACTTCTTACTATATCAGCAATGGCAATCACCGTTGCAATCATTACAACCACCATCACCGCAATCACCACAATGACCATGACAACCGCCACAACCACGATGATGCAATGCCTTCAACTCGCCCTCTGTCACCTCGCGGATATTGAGCACCTTACCTACAAAATGAAGGTTCTCACCTGCCAATGGGTGATTCAAGTCTATGGTCACATGATCCTTGGTTATCTCGGCTATTTGAGCATTAATGATCTGACCATCTACGGTATTCATTGGAACGATTGCGCCTACATACACGCGCTCGCTGTCAAACTCGCCATCACCATTATGGAACATTTTCTTATCCAATTGCAATACACCATCAGTATCGTATTCACCGTATGCATCTTGGCATGCAATACGAAAATCAAATGCATCACCCTCTGCCAAGCCTTCCATTGCTTGTTCAAACGCTGGCAACATCATGCCTTCGCCATGGCAATACACTAGTGGAGCCTCAGCCGTAGCTTTCTCCATAACTTCTTCTGTTCCATTCTCTCCATCTACAAACAAATCGTATTGAAGAGTTACTACTTTTTGATTTTCTACTTTCATATATCTTTGTCTTTTACATTTAATTCGAAACTTTTTTACCACCAGTCTACACGCTTACTTGTAGCATTAGCGCTGCTGGTATCATATTTGAGATCAGCCAACATACTAGCATTAACACCAATGTGGAAGGTATAACTCTTGAACTGGCCAAATGGCACAAAACTTGCGCTCATACTCCAACAGTGCAAGTCACGCGATACGTTAATGCTTGTATAAGCCATCTTCTTCGCATTCACATCGTAGCTCAAAGATGTACTAGCTTTCCAACCACTTCCTAGTCCTAATGATGCCGAAAAACTCAAATTATGTTTAAACTCCATCTTAGGCACATTCTTCTTCTCATTCCACTCATTACCCGCAGCACCATATCGCAAGCTGTACGACACACTCAGACTCCATGGTATCTTAGCAAACAGATAACCATCATCTGTCAGCTCACTTTCGCGAGTACGATTCTTCTTTTTGCGGTTTTCAGCCTCAGTTGCCTCTTCCCAACCATCTTCTGTCATGTCTGCACCATCCACTGATGCTTCCTCGTTAGATTGTTCAGACGTATCCTTTTCTCGATCAAACCACTTCTTTACAACTTCATTGTTAAAGGTATAACTGAAACTAGTACTTGTTCCCATAAAACGAGGGAAACGACCATGGTTCCAATACAACTCATTACATCTCACATGTGCACCACTGGCAGTCGTCGTATACATATATGGGTCAAACTGTCCACTAAGGTTGATCGTGTAGTTTACCTTAGGTATTTTTATACGTAAGTTCACCGAGAAATTATTCCAGTTCATTGAATCTGCAATAAAATTGTAACCACCCGAGATACTCAGATTGTCAATGATACTATATACCTTGAATGGTTCCCTACCAGTTGTATCCTTGTCGTTACGCAGTTTCATCTCTAGGTTATTACCTAGTGTAAAGGCCAGTGTAGCCGATGCACCACGTCCAGGAGCTTCTTTGAAACGCGAATAATAAACCTCTTCAAAAATAGGCAGACCATTTTCATCCAACTTAGGCACCCAGTTACCCAAATCATCTCGCACCGTCACCATCTTATCGTACGTGCCATAGAAACCACCATATCTTTTAGCCCAATATTCTGCACCGAAATCAGGACTATAAGACATACTTATTGTTGGCGTCATCACATGTCTGAAACGATCAACCTTATCACCGAACCACTTACGGAATGGAATATAGAATCCATACAACTTCGTCGACATACTTACACTGGCATTGAAGTTGTACACATTATAGAAGCCCATCACCGTATCTCGCTGCACTTGACGCAACTCCTCATCCCACGACTGATCTACACGACTAAAAAACATCCTGTCCGTAAAACTCAAACTTGGGGTAATATTGATGTACTTAAACGCCGTAAAAGACGCTGATGAACTCAATCGGTGATTCAAACGGTTATCCCAATCCTTCGTAAAACTAGACTTAAAGAAGTCTTTCTCCTTACAGGTAATTGAGTTGCTAAATGTTCCGCTATACTGCAAACTGATCTTCTCATACCAGCGTTGTTTACCCGTCGCATGCTTGCGCTTGAATGGGTAAATACGACTCATGTTCACCGTCAAACTTGGCAGTACCACATTCAGGGTAGAGTCCTTGTTACGTTGCGTGAGGCTCATACTCAAACCCAAATTCCATGGACTATCTGGAAAACGCTGTGTATACGATATACTTGAACTCGTAGTATTTTCCGCATTAGCTTGTACATCATAGTAGCTATTGATATTACTACGGTTGTAACCTGCTGTCTTAAAGTTGACACTGGCAGAGAAGTTGTTGTACGGATTAGCCTTGCTGTCTTGCGTATGCGACCATTGTACACTCAGGTTCTTTGCCACCTTATAGTTAGGCATATCTTTTTCACCCGTCACATCCCAACGATAATTAACACTCACACTACCCTGAAATTTATATCGCTTCAAGTACCTACTACGAGCATTAACCGCCCATGTTCCGCGCGAGTAAATATCTCCCGTCAATTGTAAGTCCAAATAGTCATTGATTGCGAAATAATAACCTAGTCCAGACATATACAATCCTCGACTATAGTCATCACCGAAGTTAGGCATGATCAATCCACTAGAATAATTGTCTGTAAATGGGAAGAATCCAAATGGTATCGCCAGTGGCAGCGGCACCTCACCCACAACTAGGTATGCAGGACCCGTAGCAATATACCCTCCTGGCTTAACCTTCGCCTTGGTCATCTTCAGGTAGAAGTGTGGATGATCATGATCATCGCAGGTGGTATACTTACCTCCCTCCATCATCAGCACATCATCACCTACCCGCTTCGTCTTATCTGCATTGATATATCCTTCGCCTTGTTCCGCTATGGCATGACGGATAAAAGCTTTATTCGTTTTTAGATTATAGGTTATTTCACTGGTTTGATAACTATCCTCACCTTCCGTAAAAACAGGTTGTCCCACCCACTCATTCTCTATGGTATCCATCACTCCTTGGGCATACAGCGTACTACTATCCATACTCATTCGGATATACTCTGCCGTCAATCCCATGGACTTATATTGCAACTGACCCGAACCATGGATAAAAGCCACACCATTACCCGTAATAACCATTGAGTCCGCAGATGTATAGGATATGCGAGCATCCAAGGCATCTGGCTCCTGCGAATCACCTGTCGACTCCATATCCCACATATCCATAGGATCCGCAAGCATTTGACCTTGTATGTGTATACAAAGCAGCAAAAGTGGCAATATGAGTAGTCGTTTCATCATCGTGTGTGAGCGCATACGCGCGTAAGTACGCATAAAAAGCGTGCAAAGGTACACATTTTTTTTGACATATCCAAATTTTAGATTCAAAAGTTTCGTTTCATCTCATATTTAGACGCATGATTTCTATACTCTAAACAGCCTATTCCAGCGGCATAATTCCCCAATTTTGCCGATTTCATCGGTGTTTTTACCAGTAATTATGCCATCATTCCACCTCATTTTTCAAAATTAATTTTTCTAGATTTTTCAAACTTTCAACACAAAAATTTGCATATATGCAATATTTTTAGTACTTTTGCAGGCTGTAATACAAAACACGATTATGAGTATCAAAGAAAAAATAGAATCCTTGCTCAGCCAGGTGGCTGAATTGCAAGCCAGCAATGCAGAACAAGTAGAGGCACTGCGCATCAAGTACCTCAGTAAGAAAGGTTTGGTAACAGAGCTCTTCAACGAGTTTCGCGAGGTTCCTAAGGAGGAAAAACGCGAGATCGGTCAAGCGCTCAACCAACTACGTCAAGCTTACGAAGCACGTATCAACGAGCTCCGCGAAGCAGCCGAGGCTAATGGTGCCAAAGCCGCAGCCGACGAGTTGGATCTCACCCGTACACCAGACCCTATCACACTAGGTACACGCCACCCTCTTTCACTCGTTCGAGAGCAGATTATTGACATCTTCTCACGCGTTGGATTTACCGTGGCTGAAGGACCAGAAGTCGAGGATGACAACCACGTATATTCGCTCCTCAACTTTGCTCCTGAGCACCCAGCACGCGATATGCAAGATACTTTCTTCATCGAGAAAGAGATTGGTGTGCAAAAACCATCTGACATCCTCCTTCGTTCACACACTTCTAGTGTGCAAACACGCGTGATGCTCAGTCAGGAGCCACCTATTCGTGTACTCTGCCCTGGTCGTGTATATCGCAACGAGGCTATTTCTGCACGTGCACACTGCTTCTTCCATCAAGTTGAAGGTCTATATATTGACAAGAACGTCAGCTTTGCTGACCTCAAAGAGGTGCTACTCTACTTTGCCAAGGAGATGTTCGGTCCTGAGACCCAAATACGTCTTCGTCCAAGTTATTTCCCATTCACAGAACCTTCCGCTGAAATGGATATTTCTTGCGACCTCTGCGGTGGCAAGGGTTGTTCTTTCTGCAAGGGTACAGGTTGGGTAGAGATCCTTGGTTGCGGTATGGTTGACCCTAATGTACTCGAATCTTGCGGTATTGATTCTAAGGTATACACAGGCTACGCCTTCGGTCTTGGCGTAGAACGTATCACCAACCTCAAATACCGTGTTAAGGACCTTCGTCTGTTCTCTGAGAACGACGTTCGCTTCCTCCAACAATTCGAAGGATGCTAATTCACGAAATCATACAAGCCATTCAACCACTGCAAGTTATCGGCAACACCGACAACTTGCAGTTGTTGCATATACAGCACCTACTCATTGACAGCAGACAACTAGGTAATCAACCGATCAACACCTTATTCTTCGCTTTTAATACCGACAAGAATAACGGCGGAACATACATACCAGATCTCATTCAGAGAGGTGTTCGTTGTTTTGTTATCGAGCAGTACAACCCTATCCTTCCTCAACTCATCAAGCATATTGAGAATACGGATAACCCTATTTTCATTTTGGTTAATGACACCCTGACTGCTCTCCAACAATTAGCTCAATACAAACGCTCACTCTACCATGGACCAGTCATAGGAATCACTGGTTCCAACGGTAAAACAGTAGTCAAAGAGTGGCTCTATCAGCTACTCAAACAGGACTATCGTATCACTCGTTCACCTAAATCATACAACTCACAGATTGGTGTTCCGTTGAGCGTATGGCAACTCAACGAGCAAACCCAGTTAGCCATCTTCGAGGCTGGCATATCCGAACAAGGCGAGATGCAACGCCTCCAACCTATCATACAGCCTACTATCGGAGTCATCACCTATATTGGCCCAGAGCATGGAGAAAACTTCCCTTCACTCGAAGCCAAACGCAATGAGAAGATGCGACTCTTTACCAACTGCCCGATAGTTGTTGAGGATGCCACCCATCAAAATGTTCGCACATGCGCTGCCGTCATGCGAGCACTCGGGTATAGCGAAGATGTTATTACACAACGCATTCTGCAACAGACACACGAGACTATCTTAGAGGTCAACCTGACTGCACTGGTGGATAATGTACGCTATTTCCGTTCACTACTCCATGGTGGCGCCAAACTCACATGCATGGTCAAGGCCTTTGGCTATGGTACTGGTAGTGTGGAGATTAGCCGTGCGTTACAAGATAGTGGACTAGTCGATTATCTGGCAGTAGCAGTGGCTGACGAAGGCGTAGAATTACGTCGTGCAGGTATCACACTACCTATCATCATCATGGATCCAGAGTTGGCAGCCTTGGACATTATTCTTGAAAACAATCTGCAACCTAACATATACTCTTTCCAAGTATTAGAAAACATCATTGCAGCCGCCGAGGCAAAAGGTTTAGAGAATATACCTGTTCATATCAAGATTGATTCTGGCATGCATCGTTTGGGTTTCTACCAGGAGGAGATGGTTCAGCTAGCAGATCGTCTAAACAAGCAAAAGGCAGTACAAGTAGCTAGTATCTTCTCGCATTTAGCAGGCAGCGACGAAGCACAGTTTGATGCCTTTACTCATGAGCAAGCGACCTACTTCAAAGGTTGTACCAATAGCCTATTGCCAATTGCCAATAGCCCATCGCCACTCCTACACATATGCAATACCGCAGGTATAGAGCGATTCCCCGAATACCATTTTGACATGTGCCGTTTGGGAATAGGCATGTACGGATTCTCCTTCCTAACCAATAACACATTGCCAATCACCAATGGCCTCCGCAATGTCTGCACACTCAAAACAACTATCCTGAGTATCAAGACGGTCAATGCGGGCGAAACTATCGGTTATGGTCGCCATACCACGCTCAACGAACCACGCCAAATAGCCGTTATCCCTATCGGTTATGCGGATGGTTTTGATAGGAGATTCTCTAATTATGGTGGCGAGGTTGTGATACGCGGCCAACGATGCCCTGTTGTTGGCAACGTGTGCATGGATCAAGCTATGATTGATATTACGGGTACGGATGCCCAGGTAGGAGATATCGCTGAGATCTTCGGCGATCGTCTGCCAATAGCAGAACTAGCCGCTAAACTAGGAACTATCTCGTATGAGATTCTAACATCTATTTCACATCGTGTCCAACGTGTCTATTTCTACGAATAATCTGACCATAGGTTACGATACACGTATCGTACAACGCAACTTGAACTTCGAGTTGCACCATGGCGAGATGGTCTGTATGCTCGGCCCAAACGGCTGTGGCAAATCTACCCTACTCCGTACCTTAGCAGGCTTACAACCTACATTAGCAGGTTCGTTTGAAATTGCCAATAGCCCATTGCCAATAGCCAATAGCCTCAGCGAGGCATCTCAAATTGCTCTCGTTCTAACTGAACGACTGAGTCTTGACAACACCACTATGCACGACGTAGTAGCTATGGGACGATATCCATACACATCATTTCTCGGAGGCCTATCTCAGACTGACGAGCTGATTATTGAGCAATCGCTATCCGATGTAGGACTCCATGGCACAGCACACACATTCTTCAACGATCATTCTGACGGAGAGAAACAGCGTGCCCTAATAGCCAAAGCACTAGCTCAGGAGACATCTATCATACTGCTAGACGAGCCTACAGCTCACTTGGATCTCCCTAATCGCATACGCGTATTACAATTGCTCAGGCGCGTCGCGCGCGAGCAAGACAAGACGATACTCATCTCCACGCATGAGTTGGATCTAGCCATCAAGCTCTCTGATCGTATTATGCTAATGACTCCTGAAAAAGGAATTCAACTGGATACTCCTGAGAATTTACGCGAGCAAAACGCATTTACAGCAGCTTTCGGAATGGATATTTTCAACCCGATATAAACAGCTAGACGGTTAAGCGACCAATAGATAATTTATAACTCATCACTTATAGTTTATAACTAAAAGAATATGTATTACGTAGAGAAACGAATCACTATCTCCGCAGCACACAATCTGCATCTCAGTTACGAGAGCAAGTGCGAGGACTTACATGGTCACAATTTTGTTGTTACCGTATATTGCAAATCAGAAGAACTCAACGAGGATGGCATGGTAACAGACTTCACACACATCAAACGAATAGTCAAGGAGACTTTTGACCACAAGTATATCAACGAGGTTCTGGACGTCAACCCATCTTCCGAGAATATCGCTCGCTGGATATGCGACCACGTAGAGAATTGCTACAAGGTTAGTGTACAAGAGTCAGAAGGTAATATAGCTACTTACGAGCGTTAACAACACGTCCCACAGAACCCACTGATTTTCACATATTCATATGAACATTTAAATCATTGAATTTTTGAATCTTCAAATCGTCTTTCATCCGTGTAATCAACGGGAAATAAAAGAGATAAAAAAAGAGAGCCAAGGTCACCCTTGACTCTCATTTTTTATGTGAGTTGATTACTCAGCAGACTCTTTTTTAGACTTCTTTGCTGGCTTCTCAGCAGCTGCCAATGAAGCGTGCAAGTCAGCCAAAGCGCCGAGGTCACCGAGAGTAGTTTTCTCTACTTTTGGCAACTCTGGTTGAGCCTCTTTCTCTTTCTTAACCTTCACTTCCTTAACAGGAGCCTCTTTGCGCTCCTCCCAAGTGCGGAGGTGAGAGAGAAGGATACGCTTAGCGACGCGGTTGAACTCAATTACCTTGAAGCTCATTTCCTCGCCAACTGTTGTAGCGCCTTTGTCTTCTTTTTGGAGGTGACGAGCGGTGCAATAACCCTCAACGCCATCCTCGAGTACAACTACAGCACCCTTGTCAGTAACCTCTGCTACTTTACCAGATACTACTGTATCTACGCCGTATTTAGCAGCAAGTTCCTCCCATGGGTTCTCCTCCAATTGTTTGTGACCGAGAGAGAGACGACGGTTCTCTTTGTCGATTTCGAGAACAGCAACCTCGATCTCAGCACCAATTTGAGTAAACTCATTAGGGTGTTTGATTTTCTTGGTCCAGCTCAAGTCGCTGATGTGGATCAAACCATCAACGCCTTCCTCGATCTCAACAAATACACCGAAGTTGGTGAAGTTGCGAACCTTAGCGAAGTGGCGAGTACCAACAGCATACTTGGTATCGATGGTCTCCCAAGGATCGTTCTTGAGTTGCTTCAAGCCGAGAGACATCTTGCGCTCATCGCGATCGAGAGTCAAGACAACTGCCTCTACCTCTTGACCAACTTTCAAGAAGTCGTTAGCAGAACGGAGGTGTTGGCTCCAGCTCATCTCGCTTACGTGGATGAGACCCTCTAC
>JAZLBE010000024.1:0-13239 GCA_045613525.1 Paludibacteraceae bacterium
GTCAGCACGTACAGGCGTTGGCTCTAAAAAAGGTTGATCCTTCAGGATATCATCAATATCATAGAATCTGTAGCTCCCTTGAGTTACCAAGAAGATTGGGATAATTCGGGACTGCAGGTGGGTGATCGCAATGCAGAAGTAAATGCGGCATTGTTGACGGTAGATGTTACAGAATCTGTCGTCAATGAGGCTATAACTCTGGGTTGCGATTTGATTGTGTCTCATCATCCACTATTATTCCACGGATTAAAACAAATAACAGGCTCTACCCCACAAGAGCGTTGCGTACTGAAAGCTATTCAGCACAATATTGCCATCTACTCCGCCCACACATCCATGGATAGTTGGTTACATGGGGTGAGTGGCAGAATGGCTGAGAAATTGGGCATAAAGGACTATCACATTTTGTCAGAAACCCAAGATAATGTCGGTTTAGGAGTGATCGGCATACTGCCCGAACCTATTCACGTACAAGAACTTATAACTCATGTAGCAAAGGTATTTGGGATAAAAGGTGCTGGTCTACGCTATGTAGAAGGTCAACTAGACCAAGTACAAAGCATAGCTATCTGTGGTGGTGCAGGAGCGGATCTCATACAGGACGCTATTGCGCAAGGTGCACATGTTTTCATATCGGCAGACTTTAAGTATCACGAACTGCAAGCAGCTTTTGGTCAAATAGCCGTGATAGATATGGATCATTGGGTAAGCGAGCATTTTGTACGAGAAATTTTTGAGCAGCTCCTCTCTCCTTATATACATACACATGTAGCAAAGGAGGATAAGAGTCCTGTGCAATATTGGATATAAACTAAAAAAAACATATTATTATGGCAAAGAAAGAAGAACAAATCATGAGCGTAGAGGATAAATTGCGCGCATTGTATGAATTGCAAACCGTTGACACCAAAATTGACGAATTGCGTATTCTTGCTGGTGAGTTGCCACAAGAAGTAAAAGACATGAGTGATGAAGTTGAGGGTCTTAAGACTCGTCTCACTAACATCGAGAACAACATCAAAGAGTGCGAAACTGGTATTTCTGAGCATCGTGTTCGTATTGAGAATGCTAACGCAGCTATCTCTCGCTACAAAGAGCAACAAAACAATGTTCGTAACAATCGCGAGTATGACAACCTCACCAAAGAGATCGAGTACCAAGAGTTGGATATTGAATCATCACAACGCAAGATTAGTAAATTGGCTACCGAGCTAGAGAACTACCAAACAGATAAGGCTAAGACTATTTCTGATATTGAGGACCGTACTGTAGATTTGAATCAAAAACGCAACGAGTTGGAAGCTATTCTATCTGAGACAAAAGAGCAAACAGAAAAACTCATGCTCCGCGCAGCTGATTTGGAGAAGCACATTGAGGAGCGCCTTGTAACAGCTTTCCATCGTATTCGTAAGAACGCACACAATGGTTTGGCAGTAGTTAAGGTTGAGCGTGATAGTTGCGGTGGTTGCCACAGCAAGATTCCTGCACAACGCCAATTGGATATCCGTCTTCGTAAAAAAATCATTGTTTGCGAGTTGTGCGGTCGTATCTTGGTAGATGCTGAGATTGATGCAAAGAAGAAATAAGTATCCGCTATGAACCCGTCAAGAACCCGTAAAAGACTGGGAGAAGATGGGAGGAAAACAAACAAAGCTACCGTTACTGGTAGCTTTGTTTATTTTGAGAGAATATTTTTATGCTTTTAATCCTTCTTCCACTTTCTCTCGAACATATGTCATAGCCTCGTTGATGTCTGCAAATTGTGACAAATCAATAGGTTCACCAATGTGGAGAGCTGTATCTGCTTTAGGATTAACAAAAAGCTGTCTAGCTGGCATAGCCTCATGGAATCCTTTAAGGGAGATAGGTACAACTGGTAGATTAAGATCCATCGCAATCTTAAATGCACCTTGTTTGAATCGTCCGATTTCACCGGTCTTAGTACGAGTTCCCTCTGGGAAAATAACAGTTGAAATACCATCTACTAATTCAGCTTTAATGTGCTCCATACTTTGAAGAGCAGCACGAGGATTAGCACGATCTACAAAAATATGTCCTGCTACCGCACAAGCTGTACCCACAAAAGGCACCTTGCGAATTTCCTTCTTCATCAACCATTTAAAGTTGTTAGGTAACCAACCATAAACAGCAAAAGCATCTAAGAAAGATTGATGATTAGATACAAAAACATATGATTGTTTAGGATCCACATTTTTGCGACCAGTTACTTTGATGGGCACAAGCAAAAACCAAAGTATACTTCTAGCCCAAAGTACTTGAATAGTACGAGGCGCCTTGCCATTCTTCCAAGGAAAACATAAAATAGTAAAAATAGCTGTGAACAAAGTAGCAATAATCACTAATGGAAAACCAATCAAATATTGGTAAAGAATGTAAAAGAATTTCATATTTTATAGATTTAACAATTCTAAGTATTAGTGATTGCTTAGAATTTGAGTTTATGCATAAATCCACGATAGAGAGCACAGATTCGACGAATCTCCTCCCATGTTTCTTCAGGAAGTTTTGTTCCTACGATTTCAACGATACGTCCAGCCGCAATAGTACCAATCTCACCACATCGACGTAAATCAAAACCATCTGAGAGAGCATGAAGAAAACCTCCTGCATAAAGATCACCTGCGCCTGTAGAATCTAAACAACTAGATGTGATTGCACCGATATGGTGTAATTGAGAACCTTGACGAATATAAGAACCTCTTTTACCTACTTTTACGATTGCAATATCACATTGCTGCGCTAGATTCTCTACCGCCTCTTCTGGATTAAGATGAGTATAAGAAAAAGATTCGTCCTCGTTAGCAAAAACAATATCTACATATTTATATATAAGGTCTTTGAGAAACTGATGGTTCTCATTAACGACATTATAACTGGCTAAGTCAAGCGAAACAATACATCCTTGTTCTTTTGCAGTACGGAGTGCTGTTTCTATAAGTTCATGATCTTGCACTAGATATCCTTCAACATGACAAATGTCATATCCAATAAATGCCTCTTTGCAAATATCTTCAGCACGCATATCAGCTGCTGCACCAAGATAGGTACAGAAAGTACGCTCTCCATCAGGAGTAATAAGCACAATACAACATCCCGACATTAGAGATGAAGTGAGTAATTGAGGTTGTACATTGTTTTTAAGAAGGTCTTCATGGTAGAAGCGTCCTACTTCATCATTTCCTATCTTACCAATAAAAGCAGCTTTTCCTCCTAGTTGGGCAATCGTTGCCACAGTATTAGAAGCACTACCACCTGCAACTAGTTTTTTACGGACTGATGCAAATTTGGTTTGTAATTGTTCGAATTGCTCAGCATTAATAAGATTCATACTCCCTTTAGGAAAACCTATCTCTCTAAGGTCTCCCTCCGAGATTTGAAGCAGGATATCGGTTAACGCATTGCCTAAACCTAAAATTTTCTTCATTTTTTATGTTTTTTAGAGTAAAAATATGCATTTTTTGGTCGTAAAATCAAAAAAGTTTGCAAAGATAGTAATTTTTTTTCAAAAAAACTTGCTCATATGAAAAAAAAGTAGTAATTTTGCACCCGATTTCGGAAATGACAGATGTTTCGAAGTCAAAATATTGCTTCCTTAGCTCAGTCGGTTAGAGCATCTGACTGTTAATCAGGGGGTCCAAGGTTCAAGTCCTTGAGGGAGCGCGAGTGTGATGGTTTAATGACCATCACACTTTTTTTATTTCGCTCGTATAAGCCCACTGAATCACCTAGCTTTTCAAGGTTGAAAGAATTAAAACATAAGTATGCAAAAAATGAATAATTATTCATATAGATAGATAAATCTATCTTTTTTAAAAAAAATTTTGCATATATGCATTTTTTGTTGTATCTTTGCGGAAAATTATGAATTTTGCGTAAAAGTGCTTTTGCAGAAGCAAAATCATATTCTTAATAAAATACTGACAAAGAAAAATAACACCTAAAATATAACATCGAAAAAATTAAAAGAAAATGGGACTATTTTCGTTTACACAAGAGATCGCCATTGACTTAGGTACAGCCAACACCATCATTATGTGTGATGACAAGGTTGTAGTTGATGAGCCATCAGTAGTAGCAATTAGCAGCACTGATCGCAAGATGGTTGCCGTAGGTCGCAAAGCACAACAAATGATTGGTAAAGGAGGCACATTGATTCACACTGTTCGTCCTTTGCGCGATGGTGTAATTGCAGATTTCTACGCTTGCGAGATGATGATACGAGGTATGATCAAGATGATTCCTAAGCAGAATCGTTTGTTCAGTCCAAATATTCGCATGGTAGTATGTATTCCATCAGGAAGTACTGAGGTTGAAATTCGTGCTGTACGTGATAGTTCAGAGCACGCAGGCGGTAGAGATGTATATATGATCTACGAGCCAATGGCTGCTGCCATTGGTATGGGAATCGATGTGGAGAGCCCAGAGGGTTGTATGGTCGTTGATATAGGTGGTGGTACGACTGAGATTGCGGTTATTTCTCTCGGAGGTATCGTAGCCAACAAATCCATTAAGGTAGCTGGTGACGACTTGAATGCAGATATCGTGGACTATATGGGTCGTATGCATAACTTGCGCATTGACGAGCCAACTGCAGAACGTATCAAGATGCAGGTAGGTTCAGCATTGCCAGAACTAGAGGACGCACCAGAAGATTATATGGTAATCGGTCCAAACAAAGTGACAGCATTGCCAATGCAAGTGCCAATTAGTTATCAAGAGATAGCACATTGTTTGGAAAAGAGTATTTCTAAAATTGAAAGTGCGATTTTGCAAGCATTGGAAGCTACTCCACCAGAGTTGTATGCAGATATCGTTAAACGAGGTATTTATTTGACTGGTGGTGGTGCTCAATTACATGGTTTGAGCAAACGATTGACTGATAAGATAACCATACAATTCCATGTTGCAGAGGATCCATTACATGCGGTTGCACGCGGAACAGGTATTGCATTGAAGAATGTAAATAACTTTGGTTTCTTGATTCGATAAATGCGAAACTTAATAAACTTTCTATTACGCTATAACAACTTCCTAATATTCATTATATTGGAAGTTGTTGCGTTTATACTCATAGGCACTACCCATGAATACCATAAGAGTATCATGTGGTCAAGTGCTAATCGCGTAGTGGCAGGTAGTAATCAGTTAAAGACATCTATTGTAGAATATCTTCAACTGAAAGAAGAAAACATGCTATTAGCAGAAGAAAATGCGCTACTAAAATCACAACTAACGGAATTACAAAACAATCACGAAATAGCAAACGAAATAGATAGTCAGTATATCTATAGCCATTTAGATTGGGATTATATACCTGCTAAAGTTATTGATATTAGTACTAACAAGCAGCATAATTATCTTATATTAAACAAAGGTAGACGCGATGGAATTCAAGCTGATATGGGCGTAATAGCCAGAGAAGGAATAGTGGGAATAGTGAGTACTGTATCGGATAAATATTCTCTTGTTATTCCGCTTATTCACACAAAAATAAGTATTAGTTGCCGCCTAAGGACGAATGGTCAAATTGGAGGAACTAGTTGGAACGGTCGTGATTATAGAAATATCAACCTGACACATATAGCCAGACATATTACACTCAATGAAGGCGATACAGTTGTAACTAGCGGTCTGACTCCTGTCTTTCCAGAAGGTTTAATGATTGGTGTAGTAGAAGAAGCTATTTTGAAACCAAGCAATGATTATTACCATGCTACTATAAAACTAAACACCGATTATAGACAAGTGAAATATGTACAAGTATTGCACAATATAAATAAAGAAGAACTAGAGACTATATACAATGGAATGGATTAAGTTAATACTAAGGTCTATCATCATACTTGTACTGCAGGTAACTATATTTGACCGTCTTCAAATACAAGGTTGGGGATATCCTATGATGTATCTAGTGCTCTTACTAAATATCCCAACACAAATACCACGATGGGCAGAAATGTTAATCGGTATGCTAGTTGGAATAATAATTGACATTTGTAATAATTCCATGGGTGTTCATATGGCAGCATGCATTGCCTTGAGTTTTATTAGACCCATTTTATTGAAAAACGCAGTACAAGACATTGAGAGAATTAAAGGCGAAATAAATAGCCAAACCATCGGATTTGCAGAATACATTAAATGCACAATAATTCTCACATTGTGTCACCATTTTATGATATTTATGCTAGAAGCATGGAGTCTGCAAAACTGGTGGATGATAATCATACAAACATTGTTTAGTAGCATTCTAACTATCATTTTAATACTTGGATACGATTTGCTAAAAAATAGATGATTAATGATCAAAATTATAGACGTAGATATGTAATTGCAGGTATTGCAATCGTTATCATATTGGTGTACATCATACGCCTATTTTCGTTGCAAATCATTGATCAATCTACACAAGTAAAAGCAGATAAAAATGCTCAACTACGTCAGACTATTTACCCATCCAGAGGATTAATATACGATAGGCATGGTGAGTTGTTAGTGGCTAATCAACCCATTTATGAAGTCACTATGATTGTCCGTGAGATGAGAAATAGTCATTTTGACACACTCGGTTTTTGCAATGCACTCCATATTGATACAACCGAGTTTGCAATGCGAATGCAAAACATGACAAACATCCGTAAAAATCGTGGATATTCAGCATATTCCCCTCAGATTTTTATTCAAAATCTCAAACAAGAAGAGATCGCACAATTGCAGCAAGAGAAATATAAGTATCCAGGTATAGATATTCGTATTCGAACCCTACGCGACTATGTTTACCCAATAGCTTCACACATATTTGGTAACGTAGGTAAAGTCAATAATAACGACATCAAAAAAGACAACTACTATACCACGGAAGACTATTCTGGACGAGAGGGAATAGAACGAGTATATGAAAAAGAACTACGAGGAGAAAAAGGAGTGGAAGTATTGATGCGAGATGCGCATGGCCGAATACAAGGAAAATATCAAAACGGAGCATTAGACAAAGAAGCAAAAACAGGAACAGACTTGTATTTGAGTATAGACAGAGCAACACAAGAGGTTGCAGAAAAACTATTTAAAGGGAAAGTAGGCAGTATTGTCGCCATAGAACCTGAAAGTGGTGAAATTTTAGCTATGGTAAGTGCCCCATATTGGGATCCAAGAAAATTGGTGGGCAAAGAACGTTCTGATAACTACGAGGAATTACTCAATGACAAGAGCAAGCCACTCATGAATAGGGCTACACAGGCACAATATGCTCCTGGATCAACACTAAAAATCATACAAGCACTCATCGGATTACAAGAAGGTATTGTAACTCCAAAGACTGAATACATTTGCAATGGACAAGAGTCTACACCTATCAAATGTACGCACAACCACGGCAATCTAATAGACATGAACGATGCTATCGCACAGAGTTGTAATCCCTATTTCTGGGCGCTATACAAAGATATGCTACAACGAGATGGTTACAAAGATGGCCATATCATGTTTAAAAAACACTATGAAGATTGGCGAAATATTGTTACTAGCTTTGGACTTGGTTCAAGATTCGAAAATACAGATATACGCAACCAGGCTAAAGGTTACGTACCAACAGTTGCTTTTTACAATAAAATATACGGAAACAAAGGATGGAAAGCAATCACTATTCGTTCATTATCCATAGGACAAGGAGAATTGCTAGTTACACCATTGCAGTTGGCCAACCAAACAGCTGCAATAGCAAACAAAGGATATTACATAACCCCTCACTTTAACAAACACGACTCCATGAAATTGGATGTACATACAACACTGATTGACAAACAGCATTTTGATATTGTACATGATGGAATGGAGAAAGTAATGATAGAAGGTACTGGAAAAATGTATAATGTACCAGAATTACAAATTTGTGGTAAAACAGGTACAGTACAGAATCCACATGGCAAAGACCATGCTTTATTTATTGGATTTGCTCCCAAAGACAACCCTAAAATAGCCATTGCTGTCGCTGTTGAAAATGCGGGATTTGGTTCCGCATGGGCATGTCCAATCGCAACACTAGTTATCGAACAATATCTAACGGGTAAAATAAATAGAGAAGCATTGTTTGAACGTATAGCAAAAACAAACTTAACCAATTAACCAAATGCATAAAAACAGAAGCATCATATCGGGTATTGATTGGTGGACAATTTTATTGTTCATCATTATTGCATTATTTGGATGGTTAAATATCTATGGTTCAAGTTATACTTTCGAACAAAGCGATATTTGGAGTTTTTCCAACCGCGCGGGTAAACAATTAGTATGGATCATCACAGCATTAGTGATGGGTACACTTATTCTTACAATAGAAGAGAAAGCATATGATGTCCTAGGATACATATTCTATGGAGTGATGATATTATTGCTAATAATTACACCACTTGTAGCACGAAACATCAAAGGATCAATGTCATGGATTAGTATTGGTCCAGTTAGTTTACAACCCGCAGAATTTGCCAAATGCTTTACTGCTATTGCTGTTGCTAAATACATGAGTCGGTACGGATACAAAGTACAAGATTTACGCGATTTAATCGTACCTTTTGGGTTAATTGGTTTACCAATACTTATCATTATGTTTGCTCAGCGAGAGACAGGTTCTGCATTGGTATTTTTATCATTTTTATTGGTATTTTATCGCCAAGGTATGACAGGCTATGTATTATTGTGGGGATTAGCTAGTATATTATTGTTTATACTAGTCATTCGATTTGGAGAGGTATCTATTCCTCTTGGATTAGGCAATGTAGGTTGTCTAATAAGCACTTTAATCATAGAGGCTATTGCTATCGGACTATTAATATTCAAAGAACGAGATATACGAACTGCTATAATACTAGGATTAGGTATAATTGGAGTATATGGAATAGGGTTGATATTAAATATCTGGTTGAAAATTGATTTCAATTTTGTTGGAATGGGCAGTTTAGTGGTAAGTACTATAGCACTATTTATTCAGAGTTATAAACAACGTAAGACTAACCTAGGTTGGATAGCTGCTTTTGTTATATGTAGTACAATATTGTGTCAAGGCTGTGATTATGCGTTCCACAAAATCTTACAACCTCATCAACGAACTCGTATAGAGGTATTGCTGGGCATGAAACACGACCCAACTGGAGCTGGATATAACGTCAATCAATCTCTTATTGCAATAGGTTCAGGACAAGTAACAGGCAAAGGATGGACACAAGGTACACAAACTGCATTAAAATTCGTCCCTGAGCAAGATACCGATTTTATATTCTGTACTGTTGGTGAGGAATGGGGTTTTATAGGATCTGCAGGACTTTTAATATTGTACTTAGCACTAATACTGCGTATTATCCATCTTGCAGAACGACAACGAGATAAGTTTAGTATGATTTATGCATATTGTGTAGCAAGCATACTACTATTTCATGTGACGATTAACATTGGTATGGTATTGGGATTATTGCCTGTTATTGGTATACCACTTCCATTCTTCAGTTATGGGGGATCATCTTTATGGGGATTTACATTACTACTCTTTATTCTCCTACGACTAGATGCTGCACGTATAAACAAACTACAAGGATAACACCTATGGCGGAACACAATATTGTTGGAACTATCGGAGAGGAATTTGCGTGTCAGATGATGCGCAAGAAAGGATTTCGCATAATTGAAACAAATTGGAAATTTGGTAATCTAGAAATGGATATTATTGCCATTAACAGAAAAGAAATAGCCTTTGTAGAAGTTAAAACACGAACCTCTACATTTTCCAATAAACGACCCGAAGAATATGTAGATATTCTAAAAAAAAGACGAATGATTGCAGCAGCTAATGCATATGTAAAAATAAATAACATAGAACAAACACCACGTTTTGATATCATCGGATTATTAATAGATCCTCTAACACATGAAATCAAAGATAATACACATTTAGAAGATGCATTCACGCCATTTATACGAACCATAGGTCAAAGTAGCTATAGTGGTCAATCAAAATGGCATCACAGACGGAAAATTTTAGGAAGTAAAAGATAAAGTATTGATTATATGGAGTTTAAATACGATATTATCGTAGTTGGAGCAGGACATGCTGGTTGTGAAGCAGCTAGTGCAGCTGCGCGTATGGGTAGCAAGACACTACTTATCACCATGGATATGAACAAGATTGGTCAGATGAGTTGTAATCCTGCTGTGGGTGGCATAGCTAAAGGACAGATAGTCAGAGAGATAGATGCCATTGGAGGACAAATGGGTATTGTAACAGATAAGAGTGCTATTCAGTTCCGTATGCTCAATCGCAGCAAAGGTCCTGCTATGTGGAGTCCACGCAGTCAAAGCGATAGAAAATGCTTTATTGAAGAATGGGTAAAGATATTGACCACCACACCTAATTTGGATATCTGGCAAGATACCGTAATAGAGTTGATCATTAAAGATGGTCAAGTGTGCGGAGTGAAAACATTGTTAGGCGTAGAGATGCAAGCCAAAGCTGTTATTTTGACCAATGGCACATTCTTGAATGGTTTGCTTCACTTTGGTAAAACACAAATAGAAGGTGGTAGAATAGCAGAACCAAGTAGTTTTGGTATTACCGAACAGCTACGCCAATTGGGATTTGCTACCGATAGAATGAAAACGGGAACTCCTGCCCGTGTGGATAAAAGAAGTATCGATTTCTCACAACTGACCGAGCAATTAGGAGATGATGATAATCACCAATTCTCGTATTTAGATACAGTACAACGCCAACTTAAGCAAATGAGCTGCTGGATCACATACACCAATCAGCAGACACATGATGTACTGCGTAGTGGATTGGCTGATTCACCTTTATACAATGGACAGATTCAAAGTATTGGTCCAAGATATTGTCCAAGTATCGAAACGAAGATTGTAACTTTTGCAGACAAAGAGATGCATCAGCTATTTTTAGAGCCAGAAGGTGTAGACTCTAACGAGTATTATATCAATGGTTTCTCCTCATCTCTACCCTGGCAAATCCAATGGCAAGCCTTGCGTACGGTAAAAGGTTTAGAGAACATAGTTCTCTACCGTCCAGGATATGCTATTGAATACGACTTTTTTGACCCTACCCAACTGCTACATACATTGGAAACAAAGAAAATCAAAAACCTATTCTTCGCAGGTCAAATTAATGGCACTACAGGTTATGAAGAAGCTGCAGGTCAAGGTCTGATAGCAGGCATCAATGCACACCAAAATATAACAGGAGGAGCACCGTTTACTCTAGCAAGGGACGAGAGTTATATAGGTGTATTGATTGATGACTTGGTAAATAAAGGTGTCGACGAACCATATCGTATGTTTACATCAAGAGCAGAATATCGCATTTTACTTCGTCAAGATAATGCCGATGCTCGACTAACAGAAAGAAGTTACGGATTGGGACTAGCAGATAAATATAGATTAAACTTACTCAAAAGTAAGCAAGAAGGCGAAGTCGCATTGACAGAAATGCTTCGCACAACATCAGTTAAAGCTAAAGATATTAATGCATATCTCAATCAAATGGGTTATGGCGAGTTACAACAAACATGCAAATTAATAGATATCGTAACTCGTCCTAACGTGACTATTTTAGGATTAGCAGAAGTGTTACCCGAATTAAAAGAGAAGATTGAAACATTAGGAACAAGAAAAGAAGAGATAGTAGAAAGCACAGAAATCAACATCAAATACAAAGGCTATATTGAACGAGAAAAACTAGCAGCAGACAAACTACATAGACTAGACAACATTCGATTGCCTAAGGATTTTGACTACAATGGAGTACAATCACTCAGTACAGAAGCACGCCAAAAACTCAGCAGAATACAACCAACCACAATAGGTGAAGCTAGTAGAATCCCAGGAGTAAGCCCAAACGATGTAAGCGTACTACTTGTATTGATGGGACGATAAATGTTTCACGTGGAACATCATGGATAATTAACAAAAACAAACACAGAAATATGAAACACGAAGAAGTTCTCGCGCAAATCCGCGACGTTAAAGATTTTCCAGTGCCTGGAATAGTATTTAAAGATATCACAACAGTACTAAGTAATCCTGAGTATTTAAAATGGATGAAGGATGAGATAGTCAATCTCTATCGCGCTTACGGTATAACCAAAGTTGTAGGTATTGAATCAAGAGGATTTATCCTTGGTCCAGCAGTTGCAATGGATTTAGGAGCTGGATTTGTGCCTGTTCGCAAACCGGGCAAACTACCTGCAGAGACGATAGAGGTAAGTTATGCAAAGGAGTATGGTGTAGATACAATACAAATTCACGCAGATGCGTTGAATGAAAATGACGTTGTGTTGCTTCACGACGACTTGCTTGCAACAGGTGGATCTATGACAGCAGCATTGGAATTGGTAAGAAAATTCAATGTAAAGAAGGTGTATATCAACTTTATTATTGAGTTGGACTTCTTGAATGGTAGAAAAGCCATTGGTGATGATGTAGAGATTAGTAGCTTGCTGAGCTGCTAAGCATTGAATAAGGAGTGAAGAATAAGGAGCAAATACAAGTTAGTGGTGAAAGATTAAGCGCTATTAATTTGTGATTTGCTTCGATTTTAACGAAGTAAATGTCTAAAAATCCGCATATACAAGATATTCTTCAGCGTTTACCTGATGAGCCTGGAGTATACCAATACCTTAACGAGGTAGGGGAAGTGATATATGTGGGTAAGGCCAAGAGTCTGAAGAAACGAGTAAGCAGTTATTTTCATAAAGAGCAAGATAGGTATAAGACAAAACTACTGGTAAAAAGCATTGCTGATATTAAATATGTGGTTGTTCAAAACGAGCAAGATGCGTTTTTATTGGAAAACAATCTAATAAAACAATACCAACCACATTATAATATCCTGCTAAAAGACGGAAAAAGTTATCCTAGTATTTGTATAACGCGAGAGGATTATCCTCGCATATTCAAGACTAGAAAAATCATCAAAGGTGTAGGAGATTATTATGGTCCCTACACCTTTGGATATACATTAGACTTAGTTCTAGAGTTGATACATAAACTCTACCCCATTCGTACTTGCAATACATTGATGACAAAAAATAGCGTTGAAATGGGCAAATATCGATTGTGTTTGAAGTATCACTTGGGTAATTGCTGTGGCGTGTGCGAGGGAAAAGTAAGTAGAGAACAGTATTTAGAATATATTGAAGCAGCACGTAAGATCATCAAAGGTGA
>JAZLBE010000025.1:0-10272 GCA_045613525.1 Paludibacteraceae bacterium
TTAACCTTATTCTCCAGTTTTTTTAGATAGCGTCCAATAGTCTTTGTACTTACTCCTATTTGTTTGGCAATATCCTCTCTTGTTATATTTGGATTATTATAAATGAGTTCGATTATTGTTTGAGGGACATCTTGAGGGACATCTTGAGGGACATCTTGAGTGTCACCTTGAGTGTCACCTTCATTGAGTATATGCAGAACCAATTTGACTTGCATTAATTCGGTTTGCTCAATCAGTTCAGGTTTAATCCAATGCTTTTCATTCCAAGCGCTCAAGATAAGTGGAAAACCAGAACCGATATTCTCACCATAACCAATCATACGCAGCATGTTTTGTATGCGTTGGTTGCGTGCTTTACTTTCGCCACCTGCATAGATTTGTTCTATCGGCAATTTAAGCAACCCAGGGTTGGTGAATATAAATGCATCATCTGTCTTTTCTATTTTGAGGATACCATTCAACATAAAATCTGCATGAATAATGGCATTGGTCATCGCCTCACGAATAGCTTTGTGTTGTGGGGTGTCATCTTTTCTTTCCACACCATCCATAGCAAAAGGTCGTGGCAGGTCTTTTGTCAAACGAGGCAATACAATACGAATGAAATTGAATAGATTATTCTCCCATGTACCATCATATGTCAGTCGGTCACTATAGCGTTGCTCACCGATAAGATTTGACTTGTCAATATAGTCCATACGCAGATTGTCAAATCTTTCGCGAATAGGTAAGCCCTTGCCAAACATGAGCAAACCTGCCATAGTAAGGCCTTCCATTCCAGTATTTCTATCTACACCATATCCGCCTAATTGCTTCAAGAACTCTTGGTTATCCAATTCGTTCCATACATGTTCTGGGTGGTCGATCTTGAATAATTGGCGATAACGCTCCAAAGTGGGCGTGTCAATATCATCCATTGTATAGTGTTCGAGGATAATACGATCGTTGCCTGCCTCGTTGGCATCACGCAACATTAGCTTGATTTCTTGTTCGGTGCAATGATAATCTCCCTCGTAGTTACGCTTATAGACTCCTCGTTGCAAGTTGTCATTAATGAAAACAGGGCGCACATTGTATGCTGCTTGTGGAATATGAATAGCAATAATATCTTGCCCATCCACATTGATGACTTGCACATCTTCATCCACCAATATATTGACATTAACTTTTTTAGGGTCATTTATCAAGTTCCAAAAATCTGTAATTAGTTTCTGTGGATTACTGATTTTTGTGACAATATAGCGTTTTTTTGGGTCTATTTCTTCTTTGTGCTCCTCTACACCCAAAAGAATAGTACCACCATAGGTATTTGCAAATGCAGAATATGTCTCCCAAAGAGATTTAGGAAGACCTCTTTCTGCTGCTTTACATTCTAATGTTATGCGCTCGCCATGATTGAGCAACTCTTTTATAAGTGCCTCGTTGATAGCCATAGAAACCGATACTAATGTTTTTATTTGCAGTATTCGACTGCAAAGGTACAGAAAAATTTGCAGATATGCAAGTTATAACTTGTGAAATGGTGATTTCTCTAGTAAGTAGAAACAATGTGATTGTTAAACTATTAATCACTCTTCAACAACAATTTTAGTCCTCGTAAGATATTATCAATCTCTTGCTTGTTGATTTTTTTGTTAGACACATGAGAAACATGATCTATACGTGATGAAGTAGTACAAACAAAGAAAATTATTCCTTCTTTATCTGACCACTTCGCTATAGCATCAATAGATTCTGGTTGGTTATCACACTTGACTTTACACTTATATGATCCTAGTTCATATATATTCTCTATTAGGGATATATGATTTCTTGTTTCAGAATGCAATAAAGATGATAATATTAATCTTAAAGCTTCATTTCTATTATTTTGTATTTTAACTAATTTGCGTAGAAGTGCGTTCTCAGAGGCATGTTTTTGAAGAGCGTTAGTTAATGGTGTTAACTTTGAATTTCCTCGTTCATCATATAAATCAGTTAGAATCTGTTTGTGTTGGCTTACGATTGAGTGAACATTATCTTCATCTAAGACTTGTTTATATAGATTGTTAAATTTATCTGTTATTTCTTGTTTAATTTTTCTTATTTCATCATGAGTATCTTGTTTAATATCTTTGACTTGGCTATAATTGCCAATAACAACAAATGTTGCTAATATTCCAAAGAAAGATATTACTAAGGAACTATCCTTTAAATGAGTTTGTCCTGTGATTTCTAAGAATATCATGAATACTAACATGATGAATAATATGACTTTTGCTACATCACTCATATTGGTTAAGTTATATATTTATAGTTGATATCGGTTGATATGTATCTTTCTGATGGTTAATTGTAATTATTAAGTTATCATCAGTTTGAACAATTTGATTTATAGGTATAATATTGTTTTTCCCAAAAATATTAGGATAATATAATAAATCAATATCTATGTTCAGTTGAGTATTCTCATTGACAATTGGCAAACTTGAAGTATTATATGATATTGCAAAAAAATACAATTTAAAAGAGGATAACAATTTTTCCTTCTTTATTCTTAAATTGGCTAAATCTGTAGAGAACAAAAATGTCTCAGATTTTACTTTTGCATTAGGGTAAGTTTCTACGACTTTTTGATATATGATTTCATCTAAATTATCCTTTGGATATTCCTCTTCTGGTGTTCCGTTGAGTGCTCTGGAAAATCTTTGTTCTTCAGACAAATCATTGGGAGTTGTCATTCTGTACTCCTTTGTCAATGTTCGAAAATATATAATCTCTGCTTCGTTAATCTCATTAGAATTAAGAAAAATCGTTTTCTTAATTTGCCACATATTTTGAGGAAGAAGGGTAATGTGCTCTCTTCTTGCTTTTAACTGCTGATTGAGCCATTCTATATTGCTATCATTTGAGTAGTCTCTCCACTTAATGTTTTTATTCAAATAACTTCTACCATAATCATTATATGACATCATCGCAAATTCATAACTATTATCTTTGGATGTAATGATGACAATAGAACTTTGTAATATAATATTTGCTTTTGGCGAAGCATCTATCTGTTTAAATAGTTGTAGTACATCATGATTACTAAGATAATTTGATTGATATATAACATAAAATTTAATGTTTGAACCATGTACATTAGCTTGAGCATCTATCATTTCAAAAGGCTCTAACTGAATATTATCAAAATGCCTACTCAACAGATTTTTCAATACTTGTTTATTATTTCCATTTGCCATAGATTAAGAATTATTTATATTTCGGTTAATTTATTTTGTCCATTTATCTATTTTACTACTGCATCACTATATTTCTTACAATTTTAAATTGCAAAGTTACTGCTTTTTTTTGATATATGCAAGAAATGTTCAAAAATTGCGGATAATAGGTAGTGAGATATACGACAATAGTTACAACTTATACCCAAGTCAACTTTCTCCGGCACTCATGATCATACGCTCTATAATAATGCTGCAAAAAACTTCGGTACGGAAGGGTTTTTGTGCCGAAGAATAAGAAATCTTGAGTGTTAAATATATTCTGCAACAGCCTCTTGCAAAAGGTTTATCATATTGTTTTCATGTTCTTCGCATAGGTTGTTTATCCATGCTTCGTTACCTCCTCTTGGAACTCCATTAATTAATGCACCCATTATCCGAAGTTTTAAACTTCCTTTTTCTACATGTTTACGATACGATTTCATTTTGGATTCAGGAGAGAGATTTGAGAATTTTGAATTGATGCTACGTGAAATGATGCATAGATTTCCAAATCGATCCCTTTTGTCCCAACGATCAATAGAGCCATCTGATGGATTTTGCGGATACCAATGCTCAACGGAATTGCGAAATTCAATCTCAAAATCTTGATAAAAGCTTTTATCTTTCTTCCAGATCAAATAGTCTAAAAAATTGAAAACTACATGAGGAGTTGCTACACCTAGTGCATAGTTTTTACCTTCTAAAAAATTATTATGGACAGCTTCTGCTGCTACTCTTTCAGCCTCTTCCGTCAACAAAGGAATATCTACATCATCAAACAACCAGCAAAGGAGATCTGTTATCCAGTGCATAACCTTTGGAGATGTATATGATACACGAAGCGCAGATTGAATCATTAAGCATTCTTTATTTCGCGGTGCGTATGTTCGTTCCCACTCATTGTCATAGTTTAATGATGTATTTGCATAGTACGCTTTCTTATTAGATTTTCCCCCAGTTGTATATAATTCCTTGAGACTCCATTTCCCATCTTGGTCTTCCCCAATGTATTCCCGCTTAATTACAAATTTATCAAAGAGGTATCGTGTTTGCAATAAATGCACAATAAACAAAGTAGAGAAATATTCACAATTTTTCTTAATAGGCTCATCGTCTATGCTGCCGTACTTTATAACATTGTCAAAATCAACAATCAATTTTTTATCATCCAATAATTCTCCTAGCAATTCGTTTTTTGACTCAACATATAATTTAACAAAGACTCTAAGCGAATGAAGTAGAAAGTGAGGGAAATCAATTATACTATCAAATCGCACATGAGAATTGTCTTCTAAAACGCCATCGGAATCATCAACTTTAAAATCTTGTTGAATGATTTTATTTAGGATTGCAGATTTCTCAGTTTCTTTCGCACGACAGAAACAGTCTTTGTATTCTTCCCAGTTATCTTCTGGATATGCATTCCAAGACCATCCAAAAATATTTTGTCGCTCTGATGGGTGAAAATGCATTTGTACATATCCTGTCATATCACTACAAGCATCCCATACCCTTGCAAAAAACTCTTGTTCACTGCGATTGTCTATATAACTCATAAGTTGAGCTTTTAGAATATCATGCTGTTCAAGTTGTTCGCCACGAGTATTCATAATTTCAAAGTAGCGATTCAAATCGGTATTTTTAGGAACCTCAATCCGATAAATTACAACTTGTTTTAAACGACTTGTAAAATTATCTATATCAATATCATCTTTGCTGAACTTTTGGCGAATAGCCTCAACACCATTTATAATTGATTGTTCAAGACGTTCTTCCTCTTCAATTGTCTTGTTGATTACTTGTTCTATATGAGATAGTGTATAGTTAGAATTTTCACGACAATCAAAAGAAAGGGTTTTACTTAGTTCTCCATTCAATGCCTCTAGAGAAACCAAATATTGGAGAAGAAGATACAACGTAGTTAAACGCTGCTGCCCATCAACAACTTCATAGGTATTCTCTTTCCCTTTTACTTGAGCGACAACTAATGAACCTATGTAGTAAACTGTTTCTTTACACTCAATATCATTAATATCGTCAATTAATTGGATTATCTCTTTATCTTCCCATGCATACGCTCGTTGATAGCGTGGTATTACATAATGGCTATCTGTGTCGAAAATAGTGCCATTATTATCCAATATATTTATCGTCTTTACCATATCAATTATTTCCATTGATTATTTCTTTAAGTTTATCGTGTAATTTTTCCCACTTATTATTTGCAGCTTCTCCATTCCTGAGATTAAGTCTCATACTGGATATTTCCGTATGCTTACGCGCATAAGTAATCATTGATATAACTGGCATAGCATTACTATATTTATCATTATCCCCCAAACCAATAGCATACCGATTGATGGTGTCAAATCCCAAATGTTGCATATCAACTCGTACCATCATTGCCCAAACAAATAATTTCTTTACTGCCATAGTGTCAAAATTGTGAAAGCGATCATAATAACACAATAATGCACAATAAAATAAGTTGCGTGCATGAGTAATTCCGATAGTAGATTTATCATATGTTTTATCTAGCTCTTCTGCGGAGTTAACATCTTTTCCGCCTGTCAAAATAAGCTCTAATTCATGCAAAGCGGGGTTTGTTACGATTTCATTTTTGATATTATGAAGCATCAGCATATAATGATCCACCATGGCAAAGAAATCCGCTCCTGCAATAAATGGTTCTGTTATAAGAAAATAAGGCATTGCTTTATTAGCTCTGCGCGCATATGTATATAGGGAATCTTCACCTATACCTTTGTATATGTCAATATCAGCCGTTCTAAAATTACCACACTTACGACGTTTTGCCCAATTCCAAATAGGAAATAAATATAAATCAAAAAGTTCTCGTATTGCTTTGGGTTGTTTAGATTCCCATTTTACCACAGCATTTTGCATCTCATATTTGTCATGAATCTCCCTTAAATGATAGGCTTTGAGTAAATCATGAGGATATAATGCCTTACCTCTAGAGTTCTGAGAGTCAAATAATTGAAAAGCCTCGCTAATTTTATCCACTGTTACGACAACAACTTCTAAAATATTTTTTAATGCGTTATTAAAGTTAGACCTATCATCCTTTGCTGCAGAAGAAAACCACTCACAAATAGTTTTAAAGTTTTCGTGTAAATTCCT
The DNA here is from genome assembly GCA_045613525.1 of Paludibacteraceae bacterium. Classification (GTDB taxonomy): domain Bacteria; phylum Bacteroidota; class Bacteroidia; order Bacteroidales; family Paludibacteraceae; genus Colicola. The sequence continues at coordinate 6,390 of JAZLBE010000025.1, forward strand.
TTGTGTTACCTTATTTGCAAATTCAATATTCAATAAACTACAAACAAAAGAAGGATCTAAATACAACTTAAGCAATAAAAATGAAAGCACACGTTGTTGACCATCCACAATTTCCAACTCACTCTTATCATTCTTATGCAGAATTATGGTGCCTACTCTATACTTAAAAGTTGAATATTTTCTACTATCTTCAATGCTTTTTTGTATGTCAAGCAGGAGATCTATTATGTTTTTATTGGTCCATTTATATGGACGTTGATAACTAGGAATGATAAGTTTTTTCCTGAGCAAAGTATCAATAGAACATATTTGAGGTGAATTCTTTTTTTGTTTCATGTGAATAAAAATATTAGATTCTAAAAGGATTCGTACTTTTGAGTGCAAAGATACTACTTTTTTCACAGATATGCAAATGTTTTTAGGTGAAAGTTAAAAGTTTATAACTAAGAGACCTGTGATTGACCGAATGTGATTTGGAATGATGAACAAAGAGGGCATAGGTGGCGCGCTCGAGCGCGAAGTGCACGAGGTCAAGTATTTTAGGAAAGGAGGAAACTTTTTTAGGAAAGGAGTCAACATTTTTTGGGAAGCAATCTTAATAAATAGCACTTTGGGATAATGGGGAGTTGAGACGGAGTTCTCTCGGTCGTCGCTCGGAGTTCGCTCGGTGGAATAAGGCAAGGTATAAGAAAGGGAAAAGAGATGGCAATCTTAACAAACAGTACTTTTTGTATTTTGGGGTTCTTTTCTTTATTCTATGTGCTGCGCTTTTCCTCAGAGTGGGGACTCTTCGGGCGCAACACTCGAAGTGCCATCCGAGGCACTTCTTCATCCTAGGTTCGTCTTTGGTTCTTCCTTGGTATATTATAAGGAAGGTATAAGAGAAGTACAAGGGAAGGAAATCTTAATTTTAGGTATAAACTATGAGTGATAAGTGATGAGTAGAAGGTGTAGAGTGTAATGCGTAGGGTGTAGAGTGTAGGGTGTAGAGTGTAGGGCGTAGAGTGTAGAGGCGAGAAAACAATAAGAGGCGTGCAGGAGCACACCTCTTATTATATATGCACTAAAGTATTAGTCTTTCAACTTAGCGCAGAGGTACTCGCGGTTGAGGCGAGCGATGTTAGCCAAAGATACCTCTTTAGGGCACTCAGCAGCACAAGCACCAGTGTTGGTACAGTTACCAAAACCGAGCTCATCCATCTTAGCAACCATAGCTTTAGCACGAGCAGCAGCCTCTACCTTACCTTGCGGCAAGAGAGCCAATTGGCTCACCTTAGCAGAAACGAAGAGCATAGCAGAACCGTTCTTACATGCAGCAGCGCAAGCACCACAACCGATACAAGAAGCAGCATCCATAGCCTCGTCAGCGTCAGCCTTAGGAATTGGAATTGCGTTAGCGTCTGGAATACCACCTGTGTTAACAGATACGAAACCACCAGCTTGCATGATCTTATCGTAAGCTTCGCGATCCACCATCAAGTCTTTGATTACAGGGAAAGCGCGGCTACGCCATGGCTCGATGGTGATAGTCTCACCATTTTTGAACTTACGCATGTGCAATTGGCAAGTTGTGATAGCGCTGTCTGGTCCGTGTGGGTGACCGTTAACGTACATAGAGCACATACCGCAGATACCCTCGCGGCAGTCGTGGTCGAATGCGATTGGGTCTTTGTGCTCGCTGATGAGTTGCTCGTTGAGGATGTCAATCATCTCCAAGAACGAAGCACCTTGGAAGATGTGTTTGAGTTCGTAGGTCTCGAAATGACCTTCTGCCTTTGGTCCAGCTTGACGCCAAACCTTCACTTTAATATCAATATATTGATCCATAATGCTTAGCTCTTATAGTTACGAGTTTTACGTTCGGTGAATTCATAATCGAGTGGCTCTTTGATAAGCTCTGGCTCGCTGTCCTCGCCAGTATATTTCCAGCAAGCTACATAAGAGAACTTATCGTCTTGACGCATAGCCTCGCCCTCTGGAGTTTGGTACTCCTCGCGGAAGTGACCACCGCAAGACTCCTCACGGTTCAAAGCATCAACTGCCATCAAACGACCAATCTCAATAAAGTCTGCCAAGCGGAGAGCCTTCTCTAGTTCGTTGTTCAATGAGTTAGCCTCACCTGGGATATATACATTGCTCCAGAACTCTTTCTTGATTGCGTCGATCTTCTCAACAGCAGTCTTCAAGCTCTCAGCGGTACGACCCATACCAACGAAGTCCCACATCACAAGACCCAACTCTTTGTGGATACTGTCCACTGAGCGGTTACCTTGAACAGCCATGAGCTTCTCGATCTTATCGGTGATACCCTTCTCAGCCTCAGCAAACTCTGGGAGGTCGGTGGACATACGTGGCACACCGATTTGGTCGCTCAAGTAGTTTTGGATAGTATAAGGCAATACGAAGTAACCATCAGCCAAACCTTGCATCAACGCAGAAGCACCGAGGCGGTTAGCACCGTGGTCAGAGAAGTTAGCCTCACCCAAGCAGAAGAGACCCTTCACGCTAGTTTGCAACTCATAGTCAACCCAGATACCACCCATAGTATAGTGGATAGCAGGGAAGATCATCATTGGCTCCTCATATGGGTTCTCATCCACGATCTTCTCGTACATTTGGAAGAGGTTACCATACTTAGCCTCTACTACATCCTTGCCAAGGCGTTGGATAGCATCAGAGAAATCGAGGAACACAGCCAAACCGGTATTGTTTACACCATAGCCCTTGTCGCAACGCTCTTTAGCTGCGCGAGAAGCCACGTCACGTGGAACGAGGTTACCGAATGCTGGGTAGCGGCGCTCCAAGTAGTAGTCGCGATCCTCTTCTGGGATATCACGACCCTTGATCTCACCGCGTTGGAGGCGTTGAGCGTCTTCGAGTTTCTTAGGTACCCAGATACGACCATCGTTACGGAGTGACTCAGACATCAAAGTCAATTTAGATTGAAAGTCACCGTGCTTTGGAATACAGGTTGGGTGAATTTGTGCAAAACATGGGTTAGCGAAGTAAGCACCGTGGCGGTACATTTGCATAGCAGCAGAGCCGTTAGATGCCATCGCGTTGGTAGAAAGGAAGAATGCATTACCATAACCACCAGTAGCTACCACCACAGCGTGACCGAAGTAACGCTCGATGCGACCAGTAACGAGGTTACGAGCGATGATACCACGAGCGCGATTCTCGCCATTCTCGTCCTTGATCATAACTACGTCCAACATCTCGTGACGGTTGTACATCTTCACTTTGCCCTTACCGATTTGGCGGCTGAGTGCAGAGTAAGCACCGAGGAGAAGTTGTTGACCAGTTTGACCCTTAGCATAGAAAGTACGAGATACTTGCGCACCACCGAAAGAACGGTTGTGGAGCAAGCCGCCGTATTCGCGAGCGAAAGGAACACCTTGAGCCACACATTGGTCGATGATGCTGTTGCTCACCTCAGCAAGACGATATACGTTTGCCTCACGAGCACGGTAGTCACCACCCTTGATGGTGTCGTAGAAGAGGCGATAAACAGAGTCGCCATCGTTTTGGTAGTTCTTAGCCGCGTTGATACCACCTTGTGCAGCGATAGAGTGTGCACGACGTGGAGAGTCTTGGATACAGAAGTTGAGGACATTGAAGCCCATCTCTGCGAGGGATGCCGCAGCAGATGCACCAGCCAAACCAGTACCAACTACGATCACGTCAAGACGACGTTTGTTGGCAGGGTTGACCAACTTCTGATGGTCTTTGTAATTGGTCCATTTTTTCTCGAGTGGACCAGCAGGAATCTTCGCCATTTCAGGCGTAATAACCTGCGCAGTTCCTTTTTTTGTTGCCATATCTTGTTTAAATTTTGTTCAAAATTGTGTAGAATTGTGTAGAATGTTTAGCATTATACACG
>JAZLBE010000026.1:0-2096 GCA_045613525.1 Paludibacteraceae bacterium
TCTGATCCTCTTGCCAGACAATTGGGTTGCACCTAGAGGCGTGAACTTTACCTACGGTTTTCACACCGACGAGTCAAAAGAAGCTTATGCAGAGTTCCAGACATTCACAAAGAAAGAGTGGAACAAACTAGAGAAGAGCGGTGCTATATTCCTACCTGCTGCGGGAATGAGATCGCCAGACTTCGGAGATGGGGCACAGATTCATTATGTTCAGATATATGGCATGTATTGGACTAGTGATCTTAATGGAACAACAACAGCATCTATGTGCTTTTCTAGTGCAATTGCCTTTTATGACGTGAAGAGAGCTTTATATGAAGGATTGAGCGTCCGATTAGTTAAAGATTTGTAACTATGCAAACAACCGCCTTCCTTCCATTGAGTCCAGCAATCAAGTCTGTGACTGTTATTGCCAGTATCATTATCCTCGCCACGATGGGCTATATGGCTTATCAATGGTACACTACCAAGCAAGTGATGCTATTGGTCACATTTGTCATTGTTGCCATTGCCTTACTCAGTTGTATGGTGCTCATCCCACGTAAACTAACTGTTACACAGGAAGCTACAAACATCCATCTTCTTGCTTGGAAAATCAACATACCAGCCGATGAAATCGTGAAGATTGAACACTATCCACATGGTATCCAATCCAGCCGTATTGCAGGAGCAGGTGGTTTCTTTGGCAACTTGGGATTGTTCACTTGCAAAGAATGTGGCAAACACTTATCTTTGATTACCGACCCTATGGATGTCTGCATCATCACCCGCAAAAGCAAAATGCCAATTGTAGTGAGCGTCGCAGACAACAACGTTTTCAACGCCATTGCCGAAGTACAAGAGAAAAATTAAACTTTTTTCGCTCTTTCATTTGCATAAACCAAAGAAAATCACTACCTTTGCAGTCTAATTCTTAAAAATACGTATTGCCTATGAGATAAAACTTACTACTTTTGCAAACAAACAACAATCCTTTAAAATTATTAAAGTTATGAAGAAAATTCATTTTTCATTGCTCATGTTAGCAATCGTAGTAAGTCTCGCATCATGTGATCATTCTAACAAGCCTGACCAAATCCTACAATCTATCACGGTGGAAAAATCCACCAAGCAACTACACTCTGCCATGTGCAGCGCAATGTACAATAATGATGTGTCGATTCTAATCGATACGTTGGCTTATTTGGGTTTTGAACAGGATAGTATCTATCAAGCCATTCCTATAACTAGAGTGTATTATACGAATCAGGAATTACAAAGTCGAGTAATGATCGATTACTACGTAACAACGCGAGTAGATAGTGCAAAGGTATTTCAGTTCATTTATTTCAAGCGATTTACAGATCCTGTATTAGCAGCTGATCATCACCTACAGTGGAGTGTTCTAAATCGAAAAAATAGAATGTGGAATAGTTTCTATGGCAAACTTAATGACCACAAATATCGTGATTATAGCAAATACCTTAATGCTATACATAATAATGCTGAAAATATAAAGTTTGCAGAGGAAATAGGTTCTGACTTAACATTGCAATATCGTTGTGGTATTAATTTTGTTGGGGACGATGTATATGAAAGTTACTACGAAATTCTTCCTTGGATGATTGACTAAATTTCATATTTTAAAATCACTAAAGTTATGAAGAAAACTCTTTTTTCATTGCTCATGTTAGCAATCGTAGTAATTTGCACATCGTGCAAAAAAGAACCTTTGGCAATGGTATTCATTACCAATAGCATTACTGTACCAATCACTCTTTATGGAGAAAAAGATACCAGTCTTTTCCACTCCGCAAACGATTCAATCTGTTTAATGCCTGGTGAAAGAACATTACTATGTACCGTAGAAGTTCAAGATGGTAAATTTGTTAGCGTTAACGATGCCGCTTACAGCGTCTTTAATCCAGTTGTTAAAATAGGACTTATGGACACAATTTACGAAGTTCCACAAGAGAATCGTATGTTTCTAAATGACGTGAGCAGTTATATGCACTACACTAGTTTGAGTAGTAGCAGTTCATCTCCTGTTAAATACGAAGGTAGTTATTACGAATATACTTTGCTTCCTGATTTTGTTGAAGAGATTCTCCAAGCTT
>JAZLBE010000027.1:0-29858 GCA_045613525.1 Paludibacteraceae bacterium
TTGAGTGCGCCGTGCACAGCACCTGCAGCACCTGCCTCAGATTGCATCTCTTGTACCAACACTGTCTCGCCGAAGAGGTTCTTGCGACCTGCTGCAGCCCACTCATCCACATTCTCCGCCATAGGAGAAGATGGAGTGATAGGATAGATGGCAGCTACCTCGGTGAACATATACGCGATATGCGCCGCAGCAGCGTTACCATCAAGGGTTAAATACTTTTTTTCTTTTGCCATTTTTGTAAAAGTTTTATTGTTAGTTTTAGTAGTTTCTTTTTAGGGGCTAGCAGAACTAGTATGACTAGCAGAGCTAGCAGGCAAATACTGTGCCAAAGGCATTAGTATAGGAAGCCAAAGAGCCAGAGCGGAATATTCTTGAACGATCCTTGCTCGATGTCGGCGATAGCGCAATAGCGGATGCCCGTCTTGTGTGGCGTGGTGGCCAAAGCATCCATGTAGTGTTTACCATCGATGATGAACATCGCACTACGATCGGTGGCATTGATGCGATGAAGACCATGCAGAGCATTATAGAAGAATGTCTCAGCTACGGACTGTTTGTCTATCTCACGTATAGCACTAGCATAGCACAAATTAGTATTCTGCATATAGACCTTAGTAGGTTTGAGCGGAAACTGCTTACCTTCAGGATAAAGTAGATTGAGTAATCGCGCATCCTTAAGGTACTTGATATAGTTCATTGTGGTCGAACGAGAGCAATCAATAGCATCCGCCAGATTGCTAACATTGAGTCCACAAGGTGTATCTTGTAACATATGATGAACTAATTTGCGGAGCTTAGGCAAGGAACTAACCTCGACCTGCTTGACGAGCAAGACATCAACATCGAGGATATTGTTCATCATTTTAAGGAGTGACTCAGAGAAGTCGTGTGGTTCCAAAAAAAGTGGATAAAATCCGTGATGGAGATAGTCATCAAAGTACTTGAGCGGACTTATGCGTTGGCAAATACGATGAGCTATATCAACATGATTGCGCAAAATATCCTCGAGGGTGAAGACAGGTAGTTTCAAGCCAAGAGTAACATTGAGATACTCACGAAAACTAAATCCGCGCAAGTTGTATGGATGTACGACATGACCAATATCTTTGTTATCCTCCACCACACGCATCACCGCAGTAGCAGTAAAGATGATATGCAAATTAGGATAGCGGTAGTAGCACTGAGCCAATTCGCGAGACCAGTTAGGATATTTAAAGGCCTGATCAACGAGTAAAACACGGCCGCCAGTTGCAACAAACTCGCCTGCAAAATCCACTAATGTATGTTCAGTAAAGTAGAAATCGCTCAGATTTACATACAGCGTATTACGACTGAGTTCAGGATTGGAGTGACGTAACTCCTTGGCATAATTAAGCAAGAAGTCGGTCTTTCCCACACCCCGACCACCTTTAATAGCAATCAAGCGGTCATTCCAATCAATCTCGTCCATTAAAACGCGTCTAGCTGGCACCTGAACATGCTCAACAAGGTAATTGTGTGTCTTGTAAAATCCGTCTAACATAGCAATAAAGCCTACTTACTGGAATATGTATAGTTATTTTTTGTGCAGGAAAATATCGGGCACTACATAATGCCCCAAAATATTTCACGCTGCAAAATTACTACTTTTTTTCCAATTTTGCAATATACAAGTGACATTTTTTATAAAAAAGTAATTTTTTTATGACAATCCGCAACCTTTTAGCAGAAATAAGGCATTATTTTTGGTTATATCCAAAAAATAATATAACTTTGCGGCCAAATTAAATGTGAAACAAGTATGAACTGGTTACATAACTTATTTTTTGGTTCAGGAGTTCCCCATTCACTCTTTGTCCTGACTATAGCTATAGCTAGTGGAATATACTTGAGTCATAGACTCAAATTCAAGGGCATCACACTGGGCATCACTTGGATATTATTCTGCGCGATAGCTATGTCGCACTTCGGCATGCACATTGACCCAATAGTAGAGACCTTTGCCAAGGATTTTGGTTTAATCCTATTCGTGTACAGCATCGGTCTACAGGTAGGTCCAAGTTTTTTCTCATCATTTGGAAAAAGCGGTATCAAACTGAACATACTAGCCATGTCCGCTGTTCTGCTAAGTTGTGCGACGGCATACCTAATCCACATAATATCGGGCGAAGACATAGCCACCATGACAGGTATACTTTGTGGCGCTGTGACCAATACCCCTGGACTAGGTGCTGCCGAGCAAGCATATAGCGACATGATGAATGGCGAAATCAACACCAACATAGCTAGCGGCTACGCGATGGCTTATCCATTGGGTGTAGTAGGAATAATCATGGTGCTGGTTTCGATGCGTTGGATCTTCAGTATCAAAGTTGAGAAAGAAGAAGCTCGTGTGGCAGAAGAGAGCGAATCGATTAAAGAGATAGAACATATAGATATCTTGCTGACCAATCCACAAGTAGAAGGAGCACATATCCGCGATTTGAGTAAATTGTGCAACATGAATCTGATCGTATCGCGACTAGTTCGTCCTAACGGCGAAGATGAACTACCCGATGTAGACACCGTGTTGCATGTAGGAGATCGTATCCGCGTAGTTGTAGACAAAGAGAGAGAACAAAGTCTGTTGCTACTTGGTATGGAAACTAGCATTCAAACAGACAATAAGCAGCAAATACACCTAGTATCACGCAATGTAGTAGTAACTAAGGCAGAGTTGAATGGTAAGCGCATTGGAGACTTAAACATACGTGCAACATACCATGTGTCCATCACACGAATCCGTCGTGCAGGTATTGAGTTATTGGCTACACGCGACTTGCACCTGCAACTAGGTGACCGCATCACAGTGGTGGGCGAAGAAAGAGCTGTCAATAAAGTGGAGAACCTATTTGGTAACTCAACCAAGAAACTAGATATACCCAATTTAGCGTCCATCTTCCTAGGAATAGCATTAGGTGTAATAATCGGTCTTGCGCCAATCATGTTACCAGGACTAACGCAGCCATTTAAGTTTGGTATCGCTGGCGGTTCGTTGATTGTAGCGATACTGATGGGTAGTTTTGGCCCAAAGTTACATGTAGTAACCTACACTACTAGTAGCGCCAACCTGATGATTAGAGAAATCGGCATATCTATGTTCCTCGCAGCCGTCGGATTCGGCGCAGGAAAAACCTTTATTCCAACGTTACTATCAGGTGGATATGTATGGATCATGTATGGTGTAATCATAACCCTGATTCCACTACTAGTAATCGGTGTAATCGGCAGAAAGTGGCTAAAGTTGGACTACTTTACGTTGACAGGTCTGATAGCTGGTATAACAACTAGTCCTCCAGCATTGTCATACGGAACAAATCTAACAACCACCAATGATCGCACAGCAGTAGCATACTCAACTGTATATCCACTAACTATGTTCTTACGAGTACTAACTGGGCAACTGATGATATTGCTATTTTTATAGAAAACATTTCCACAGATCTCGCGGATAAATCAAAGATAAACACATGTAATCCGTGAGCACAAAAAGAATCGCATTAAGTTATGAAGAAGTTTCCACTATACTTAGCTCCAATGGAGGATGTGACAGATCCTGCGTTTCGTCTTATGTGCAAGCGATTTGGTGCTACCCGCGTGTATACCGAGTTTGTGAATGCCGATGCACTTGTGCGCGACGTAGCATCCACCACACGCAAACTCAATATTTATAACGAGGAACGTCCTGTAGTGATTCAAATATACGGACGAGAACCTGAGAGCATGGCCGATGCCGCACGCATCGTAGAACAAGCAAAACCCGATTTTATTGATATCAATTTTGGCTGTCCAGTCAAGAAAGTGGCAGGGAAAGGTGCAGGTGCAGGACTACTGAGAGATGTGCCAAAAATGCTGGATATCACTCGCGCAGTAGTGAACGCGGTCAACACTCCTGTAACCGTCAAAACACGCCTAGGATGGGACGACAACAATCGCATTATAACCGACATAGCCGAAGCACTGCAAGACTGTGGTATAGCCGAACTGGCAATACACGGTAGAACACGTAGTCAAATGTATCGTGGTGAAGCAGACTGGACACTAATACGCGAGGTTAAAAACAATCCACGTATACATATACCCATCATCGGCAACGGCGATGTCACAAGCCCAGAGAGAGCAAAAGAATGCTTTGAACAGTATGGTGTAGACGCCATCATGATAGGAAGAGCAACCTTTGGTTGCCCATGGATATTTGAAGACATTCAGCACTATCTAGCAACGGGAGAAAAGATGGCAGAACGCAGTCTAGGATGGTGCGTAGAGATACTCAAAGAACATGTAGAACGCAGTATTGAGTGGATAGGTGACGAACGCAAGGGTATCGTACATAGTCGTAGACATTTTGCGGCATCACCCGCATTTAAAGGACTATTCGATTTTAAGCAGACACGCATAGCTCTATTGCGAGCAGAGAGCAAAACAGAAGTCTTCCAAATCATGGATGAAATCGTAGAAAAGTGGGGAAACGAGCAGGAGAAGTAGATTAGCACAACATGCTCATAGATGGCAAATTGCCCATCAGACTACAGCCTAAAGCAGTTCCCTATAGATTTCATTGAAATCCACCACAAGTTTATCTTACAAAGCAATCTATCACTCTACTACCGTTGGATAGAGGATGCGGTGGTGGTTTATCTCCATGAGTTTTTGTTTAAAGACCGCTCGTATATCTTCAAGATCCTTGAACGACAGAGGGGTGTCCGCCAACTGTCCTTCGCGCATCTGTAACGCAATCATATCATCAACCATATTAGAGATAGATTGAGGTGTAAGTTCAGTCAGCGAACGAGAACGCGCCTCAATAGCATCCGCCATCATGAGGATGGCTCCTTCCTTGGATGTAGGCTTAGGACCAGGATAACTATAATCATCTACATTAATTGTAGAAAGGTCAAGACCAGCCTTCTTAGCTTGATTTATAGCTGTATTAAAGAAATAGCGAGTCTGAGAAGTACCATGGTGTGTACGAATAAACTGAATAATCACCTCAGGTAAACGATGCTTGCGAGCGATACGTTCACCCTCAAGCACATGCTGTAGAACCACCTTAGCCGCAGAAAGATTGTCCATGCCCATCAATGGATTGTATCCATCACTCTGATTCTCAATAAAACATTCTGGATTACTCATTTTACCTATGTCATGATAGAGAGCACCTGTACGCACTAGCAAGACTTTTGCGCCAATGCGTTTTGCCGCTTCAGTGGCTAGATTGCTCACTTGCAAAGCATGTTGGAAAGTACCTGGAGCCTTCTCGGCAAATTCGAGCATTAGATTGGAGTTAACATTGTTCAACTCAACGAGCGTGATACTGCTAACAAGACCGAAAGTTCGTTCAAAAAGGAATATCAAACCATATGCGCAGATAACGAGTATTGCATTAACTAGGAAGAAAATATAATATTTCCATTGAATCTCGGTCACATCACTAGTATGTAACATATGCAAAGCGGTAAACATCAAGCAGTAGACAACAAAAACATAGGCAGCAGTCTGTGCCAACTGTGCTCGCTGAGTCATATCTCGTAGACTAACCACAGCGACGATACCTACAACAATCTGCGTTAGAAGGAAAACATAAGGAGCAGGTAAAGCAATACTAACAATACATACGGTAATCATATGCAAAAATATAGCAGTGCGTGAATCGTAGAACACACGCGCAATGATAGGTCCCCATACGAAAGGTATCATATAAATAAAATCTTTCTGCTCAATGTGTGCAAGAAGTACAAACGCAGCAGAAATGATAAGTCCCATCAATATAACAAAGAAGAGTATATGTCGCATATTATCTAATAACTTGCGACGATAAGTATATAGATAGAAGTAGAAAACCAGTAACAAAAATGTAATACAAATAGCAGCACCAAGGGTGGAAGTAAGAGTTTGATTGTTAGATAGTTTACGTTGTTCTAATGACTTAGCCAATGAGTATAGTTGCTGATAGATATCAGGAGTTATCAATTCTCCAGAATCAACAATTTTAACTCCTTTTTGCACCACACCGTGTGTCAGTGAGATATTAGATACCATCTGATGTTTAAGTTTCTCAGAGCTGATGGAATCATACTTGATATTAGGTGCCAATTCTTGTCCAAAGTGCTGATATGCCATTTTAGGAGTAAACAGATTGGCAACGTTAATGGAAGTAGACACCTTGTCGTTAAGTAGCGAAACACGAGACCAACCACCCGCTAGAACATGCTCCATATCTGCTAGAGAAATCACATAAACTCCCGATGAGATCGTGGAATCGTTAGGTCGGAATATAGGCGCGTAATTCTTTAGGACCTGTTGACGCTCAACCTCAAGTTGTTCAGTCGTCTTGAGGATAGGTACATCATACTCAGCCTTAATTAAACCATACCCCCATGGTTTACCCACCTCGTAATCATACTTAAACTTGGATTGATAGGTTGGCAGCAGATAGATAGACAACGCAGCTAAGGCGGCGAAAGACAGTAATTGAAGGGTGGTTTTAAGTATTGGTTTCATCTTTGTAAGATATTATTAGCGTTTTTGTTGAAAAAAAGACTGCATAAGTTGTTTACATTCATCGAGCAATACTCCCGATAAAATCGTGCATTTTGGATGCAAAGCTTGTGGAGCAAGGTGCGTAAAACCACGCTTGTCATCAGCAGCACCGTAGACTACTCGACGCACTTGCGCCCAACCTATTGCTCCAGCACACATAACACATGGTTCAAGCGTAACATAGAGCGTGCACTGGGTCAAATACTTACCTCCAAGACTATTTGTAGCCGCAGTGATTGCTTGCATCTCAGCATGCGCAGTAACATCTTGAAGTGTCTCAGTCAAGTTATGGCCACGGCCGACAACTTGGTTGTCGGCTACTATCACACACCCAACTGGTATCTCACCCATATCATAAGCTCTGTGAGCTTCGGTGAGTGCCATCTGCATATAGCGCACATCATCGGCTGTATATAATGTATCAACGGACATAAGTTTTTTTTGCTTGAATAAAGTCAGGTAATGACGTAGGATCTTGTTCAAAATGATTGCCTATAACCACTAAATCAGCTCCCGCCTCAAAAGCAGCCGTCATTTGTTCAGGAGTAACAATACCTCCACCTACAATAAGCGGCAGATCAATATGCTGGCGTACAGCGCTGATTGCTTCCGCAGCCACAGGAGTAGCAGCTCCACTACCCGCTTCAAGATAGATAAGTTGCTTGCCTAAAAGTTGCCCAGCCACAGCATGGCGAACAAGTTCTGAGACAGAGGCTTTGGCAATAGGTGTGCAACTAGAAACAATTTCAACGGAACTTCGGCGATCACCATCTACTAGAATATACCCCATAGGAATAACCTCAATACCAGAATCATACACCTGGATAGCAGATTGAATATGTGGTTCAATGAGTACTTCGGCTCTGCGCGAGTTGAGTAATGTGATAAATAGCAACGCATCAGCAGCTGGAGTAAACTGCGCAACATTACCTGGAAATAGAACTATGGGCGCAGAAGTATGATTACGCAGGTCTTGAACACATTGTTCTATACAATCTCCAGTACTTCCACCCACAAAAATCATATCGACATCACTAAGGTAGGGATAGAGATGTGGATAGAGGTGATTCTTATCTGGATCTACCAGTACCACCATAAGTGGAGTGGCAGACTTTCGGCAGGATAATATGGAGGATAATACAGTCATTTCATTCGATTTCATCGCCATATCATAGACTCCATGATCTTGCGAGTATCAACACGGAGATAGTCATGTATAGGAGCAAGCGAATCTTGATTTGGAATTGTATTACAATAGACCGAAGCTCGAAAGAAGTGTCTTACTGAATCGGTCATATAAAACTGAATAGGTGTAGCCGCATTGCCATGCAACTCATAATACAAACCATAGACTCTGCGCGTATAGTCCGCATACTCCTGCATAGGAATGGAAGTAGCCACTGTGGAGTGCCCATACAAAAATTCCTGCGCATCGCGGGACAAGGAACGTAGATTATTATCTACCACTTTGTAACTACAATGTATTGTAGAATTGATTGAAGGATATTGAATATTAATCCAATACTGCTCTCCATCATAATGGTATTCCTCAATATATGCATTCTTAGAGAGCTGAAAGGTATATGGATAGCCCTGCAAGTCAGCATACTCATAGGCGGTATCAGGGATTGCAATACGAAAATATCCATATGGTTTAGGGACACTACCCTTTCGACACGAGGAAAAAGTAGCGACCAACAACAATGCTCCCAGCAGAAAAAGCAAAACTCTTCTCATAATACTAAAAAAATTGGTGCAAAGGTACTGAATTCATTTGAATTATGCAAGAGGCAATATGATATATTTGCATATTTACACATTTTTAAGCACGAAGTATTGCACATATGATTTTTTTTTTGTAATTTTGCGGGCTAGAATAAAATTAATAATTTTAACACTATACTTGATGATAAAAAACCTTGAAAATATGACAAAGCACAATTATTGTGTGATTATGGCAGGCGGCGTAGGCAGTCGCTTCTGGCCATTTAGTCGCACGGACCGTCCTAAGCAGTTCTTAGACTTTTTCGGAACAGGCAGAAGTCTGCTACAGATGACGGTAGATCGTTTCATTCCATTGGTACCTACGGAGAACATACTGATTGTAACCAACATGCAGTATCGTGATTTAGTTTTGGAGCAATTGCCTATGCTACAATCTTCTCAGGTACTATGTGAGCCTGCTCGCAGAAACACAGCACCATGTATAGCATATGCTGTCGCACGCATCAAAGCTATGGTAAAGCGCCAAGGTGAGACGAAAGCAAATATTGTAGTTGCTCCTAGCGATCACCTGATATTGCATGAGGAGAAATTTCTAGAGACTATAGCTTCTGGACTAGCTTTTGTAGAATCCCACGATGCATTATTGACTCTAGGCATGAAGCCTACACGCCCAGACACAGGATATGGATATATACAAATTGACAGCAGTTCAGCAAGCGTAGACAAAGCAGGAACATGCAAGGTTCGCGCTTTTACAGAAAAACCTGATCTAGAACTCGCTCAAAAATTTGTTAATAGCGGTGAATTCTTGTGGAACTCAGGAATATTCTTGTGGAATCTACAATCCATAGAGACCGCCTTTGAAACCTATCTGCCTGAATTAGCCAGCAAATTTGCACTGGGCGAGCACATCTTGGGTACCTCTGCTGAAGAAGCATTCATCCAAGAAATGTTCCCTATGTGTCCTAGCATCTCAATTGACTACGGAGTGATGGAGCATGCTCAAAATGTTTATGTACTACCTAGTGACTTCGGATGGAGTGATTTAGGAACATGGGGATCGTTATATGATTTAAGTGGAAAAGATCACCACCAGAACGTTACCGTACACTGCGAAGCTAGTTACTACGACAGTCATGGCAATATTGTCACATTGCCCAAAGGCCATCTAGCAGTCATTCAAGGACTAGAGGATTACATCGTAGCAGAATCTGATGGTGTATTGCTGATTTGCAAACGCAGCGAGGAGCAACAGATACGCCAATTCCATATGGATGCAGAAGACAAGTGGAAATAGTGAAATACCATAAAAAACACAATATATGAGTTACTTGAATTTTGACAAGACATTGCTCACTAACCTTGAGCGTAGTTTGAGCAAAGAAATGATCCGCACCAATCGTGCAGGAGCTTACAACTCCACGACACTGATTGACTGTAACACCCGCAAATACCACGGACAGTTGGTTTTGCCTCTATCGGACCCATTGCCAGAAGACAATTATGTACTCTTAGGCAGTTTGGACGAGACAGTCATTCAGCACGGAGCAGAATTTAATCTCGGTATTCATCAATATGGCGAGAACTTCTACTCGCCTAATGGACACAAGTATATCCGAGAGTTTGATTGCGAGGTGATCAGCAAGACCACCTACCGTGTAGGAGGTGTAGTGCTAACCAAAGAACGAATGCTAGTAAGTTTTGAGCCACGTGTTTTGATTCGATACACGTTGGTGGAGGCACACTCGCCAACAACCTTGCGTCTCAAACCATTCTTGGCTTTCCGCAGCACTAGCGAACTGACACATGAGAATGCAGACGCTTGTTCAGATATGCGCGAGGTGCAAAATGGTAGAGCAGCAAGGATGTATGCATCTTTCCCAGAACTACACATGCAATGCTCCAAGAAACTAGAGTACACCCACAACCCACAATGGTATAAGGGTATCGAATACAGTAAGGAACTAGAACGCGGATTCTCATACAAAGAGGATCAATTGGTTCCAGGATGGTTTGAAGTAGCCATCAAGAAGGGCGAGAGTATCATTTTTGCAGCAGGTATCAGCGAAGTTAAGACTAACACATTGAAAAGTTTGTGGGAGAAAGAGCTACAACGTCGTAGTGCACGCGACACGATGTTTAATAGTTTAAAGAATGCTGCATCACAATTCTACAAGAGAGAGGGCGATAAATGCTACTTGATGGCAGGTTATCCATGGTTTAAGGCGACAGCTCGCGAGGAGTTCTTGGCCATGCCAGGTTGTACCATGGGTATTGATCGTCCCGAATATTGGGATGCTATCGTCAATAAGACAGCCGTAGAGGAAGTAAGAGCATTCTTGAATGGTCAACCACATAAACTAGTTGGAATGGACGAACCTGACGCTTTGTTGTGGTTTATCCACGCTTTACAAGAATACGCAGCTTATACCTCTATTGAGGAAACAACAAAGTTATATGGTCAGCTCATCATAGACATCATGTTGTTCATCCGTAGACAACAACATCCACGTTTAAATCTACACCACAATAGTCTGGTGTGGGTAGAAGGGAAAGAGCGTCCTGCAACATGGATGAATGCGGTAGAAGACGGACGTCCTATCACTCCGCGCACAGGTTATGTAGTAGAGATTAATGCATTGTGGTACAATGCGCTACTCTTTACAGCAGACATTCAACGTTGTCTAGGTAAAGAACAAGTAGCAGACTTAATGGAATACCAAGCAGAGGTAGCGAAAGACAATTTCGTAAAAACATTCTGGAACGGATATTATCTAGATGATTATGTAGATGGCGACTACCACAACAACGAGGTACGTCCAAATCAAATCATTGCAGCATCCTTGCCATACTCACCACTAGATAAAAAACAACGCAAAGCCGTAGTGGATATATGTACCAAGGAGTTGTACACACCAAAAGGTTTGCGTACAATCTCACCAAAGAGTGGAGGCTATCGTCCAGAGTATATCGGTGGTCAATTGGAACGCGACCGCAATTTCCACAACGGACCAGTATGGCCATGGACAATTGCAGCGTACGCTATTGCATATCTAAAAGTGTACCAACACTCAGGCGAGAGTTTCATCCGTCGACTATTGACTGGTTATGAAGCTGAAATGAGCGAGTTATGCATCGGAACCTTGAACGAGTTGTACGATGGCAACCCACCATTCAAAGGCCATGGTGGTATGAGCTATGCACCTAGTGTAGCTAGTGTAATTGAAGTATGTAACACCTTGAAAAAATACGAAACAAAATGAAAGCACTGATGTTCGGTTGGGAGTTCCCCCCACATATCTTAGGCGGTTTGGGAACTGCCAGTTATGGATTGACTCGCGGCATGGCTCAACAAGAGGACATGGAGATTACTTTCGTTATCCCTAAACCATGGGGAGACGAAGATCAATCTTTCTTGCGAATCATAGGCGCAAACAGCGTACCAGTAGTATGGAAAGATAATGACTACGACTATGTCCGTCAACGTATGGAAGGTAAGATGTCACCAGAAGAATACTACCACCTGCGTAACAACATCCACTACGACTACTCGCGTATCGGTACAGACGAATTAGGATGTGTAGGATTCTCCGGTCGTTACCCAGATAACCTGCTCGAAGAGATTGGCAACTACGAAGCAGTAGCTAGTGTTTTGGCGCATGCATTGGATTTTGACATCATCCATAGTCATGACTGGTTGACTTATCCTTCTGGTGTTTTTGCCAAACAAATATCTGGCAAACCATTGGTTATTCACGTACACGCAACGGACTTTGACCGCAGCCGCGGCAATGTCAACCCTACTGTATATGCCATTGAGCGCAGAGGTATGGATGAGGCAGATCATATCATGTGCGTGAGTGAATTGACACGTCGTACCGTCATTGAGAAATACGGACAACCACCTCATAAAGTAAGTACTGTACACAATGCAGTAGAGCCATTGGCTAATCCTGAGGAGTTTGTAAAACATGATAGAAAAGATAAGTTAGTGACATTCCTTGGACGTATCACCATGCAAAAAGGTCCTGAGTACTTTGTAGAGGCAGCTGCACGCGTGTTGGCAAAAACCGATGGCGTACGCTTTGTGATGGCAGGTAGTGGTGATATGATGAACAAGATGATTGATCTAGTTGCTCAACGTGGTATTGCTGATAAGTTCCACTTCCCAGGCTTCATGCGCGGAAGACAAGTACAAGAGGTTTTAGCAGATTCAGATGTGTACATTATGCCTAGTGTCAGTGAGCCTTTCGGTATCTCGCCACTAGAAGCAATGCAAGTAGGCTGCCCTTCTATCATCTCACATCAGTCAGGTTGTGCAGAGATTCTATCTCACGTCATCAAGACCGACTATTGGGATATTGATGCTATGGCAGATGCTATTTATGCTATTGTAAAATACCCTGCTATGTACAAGTCACTGCGCGAACTAGGACGCGATGAGGTCAACAACATACGCTGGTATGATGTAGGTCTGAAAGTACGTTATATTTACGATCAAGTACTACGTCACCACCGTTAATCAATCCACAATTATCCACTGTAAAATAAGAAAAATCATGAAAAATATTTGTTTTTGTTTTCAAATGCACGCTCCATATTGGATGAAGCGTTATCGTTTTTTTGAGATTGGTCAAGATCATTACTACTACGATGATATGCAGACCGAAGAGCAGATAGCACATCTAGTCAATGCATCTTACATGCCACTATGCAAGACCTTGCAAGAAATGATCCGTCTGTCTAAGAGTAAATTCCACTGTGCACTGAGTATCTCAGGTGTGGTTTTGGAGATGTTCCAACAATTTGCTCCAGAAATGATTGACACCCTCAAAGAATTGGCAGATACAGGTTGTGTTGAGTTTGTCGCAACTCCATACGCATATTCATTGGCTTCTGTATACAGCGAGACCGAAGCTACCGAACAGTTACAACTACAACAAGCCATGGTGAAAGAGCTCTTTGGTGTAGAATCAACCACCATCTGTAATACAGAGCTTATCTACTCTGACGAGATTGCACTGACCCTACATCAACAAGGCTACAAAGCTATCATGACAGAAGGAGCAAAACACATCCTCAGTTGGAAGAGTCCTAACTATGTATACCAAAGTGCATCGTCACCAAAGCTGAAAGTATTGCTACGCAATTCTAATGTCAGTGATGAACTAGCCTTCCACTTTGCGGATGAGAACTGGCACAATTGGCCATTAGATGCAGAGAAATACACTGCACAAGTGGCAGATCTACCAGAGGAAGAGCAAGTTATCAACATATGGGTTGGAGCAGAGACTTTCGGTGTACGTCATCATGCGGGAACTGGCATCTTTGAATTCCTCAAAGCATTACCTTACCATGCTATGGACAAGAGTATCGGTTTTGTAACTCCAGGCGAAGCGGCTAAAAAATTTGCTGTAAACGACGCTATCGTAGCACCATACCCTATCACATGGGCAGGTGAGGCAAAAGACCTCAGTATCTATGCTGGCAACGACCTTCAACAAGAAGCATTGCAAAAACTGTATGCAGTAGCTGAACGTGTACATCTCTGCCAAGACAAACAATTGAAACGCGATTGGTTGTTCCTGCAAGATGCAAACTACTTCCACTACATGAATCATATTGATCAAGGTAGTACACACTTTGAGTCTGCATACGATGCGTTCATTAACTATATGAATATATTGTCCGACTTCCTCCAACGAGTAGACGAGCAATATCCAACTACTATCGAAAACGAAGAGCTCAACGAACTGCTAAAGACCATCAACAACCAAGAAAAAGAGATCGCTAAGTTGGAAGAGCAAATCAAAGCACTTAAGAAAAAAGAGCGTGCAACAAAAAAAACTTGTAAGTGAGAATTAACCATCACACATACCATCGCCTGATTAGTTTACTTGTACTAATCTCATGCATGACAGTGGGGCTTGCGGCACAAACAAAGGCCGTACCCACTGTCATACGGGCATGGCAACTAGACGCATGGACTGGTGTCGCAGACACTATTTCTACGATAGACACCTCGTATATGCATTATCCAATGCGCAATGCACTAAACAATTACTCCATTTCCAACACCACTAACTCCAACTTGATTTCACCAGTACAATCACGCATATACTTCAGTAGAATCAAGTCTACTGACTTCATCTTTGCTGACGCATACACACCATATATCATCACACCACAACAAGTCAAGTTTTACCACACAACAACCCCTTATTCCACCGTAGCCTACAAAAAGGGCTTTGTTACCAACCTAGACCAAAACGATATCAGTTTTGCATTCACAGGTAACGTCAATCGTCGTACCAACTTAGGATTGACTATTGACTACCTCAACTCATACGGACGATTCACCAACCAAGAGGGTAAAACCACTTATGGATCTGTCTTTGGAGCATATAATGGAGACCACTATTCGCTGCATGGAGCATTCACATGGAACACACTGAGCAATTTTGAGAATGGTGGTCTAATGAATACCAATGACCTACTGGGAACACTAAAACCAGAAGATATGCCTGTAAAAATGCAAGGTATGTCTAAACTGAGATACCTATCAGGCTACCTAAATCACTATTATAGCATCTGCGTAGAACGCGAGCGCAAGGTAAACTACCGAGAACGAAACGAAGATGGAGAATGGGAGAAGAAAGACTCCATAAAAATAGAATACATACCTGTCACCACATTTAGACATATCTTCGAAGTAAATGATGCCACCAAGCGTTATGTCGAGAAAACTGCCAACCAAGGATTCTATCCTAATACATATTACGATCAAAAGTCCACTATGGACACAACCGCATGCCTAAGCATCAAAAACACGCTATCTGTAACCTTTGAAGAAGAGTTTAACACTTGGTTAAAATTCGGTGCAACAGTATATGCAATGAACGAAACCCAAAGACACTTGTCACTAATACCTCTTTATTTAGATAGTGTAGGTCTACCACCAAAGATTACCTTCCACAATCGTTGGACTAACAACACATATATAGGAGGAGCATTGTACAAGAATAGAGGTCAGCACATACACTATGGTTTTGACGGCAATGTATGTCTTATAGGTTACAAGCTAGGAGAATTCCAGATTAATGGTCATATAGATGGTGGTTTCAGATTGGGTAAAGACTCATTAACCATAGCCGCAAAAGCATTCTTCCGAAATGAGACACCGGACTATTATCTGCAACAATACCGCAGTAATCACTATCAATGGGATAATGATTTTAGCAAACAATATCGTATGCGCATCAGCGGAGAAATAGCCTATCCTACTAAGTGGGTTAAGCCTAGACTCAATGTATCCTTTGAGAATATAACGGACTTTATATACTTTGATACCGATGGCACACCAAAGCAAATGGATGGTAGCATACAAGTCCTAGCAGCTGACATACAACTGAACATCACTACCCCATGGATCAATCTTGACAACACGATTGTATATCAAATGTCCTCATCTGATAAATTAGCTCTTCCTACCATTACCTTGTATAATAACCTATACTATCATGGTACTTGGGTAAAAGTACTAGATGTACAAATAGGAGTGGACATGCGATTCTTTACCAAATATTATGCACCTATCCTCAACCCAGCCTTAGGACAATTCTGTGTGCAAAACACAGAACAAATAGGCAACTATCCTGTGATGAATGCATACGCAAACTTCTATGTACGAAATTTAAGATTGAAACTATTTGCTCAATACCAGCATCTGAATGCATCATTTATGAATAAACAATATTTTGAAATGCCCAATTACCCCATGGCTCCAGATATGTTCCGCGCTGGTCTAGCATGGCATTTCTACAAATAACCTAAACCAAACACCTTATAATAATATGCAACAGACGAATAACTTACATACCATATTACTCTACGCCCAACAAGAAGCTCAGCGACTAGGTAGTACAGAAATCATGCCAGATCACATGATGTTGGGCATACTGCGCTTAGCCGATGGTAAAGCCTTTGAATTGCTCATGCAAGCGGGGCTTAATCCTGTTGAACTGAAGCGTTCCATAGATGAGAGACTACTACAAGCAAAGACTAGTCAAACGACTAAGATGTCTCGTTCTAGCGAACGTATCTTGCGTCTTATGATCATAGAGGCCAAATTATACCATGCAGAAGAGTGTGGTTCCGTTCACCTTCTATTAGCCATGCTACGTGAACGCGTCAATTTTCCAGCAATGATTGTAGAACAACTATTCGGTATTGACTACGAATGCATAGAGCGTCTATACCCAAAGCCTCAACCTCTACCACAAAATGGCAGTCAATTAGATGCTGAATTTGAGGGAGAACAACCATATGGATGGGGAACAAAAAAAGAAGAATCAAAATCCAAAACAAGCAAAACGGATACACCAGCCCTAGATAAATATGGTAAAGATTTAACTGCTCAAGCACGCAATGGAGAGTTGGACCCTGTTATAGGACGTCAAATAGAGATAGAGCGCGTGACTCAAATTCTATCTCGACGCAAAAAGAATAATCCTATCCTAATAGGTGAACCTGGCGTGGGCAAATCTGCCATTGTAGAAGGACTAGCAATTAGGATAGAAAATGGTGAGGCTGCCACATTACAAGGAAAACGAATAGTGGCACTAGATATTGCTTCCATGGTTGCAGGAACCACCTATCGCGGACAATTTGAAGAGAGAATAAAAACGGTCATAAACGAGCTACACAAACATCCAGAGATCATCCTATTTGTAGATGAAATACATACTATCATGGGAGCAGGTAACGCTCAAGGATCATTGGACGCTGCTAACATACTCAAGCCAGCGTTAGCTCGCGGTGAAGTACAATGTATTGGTGCTACGACCATCACTGAGTACCGTAAAACCATCGAAAAAGACGGTGCATTGGAAAGACGCTTCCAAAAAGTACAAGTACAACCCACTTCTGCAGAAGAAACATATACTGTACTTACTCGCATAAGTGAGGTCTATGGAACATTCCACAAGGTACAATATACCGAAGAGGCATTACATGCTTGTGTACAACTAACTGACCGATATATTACAGACCGTTTTTTTCCTGACAAAGCCATAGATGCAATGGATGAAGCAGGAGCGTACAAAAGACAAATAACAACAGACAAAGATAGTACCCCTATCATTTGTGAGTCAGACATAGCCTTAGTGGTCAGCAGAATGTCAGGTGTACCTGTTCAACGCGTAGCACAAGCAGAGACTCAGCAACTACGCCAAATGGCGACCTTTCTAAAACAACGTATTATCGGTCAAGACAAAGCAATAGACACCGTTGTCAAAGCTATTCAACGCTCCCGCATGGGATTGCGTGATCCGAAAAGACCTATCGGCTCTTTCTTTTTCCTTGGTCCAACAGGAGTAGGAAAAACACATCTCGCACAATGCTTGGCAGAAGAGATGTTTGGCAACAAAGATGCGATAATACGCTTTGATATGTCGGAATACATTGAGAAACATACGGTTAGCCTTCTAGTAGGAGCACCTCCTGGATATATAGCTCATGAAGACGGAGGCAAACTAACAGAAGCTGTACGTCGCAAACCATACTCAATTGTACTATTCGACGAGATAGAAAAAGCACATCCAGATATCTTTAATGTACTGCTGCAAGTGATGGACGAGGGCAGACTGACAGATCGTCAGGGACATATCGTAGATTTTAAAAATACTGTCATAATCATGACAAGTAATGTTGGCACAAGGCAACTTAATGAGTTTGGAGGTGGAATAGGATTTGATGCTAGTGAAATGGATGATAAACAATCCGAACGAACTCTAACTAAAGCACTTAACCGCACATTCCCTCCAGAGTTCGTTAATCGTCTTGATAATGTGGTTATATTTAACCCATTAAATGACGATTCTTTGGCACAGATTTTGTCGCTCGAACTATACCCTCTTAAGATGCGTCTTGAATTAATGGGATATACATTGGAACTATCTCCAAATACCCAAGAAGCCATTTTGGCGCAGTCAAAAGAGCGCAAATATGGAGCTCGCCCACTTAAACGAGCTATTCAAACGCTGATAGAAGATCCTATAACAGATATGCTATTATCCGAAACAGAAATAGAAAATAAACAAATAAAAATATAAGATTATGATTAAGGAAATTACAGATGCTAACATTGAGAGTTTGTTGGCAGAAGGCAACCCAGTAGTGGTTGATTTTTGGGCACCATGGTGTGGTCCTTGCAAAATGATGTTACCAGTTGTTGAAGAGCTTGCTGCGGAATACGAGGGTAAGATTACCGTAGGTAAACTCAACGTAGACGAGAACGATGAAACATGTTCAGCATATGGTATCATGAACATCCCTACTATTCTATTCTTCAAGAATGGTGAGTTGGTAAATCGTACCGTTGGTGCATTGAACAAGACCAAATTACAAGAACTTTTTGAAGAACTTTTGTAATTTTTTAGGCTTAGACTTGCACAAGTCAAAAAAAAGCAGTACCTTTGCGCCCAAATTGCCTTTGTAGGCACTAATCAGTGCATCTACATGGGTATTTTGGCGTGCAAAGGTGTACGAAAAGCGTTACTAAACGCAAGGGTCTGGTAGCTCAGCTGGATAGAGCAACAGCCTTCTAAGCTGTGGGTCTCGGGTTCGAATCCCGACCGGATCACTAACAACAACTTATAACATATCATTTCAAACTGTTAACTATCAATTGTTAACTGTTATTTGTTATCATGCGTCAACTTAAAATTACTAAATCAATCACCAACCGCGAGTCTGCTTCACTAGACAAGTATCTACAAGAGATTGGTCGCGAAGCTCTTATCTCGGTTGATCGTGAGGTAGAATTGGCTGGCCGTATTCGTAATGGCGACAGAGCTGCTCTTGAAGAGCTCACACGTGCCAACCTCCGTTTCGTTGTCTCTGTAGCAAAACAGTATCAAAATCAAGGACTCAGCCTTCCTGATCTAATTGACGAAGGCAACCTCGGCCTTATTAAGGCAGCAGAAAAATTTGACGAGACACGCGGATTTAAATTTATCTCTTACGCCGTATGGTGGATTCGCCAATCCATTTTACAAGCCCTTGCAGAGCAAGCACGCATCGTGCGACTTCCGCTAAACCAATCTGGCTTGCTCAACAAAATCAACAAAGCTTACCAACGCTTTGAACAAGAACACGAGCGCCGTCCTAGCGCAGAGGAATTAGCAGAGATCTTAGACTTGCCTATTGACAAGATTGCTGATTCGCTCAAAATGTCAGGAAGACAAGTTAGTGTAGATGCTCCATTTGTAGAGGGAGAGGATAACTGTCTAATAGATGTGATGGTCAACGAAGATTCCCCTAATGCAGACCACAAACTCATTAGCGAATCACTTTCAAGAGAAATCGATCGCGCACTAGAACAACTCACACCACGTGAAGCAGACATTCTACGAAAATTCTTCGGAATTGGAGTTCCTGAGAAAACATTAGAAGAAATCGGCATTGAGTTCAACCTTACACGCGAGCGTGTACGCCAAATTAAGGAAAAAGCAATCCGCAAACTTAAATCTAGTTCAAGAAGCGGAATATTAAAAACTTATTTGGGATAAATATTAGTTATCAAATAAAAAAGCTACCTCGAAAGGGTAGCTTTTTTATTTAAAAAATCCAAGTATTAATATATCAAATATCCTACTACTCCAGCAATTGCAATCAATAATATAGGATGAGATAGAACACGTACGCATTTTGTAAGAATCTTACTCATTCCAAATTTACTGGACTGCAGTCCTTTGAAAAACATCGGCAAAATCGTAAAAAGACACACAACGGTAAAAATCAACCAACTTTTCCAATCGATAAAACTTACTGAAACTTGACCCATCGGTTTGATTAATAATAAAGCCGCTGCTGCTATCAATCCCAATACCGATAAACGCAACATATGCATTGTGCGAGTAAAATAAATATTACGTTGAAATCGGGTGTTTATATAAAAATACACCTTACAAATAGTCAACATGATCAATAGGCTAGGTATGATTATTGCAGTTGTTGCTAGCAAACTCCCCCAAACATTTCCTGTTGCTGTATATCCTACATATGTAGCACAATTTATACCAATAGGACCAGGAGTGACTTGACTAACCGCCAAAATATCCACAAATTCTTCTTGTGTCATCCATCCATGAGACTCTACCTCATGTTGTATGAGTGAAAAAATAGCCAATCCACCTCCAAAACCAAATAATCCTATTTTAAGGAAGCTCAAAAATAACTGCATATAAATCATTTTATCCTCCTTTCCTTAAGATAAGTATATAGTAAAGCCACAATAACTGTAGTCAGTATAATCCAAACGGGAGATAAGCCTCCAATCCAAATTAAAAGTGCACCTAGTATAGGAATAAAAGAAGTACCCCATGTAATTTTAGAATTTCGAGCCATATTGATGAGGGGTGCAGCTATCAGCGCTACCACAGCAGGGCGAATACCTTTGAATATTGCCTCAACAGCAGGTAAGTCTTTGTAGTTCTGGAAAACCATCGCAATAGCTAGAATAATCAAGAAAGATGGTAACACAGCTCCAAGTACAGTAGCTAAAACTCCACGCCATCCACCTATGCGCCAACCTATAAATATGGCCGAATTCACCGCAATTAATCCAGGTGCTGCTTGCGCCAGGGCAATCATATTCATAAACTCCTCACGATCAATCCAGCCCTTACGTTCTACTATCTCACGCTCTATCATAGACAACATCACATAACCCCCTCCAATAGTAAAGGTGCCTATCTTAAGATATGTCCAAAAGAGTTGTAAATAGAGCATTGGATGTGTTTAATAGATAGTGGAGGACGTTCTTATTTCTTTTCTTTGAGCTCTTGTTTTATAAATTTAACGAGCATATTTATAGCAGCGTTATTGTGTCCACCTTGTGGAATAATAATATCAGCATAGCGTTTGCATGTTTCAATAAACTGCTCATGCATAGGTTTGAGAACACGTTGATAACGCTCCATAACTGCCTCAATCGTGCGACCGCGCTCAACAATATCTCGTTGTGCTACTCGAATAAGACGATCATCAGCATCCGCATCTACGAAAATTTTGAGATCCATTTGCTGACGAAGAATAGGGTCATGCAAAGCCATGATTCCTTCAACAATAATAATCTCACGAGGATCTACATGAATAGTCTTCTCCTGGCGGGAAGATGTGATATAATCGTAGATAGGTTGTTCGATGGAATCGCCATTTTTAAGCATTTCGATATGCTTAGCAAAGAGCGACCAATCAAAAGCATCTGGGTGGTCAAAATTGATGTTTTGACGCTCCTCAAAAGGTACATGACTACTATCATTATAATAGGAATCTTGAGGAATAACTACTACTTCACCTTGAGGAAGGCGCTCAATGAGTTTGCGTACCACAGTTGTTTTTCCTGAGCCGGTACCGCCCGCAATGCCGATGATAAACATAGATAAATTAGAGTGATGAGTGATAAGTTATGAGTGATGAGTTGACTGCGCAACCCTTTTGGGCGCAAAGTTACATATTTTTTTGCAATTATGCAAATTTTAGTATATCTTTGCAAAATATTTGAGAAAAAACAAAAAATGTTGTAGTAAATCGGATGGGTAGTGCGTCTAACGGGTAAACATTAGTAAAAAGTTCGCGGCAAGGTATGTTTATAGCAGCATAAAGTAAGCAGAATAACCTAAGAATCACCTATAAATAACCTAAGAATCACCTAAGATTTACAGGAGTAATATAGCATAAAAATAACAAAAAATATGAAACAAGAAGAAAAAGAATTTGCAGCCCTGGTCAAGGAGCAGAAAAGCACGATATATGGTATCTGCTTTATGTTCTCCAAAGACAAGGATGAAGTAGATGATCTCTTTCAAGAGACATTGATTCATCTGTGGCAGGGCTTTTCAAAATTCAGAAATGAGAGTAAGATAGAGACGTGGGTATATCGTGTGACGATGAACACATGTATCTCGATGGACAGAAAAGAGAAGAGACGTGGTGAGCGTATCCCGTTGGCGGTGGACATTGACTTGTTCGATGAAACCGACAAAGATATGGAGCAAGTGCAGATGCTTTACAAGCGAATACAGAAGTTGGGTGTCTTCGATAGGGCAATCATAATGCTCTGGTTGGAGAACTTGAGTTACGATGAAATCGGGGAAATTGTGGGTATCAGCGCAAAAAATGTATCTGTGCGCTTGGTACGAATCCGTGAGCAGTTGAAGAAAGTTAATAGTTAATAATTAATAGTTAATATCTCGTTGAGAACTATAAACCTTATAAACAAGATATATTATGGATGAATTGCAAGAAATGCGCGAGCAAATGGCTGCGCTGAAAGAGAAAATGAACGCACAAGAAGTGGTAAATGACCGTCTAATACGGGATGTATTGAGCCAAAAAATGAAAACAATCAATAAAAACGGTTGGTTATCTAGTTTAAGCGGATTATTTGTAATCACTTTTGGTAATTATGTTTTCTATCAAATGGGGTTGAGTACTTGGTTTTTGATTGGAACTACTGTTATGATGATCCTCTGCGTTGCAGTTACTTGGATATCTCATAGTTGGGTAAATTCGAACGAAATTGCCAATGGCGACCTGCTGCGAGTAGCCAAACAAGCTTATCGATTGCAGAAGGTTTACAAAAATTGGAAGTATATTGCTCTGCCGATGATACTTGTATGGGCTACTTGGCTTGGCTTGGAGTATACCGCTATTGTGCAAGATACGACAATAGTGCTTGTCATGATGTCTGGTGCAGTTGTTGGTGGCTTAATCGGCGGAATAATCGGATTTCGACAAAATAAAAAAGTGATTAATGAATTGGATGGAATGATACGTTATATTAAAGAAATATCCGATTTAGACGAGGAAAATGATAAGGAGGAGAAGGGGTTGTAGGTGTCTGCATGGTATGAATAGAGGAACGCACTTTGAAAAAGGTGCGTTTTTTTGTAGGAGAAGGGCTGATGAAAGGTGCTGGAAATCACGGTTGTCTCTCGGTAAAGTTTCGACGAAGTCCCTATGAAGTCCCTATGAAGTTCCTATGGATGTAGGTGGCAAATAAGTGGAAAATAATAGGGGTATTAGCTCTTTGAGGTGTGCCCTGTTCTTTAAGGTTATAGTAAAAATATAGGCTATGACAATAAAAACAAAGTTTTTCTTGTGTATTTACATTTTTTTTTGTACCTTTGCACCGAATTTGTGCCTTTATGCCAAAATGGCAGACATAATCCTGTTTGGCAAGGATTTTGTAAGAACAAAACCAGAAATAAACGAAACAACATAATGAAGCAAGTATCAACAAAAAAATTAGTAGAAACGATTATTGAAGGTATTCAAAATCGTAAGGGACAACGTATCGTAACAGTAGATTTGCGCAAATTAAAAGTAGCGCCAGCGGAGTATTTTATCATTGCAGAAGGTGGTTCAAACACACAAGTAGCAGCTATTGCAGATGAAGTGGATAGTTTTGTACGTACCGAGACACATGTTCACCCATTATTCGTTGACGGACGCGACAACGCAGAATGGATCGTGCTAGATTACGGAAATGTATTTGTACATATCATGCAGCGCGAGCCTCGTGCGTACTATGACATAGAACACTTGTGGGCAGATGGTAAGATTACAGAAATCCCAGAAGTATAAGAATTTGAAGTAAAAGATTAAAAGTATTTAACTATGGCAGAACAAAAACCTAAACAACCTAATCAAACAAATCAAAAACCCAAACGACCATTCATGAAGTGGTTATACTACTCATTGATGATCGGTTTGATTGTGCTCTTGTTTTACCCTGTAGGTCAAACTGGTGCAAACAAAGATTTGAGTTACACCAAATTTACTGCATATATTGAAAATGATGCTGTTGCGTCGCTAGTGGTATACGATGACAACACAGCCAAAGCAAAAATTCGCCCTGAGAGTTATGCATTAGTCTTCGGGAACCAAGAGGCTGGCGAAGACACAAAAGGCGAATTGAAAGCACTTATTCCAACTGTGGAAGAATTTGCCAAGTACATGGAGAGTGTCAACACAACTCGCAAAGAGCAAGGCAAAGCAGCTATAGATGTAAGTTATGCAAAATCAAAAGGTCAATGGTGGATGATAGCAATGAACGTGCTACCATTCTTGTTGATTATACTCTTCTTCGTTTGGATGAGCCGTGGCATTGGCAATGCGGCTAATGGCGGCCCTGGCGGAATCTTCAATGTAGGTAAAGCTAAGGCTCAAGTTTTTGACAAAGAAAAAAACGGCAAAGTGACTTTCAAAGATGTGGCGGGTTTATCAGGTGCAAAACAAGAGGTGGAAGAGATTGTATCATTTTTGAAGAGTCCAAAGAAATATACTGATTTAGGAGGTAAAATTCCTAAGGGCGTTCTGCTCGTAGGCCCTCCAGGAACTGGTAAGACCCTACTTGCTAAGGCAGTAGCAGGTGAAGCTAATGTACCTTTCTTCTCTATGTCGGGTAGTGACTTTGTAGAGATGTTCGTGGGTGTAGGAGCTAGCCGTGTGCGCGACCTATTCCGTCAAGCCAAAGAGAAATCTCCTGCAATCATTTTTATTGACGAGATTGATGCTATTGGTCGTGCTCGTGGTCGCAATAACGCTATGGGTGGCGGTAACGATGAGCGCGAATCCACATTGAACCAATTATTGACCGAAATGGATGGTTTTGGTACTAATTCCGGCGTCATCATTCTTGCAGCAACCAACCGCGCAGATGTATTAGACTCTGCTTTGTTACGTGCGGGCCGATTTGACCGTCAAATTCATGTAGAGTTGCCTGACTTGCAAGAGCGCAAAGAGATTTTTGGTGTCCATCTCGCTCCTATCAAATTAGACGAGACAATAGACGTCAATTTCTTGGCAAAACAAACTCCTGGTTTCTCTGGTGCAGATATTGCCAATGTGTGCAACGAAGCCGCTTTGATAGCAGCTCGCAACGATCACAAGAAAGTAACCAAGCAAGATTTCATGGATGCCGTAGACCGTATCATCGGTGGCTTGGAGCGTAAGAACAAAGTGATGACAGAAGAAGAGAAACGCTCTGTGGCATATCATGAGGCGGGACATGCTACTATCTCATGGTTGTTGCGCTATGGTAATCCACTTGTGAAAGTGACTATTGTTCCTCGTGGCATGGCTCTGGGAGCAGCTTGGTACTTGCCTGAGGAAAGACAATTGACTAACAAAGACCATATTATGGATAATCTTTGTTCACTCCTTGGCGGTCGTGCAGCGGAGGAAGTATTCTTGAAGCAAACCTCTACTGGTGCACTCAATGACTTGGAGCGTGCGACTAAACAAGCCTATGCGATGGTAGCATACTATGGCATGTCTGACAAGTTGAAGAACCTAAGTTACTACGATTCAACTGGCAGATACGACATGGGCATCACCAAACCATATTCTGAAAAAACGGCCGAAGTCATCGATGCAGAGACCGCTGCCATCATTGCAGAGCAAATGAATCGTGCTAAGAAAATTCTAGAAGAGAATGCAGAAGGTCACAACAAATTGGCGGAGTTGCTTCTAGAGAAAGAGGTCATTACATCAGAAGATGTTGAGGCTATATTAGGTGCACGTCCTTGGACTAGCCGCCAAGATGAGATTATAGAGGCGAATGTTGCTATGCAGACAGTCAAGGCAGAGCAACCTAAAAAGAAACGTGCTCCACGCAAGAAGAAAGAAGCAACCGATGCTACTTCTGAGGTAAAACCAAAGAGTAAAAATTGATAGCAGCATACAAATAAAAATAGAAAATTAACCAAAAATTGTAGATATGAAAAAGTTGATGTTAAGCACAATGGTGCTAGCGTTGTCGCTCATTGCGGTAGCGCAACAACCACAACTGCTGCCAATAGATTCAGCAGTACGCGTTGGTAAGTTAGAAAATGGTCTAACCTATTACATTCGTCACAATGAGTATCCTAAACACCGTGCAGAGTTCCATATTGCACAAGCTGTAGGTGCTACTTTGGAAGAAGACCATCAAAATGGTCTTGCTCACTTCTTGGAGCATATGGCGTTCAACGGTACCGAGCACTTTGCAGGCAAAGGTATCATCGAATATTTCGAATCCATCGGTGTGAACTTTGGCGGCAATATCAACGCTTATACTTCACTTGATGAGACTGTTTATCGTCTTTCAGAGGTACCAACCGTGCGCGAGGGAATCATCGACTCTGCGTTGTTGGTTATGCACGACTGGGCATGTGGTCTTTCTCTCTTAGAGGAAGAGATTGACAACGAGCGTGGTGTAATCCGTGAAGAATGGCGTACAGGTGCGCAAGCCAATCGTCGTATGTGGAAAGCTATCAATCCACTCAAATACCCAGGTAGCCAATACGCTAAACGCGATGTGATTGGAGATACTGCTGTGATCAACAACTTTACATACGATGCGCTTCGTGACTATTACAAAAAATGGTATGGTCCAGATAACCAAGCAATTATTGTAGTAGGTGATATTGATGTGGATCAAGTGGAGCAAAAGATTAAGGACCTATGGGCAAATGTTCCTGCACGTGTAAACCGCGGCGAGCGTCCATTGTACTCTGTGGACGACAATGCAGAGCCTATCGTGGCTATCGTTCGCGATAAAGAGGCACAATACACCCGCATTGAGATGGAGTTCAAGAAAGATCAATTGCCAAAGCCTTTGCGCGGAACCAATGTATCTTATTTGCAAAATCTCGCTCTTGAGCTCGTATGCGATATGTTCAACAACCGCTTGTCAGAGTTGAGTATGAAGCCAGAGGCCACTTTCGTGGGTGCTGGTTCATACCATGGTGAGTTGGTGAAAGAGAAAGACGCTTTTGTAGCCGTATATTTGGCAAAGCAAGGCCAAGAGGTGGCAGCATACAAAGATCTGCTCACGCAATTGGAGAAGATGCGTCGCTACGGTTTTACCAATGCAGAACTTGATCGCGTAAAGAAAGAGACCTTGGCTGCTTATGAAAAGTCTTACAACGAGCGCAATACCGTGCGCAACATCAAATATGCACAAGAGTATATCCGTCACTACTTGAGCGACAAACCTATTCCTAGTATCGCTTGGGAGTACGAGATGGTGCAACAACTCTTGCCTATGTTGAGCGTGGATATGCTCAACCAAATTGCACAAAACTTGGTGACCGATGAAAACCTTATCATCTCTTTCCAAGCTCCAGAGGACGAGAATGTAGTACTTCCTACCGAGGCAGAAACTGTTGAACTCTTGGCTGCTGTGAAGAATGAGGAGATTGAGGCTCCTGTGGAAGAGGCTATCCGTGAGAACCTCGTGGAGAATGCACCCAAAGCAGGAAAAATCAAAAAGACTACATACAACGAGACTTTGGGCACTACTGAGTGGACATTATCCAACGGCGTGCGCGTAGTAGTAAAACCTACTACCTTCAAGCAAGATGAGATTCTATTCCATGCGTTCTCACAAGGTGGTCGTTCATTGGTTGCTACCGCGGATCTCCCTTCTGCCATTTTGGCTACGGATGTCGTAGAATTGGGCGGTTTGGCAGACATGAGCGCTACCGATTTGCAAAAGGCATTAACAGGCAAGCGCGTATCAGTCAGCCCAACTATCAGCGCATATAGTGAGGGTGTGAATGGCTCAAGTACAGTCAAAGACTTGGAGACATTGCTCCAACTTAACTACCTCTATTTCACAGCTCCACGTCGTGATGAGGAGGCGTACCAAACATTGATGAGTATCCTTGATTCACAACTTGCCAACCGCGATAAGAACCCTAAAGTAGCATGGTCTGACTCTGTACAAATGATGGCTAGCAACTATTCTGATCGCACCATGATTCTCAATAAGGAGTTGCTCACCAAGGTGTCTTTGGACAAAGCTTTGGAGGTTTACAAAGCACGTTTCGCTAATCCTGCAGACTTCACATTCTTCTTCGTAGGCAATGTAGATCCTACGGATAAGGCTTTCCAAGCACAAGTTTGCACATGGTTGGGTGGACTCAAGACAAGCAAGAAACTTGAGAAGGCTGCCGATGACAAAGTGCGTGTAGCAACAGGCGTTCAAAAGAACTATTTCACCCGTCCAATGGAAACCAAGACTGCTAGCAACCGTATCCAATATACTTCATACGATATGCCTTACACCTTGGCGAACGACTTAAATATGGAGATGATTGGTCGTATCCTCTCTACTCGCTATTTGGAGTCTATCCGTGAGCGCGAAGGAGGATCATACGGTGTAGGTTGCGCAGGATGGATGAATCGTCATCCTGTACATTATGCACAACTCATTATGCAGTTTGATACCGACCCTGAGAAACAAGAAAAACTCATGTCCATTATTCATGAGGAAGTGAAGACTATCGTAGAAAACGGTCCATTGGCTAAAGACCTCCAAAAAGAGAAAGAGTCCATGCTCAAAGACTTTGAAGAGGACTTGGAGAAGAATGGTTATTGGAACACCGTTCTCTCAATGTATTATAAAAATGGTATCAACTATATTACAGATTATAAGGCAGCAGTAGAAGCAATCACTGCAGAGACCGTTCAAGAGACCTTAAAGAAACTTGTCGCTGCAGGCAATGTATTTGAAGTAGTTATGTTACCATAATACATCTTATTAACCAACAAAAAAAGGCTGCTTGATGCAGCCTTTTTTGTTGGAAGATTATTTCAATGTTCTAACCTTTCTACGAAACCTAATATGAAAACAAATGGCAGCCAATGCTAAGCCACAAATGAAACCTATCCATATTCCTACCGCTCCTAGATGCAATGGGAATGCGCACAACAAACCGACAGACAATCCTACTACGATATATGCTACAAAAGCGATTATCATTGGCACTTTTACATCTGTTATTCCACGCAACATGGCAGCACCAACCGCCTGAAGTCCATCGGCATATTGGAAAAGACCTGCAATGATGATTAATTGAGAGGCAATAGCAATCACTTCTTGATCCTCCGTAAATAGCATAGGGATGTAGTTACGCAAGGAAATCATTAAAGCTGCGCCAATCGTATTCATCAGCAAAACAAGATGAATACTCGCATTACTAGCCATACGCACACCAAGAATATTACCCTCGCCCAATTGATGCGAAACACGAATCGTAGTGGCAGAACCAATGCCAAGCGCCAGCATGAAGGTCATATCGGCAATCTGATTGGCTACTTGATGCGCCGCTAATGCTTCTTTGCTAATCCATCCAATAATCACAAAAGAGGCGGTAAAGAGGAATGTCTCCAATAAGGTCTGACCACCAATAGGGAAGCCGATCTTAGCTAGTTCGCAAATACGTTGCCACGAGAAACGATTCCATGCTATAGATAGGTATTGTTTCCACTCCTTATGAAAAGCCATAACCACCCAAAAACAGAGAGGCATACCGATACGAGAAATGAGCGAACCTAGACCAGCACCTGTGGCTCCCATTGCTTCTAATCCCCAGTTGCCGTAGATAAATGCCCAGTTGAGCAGGATATTGAGTCCGTTCATCAGCAAGGTAATAACCATAGCTACCATGGTATTACCCAATCCTTCTAGAAACTGTTTAAAGAACGAAAAGAAAAGAAATGGTACTAACGAAATAACT
>JAZLBE010000028.1:0-5733 GCA_045613525.1 Paludibacteraceae bacterium
GGCCTCACATACTTGCTCTGGAGTGAGTGGAGTCTCAGTCTCTACCCAAACTGCCTCACTATGTGCACGAAGAGATGGAACACGTACGCAAGTAGCTGAAACAGCGATATCAGAGTGCATGATCTTGCGAGTCTCGTGATACATCTTCAACTCCTCTTTAGTGTAGTCGTCATCGCCAAAAACATCGATTTGTGGAATCAAGTTATATGCCAATTGATATGCGAATTTTTGGTGTTTCACCTCCTCACCGTTGAGCGCTTGGCGGTATTGCTCCTCCAATTCTGCCATAGCTTGTGCACCAGCACCCGAAGCAGATTGATATGAAGATACATGCACGCGTTTGATGTGAGAGAGCTCCTCAATAGCCTTCAAGCATACTGCCATGATGATGGTAGTACAGTTAGGATTAGCAATAATACGTCTGCCACCCTCAGCAAGAGCTTGGTCAATATCCGCTGTATTGAGTTCTGGAACTACCAATGGCACAGTAGGATCCATGCGGAAAGCAGATGAGTTATCAATCATGATAGCCCCATGGCGAGTGATATCCTCTGCATAGTCACGAGAAACACCGCCTCCAGCAGAAACGAATGCGATATCAATGCCCTTGAATTGGTCACCATGTTGAAGTTCTTCTACGGTATATTCCTTACCGCTGAAAGTATATGTAGAGCCAGCACTACGTGCAGAGCCGAAAAGTCGAAGTTGAGAAACAGGGAACTGACGCTCCTCTAGAATCTTAAGTAGTTCTTGTCCAACGGCGCCAGATGCGCCCACGATTGCAATAGTCATAATATCTTAATTGTCCGTTTATTGTGCGTCTATTGTCCGTGAATAGTGCGTGTATTGTGCGTAAAGTGATAGTCAAAATAAGGCTGCCAACATGTGTTGGTCAGCCTTATAAAGTAATTAGAGAAGTGTGATTGTCAAATCCTCACCCTCGGTGAAAGATACTTTACCCTCGCGAGCCAACCAACCCAAAGCAAGATAAAGTTCATCATTTTTCAATTTGGTAGCTTTCTTCAAAGCCTTAAATGTGAGAGCACCACCTTGTAGTGCATTCCAGATCAAACCTGCGTTCTCACCAATTTTAGTTGTAATCATAATACCTTAAAAAATAAAACAGTAAATTTATATATAGCGACTCACGTCGCATCTTGTTGCGTTAAATAAGATTAGAGTTTTTGAACAAAAGACAAGCATTATGTCCTCCAAAACCAAAGTTATTACTCATGGCATAACTGATCTCTCGTTCTTGTGGCTTATTAAACGTGAAGTTCAACTTATAGTCAATATTTGGATCAACATCATCCGGTTCGTGATTAATCGTTGGAGTAACCACATTATTTTTCATAGAGAGAATAGATATAATCGACTCTACTGCGCCCGTTGCACCTAACAGATGTCCTGTCATTGATTTAGACGATGTGATATTTAATTTGTATGCATGCTCACCAAATACATGCATAATAGCTTTTGCCTCAGCTATATCTCCAAGAGGAGTTGATGTACCATGAGCGTTGATATAATCCACTTGGTTAGGTGTAATTTCGGCACATTGGAATGCCATTCTCATAGCTTGTACTGCTCCTCTGCCCTCAGGATCAGATGCTGTCATGTGATATGCATCAGAGGTCATACCCACTCCGACTAACTCTGCATATATATTTGCTCCACGAGCAAGAGCATGCTCATACTCTTCAAGTACTAAGGTTCCTGCACCCTCACCCAATACAAATCCATCTCGTGAAGCAGAAAATGGTCGACATGCAGTCATTGGCGAATCGTTTCGGGTAGAGATAGCATGCAAAGCATTAAACCCTCCTACTCCAGAAACCTCAACAGCAGCCTCGCTGCCACCTGTGATTATGATATCAGCCAATCCTAAGCGAATTTGATAGTACGCATTAGCTATAGCATGTGTAGAACTTGCACAAGCGGAAGTGGTAGCGTAGTTGACCCCTTGAAAACCATATCGCAATGCTATCATGCCAGATGGCATACTAGGAATAATCATCGGAACAAAAAACGGACTAAATCGTGGTGTCCCATCTCCAGCTCCATAATTAGCAATATTCTCATCCATCGTATGAACACCCCCCATACCACAACCATAAATGACACCACATCGAGTCAAATCCTCTTGGGCTACATTTATTCGTGCATCTTGTATGGCTTGTTCAGCAGAATGTATTGCGTAGTGGATATTCCTATCGTATCGACGAATTTCCTTAGGATCAAACAATGATGATACATCTAGATTCTTAACTTCACACGCAAAACGTGTTTTAAACTTTGAAGCATCAAAATGTGTAATCTCACCTGCTCCACTTTTAGCTAGGAGCAAGTTATTCCAAGTGGTAGCAACATCATTCCCCAAGGGAGTTACCATACCCAAACCAGTTATTACAACACGCTTAGAACCCATATACACAAATATACCGAGCGAGTCTGTAGGATATCCTACAAACTCGCCATATTAGAATTCTTCTACAAAATTATGCTTGAAGTTTCTCAATGTAAGCAACTACATCTTGAACAGTGTTGATCTTAGTTGTATCCTCATCTGGAATAGAAATACCGAACTCTTTCTCGAATTCCATAATCAACTCTACAGTGTCAAGAGAATCAGCGTTGAGGTCTGCTGTGAAGCTAGCATCCAAAGTAACTTGTGACTCCTCTACGCCCAATTTATCTACGATAATTGCTTTAACTTTTGATTCAATAGCTGACATAATAATTTGTAATTAATTAGTTATTATTTAATATTTTTCTTTCTCTTTTTTTTAAAATCGACTGCAAAGTAACTACTTTTTTTTGGAATATGCAAATTTTTTAACAAATTTGTGCTCTTCACGACTAATTTTGAGCGAAATTTCACCAATTCTTGCCCCAGCCTTACCAGTCTGAACGAGCAAAACTGAATCACCAACTAGATTAGTTACATACAAATTTTCGACAATTTTATGGGTATGTGCACCTATAATAACATCGATATTTTTAGTCTTCTCCGCCAAATCCATATCAGATGCTTGACCATGTGCTCCAGGATGTGTACCTTGATGGCTTAAACATATCACTACGTCACATTTTTCATCCTCTCTTAGTATATTAGCCATATTTTGCGCAGTAGAAACAGGATCTAAATACTTAATTGGAGCAAAATTTTTCTCAGCTATCAAACCATCTGGATTAACTCCAAGGCCAAAAACTCCCACACGAAGACCAGAACGCTTGATGACTGTATATGGTTTTACCAATCCCTCTAGTGGCGTTCCAGTTACATCGTAATTAGAACATACAATAGCGAATTGAGCCAATTGCAAGGCAGCAGCTAAGGTGTCTACACCATAATCAAACTCATGATTGCCAAGTGTAATAGCATCATAGCCCATAGTATTCATCGCATGCACCTCAATACGACCGTGATAGAAATTGTAATATGGTGTACCTTGAGAAAAATCACCAGCATCAAATAATAAGATATTTGGATCATTGCTGCGCATTTGCTTGATAAATCCGATTCTGCGTGCATAACCTCCACAAAACGCATCACGCTTACCAAACTCAAGTGGCTCTACCTGAGAGTGGGTATCGTTGGTATGCAAAATAGTAAGATTATATTCCTCGTTAGTTGTACAAGATACCCCAACAAAGATAAAAATACATACGACTAAATATTTAAAAACGTTTTTGTATATCATCATAGCCTATAATAGATAAAATAGTTTGTCCATTTGGAAGATGTCGAGATGGATTATCAGTCATAAACCTATTTACAAGGTCACGCATCTCTACCTCTGTTAAAGGCTTACCTTGCGGAATAGCCATTTGACGAGCTAAACATAGTGTCATCGTTTCTTGCCACTGAGCATTGATAGAGTTTTCTGTATCTTGTACATCATGTATAACTTGCAAGAGGGTTTCCACCGGATTCTTCTGTCCTAACATGGCTGGGACTCCGTTTATGGTATATGCTTGTGGAGAAAACTGCTCTAATGAAAATCCTAATTTTTCTAAATCTGGCAAGATTGTTTGCAAGGTATCCCAGTCATCATCTAACAACTCTATTACCTCAGGGAATAGCAAAGATTGAGTAAGCGTTTGAGCATTATCCAGTTGCTCCTTCAACTCCTTATATAGTATCGCCACATGCGCGCGATGCTGATGAATGAGCATTAATCCTTGTTCAACTGTCGCAAGAATATAGCGGTTATTACATTGCACCAAAGGCGTTGTGTCTGCAATTTGCGGAGTATCGAATAATGCAGAATCTACATCATTAATACCCGATTCTCTGCTAACCATCTCACTACTTGTATATAGCTTCTCCCAACCAGTAGACACATTGCTACGAGTTGTATGGGCTTTAAAAGGGTTATAGCTAGGATCAACCTGCAAAGTAGGTGCTGCAATAGGCATTGCACCTAGAGGAATAGTAGGGATATCTAATTTTGTAGAATTATTAAAATCTAATGATGGTGCCACATTGAATTTACCTAATGCCTCCTTAACAGCTGCTAACAGAATTTGAAATATAGCTTGCTCATCTGCAAACTTAATCTCCGTTTTCGTAGGATGTATATTGACATCTATAGCATTAGGATCGATATCAAAGTAGATAAAATAAGACGGAGTATGTTCAGGTAATAACAATCCTGAATATGCAGTCATAATTGCTTTATGAAAATAAGAATGACGCATATATCGCCCATTAACAAACATGAACTGTTGACTATTCTTACCAACAGTTTCAGGTTTGCCAATGAATCCAGAAATATTGACTAATTCAGTATCGGTAGAGATATCCACCAAATGACTAGTATATGGCTTAGAAGAATGACCAAAGACAGCCTCAATGCGTTGTTTTAACGTGCTCGGCGTCAAGTCAGAAAGAATCTCATCATTATTTACAAAAGTAAAATGAATATGAGGATATACCAATACAATGCGATTGTATTCTGCTAAAAGATTTCTTAGTTCGGTTTGGTCGGTCTTCAAAAACTTACGTCGCGCAGGAACATTATAAAATAGGTTCTTAACACGAATATTTGTTCCAACAGGACATTGCACCATTTCTTGTCCAACCACCTGCGATCCAGCTATCTCAATTCGAGTTCCGACCTCATCATCCGCACGACGTGTTAATAATTCAACCTGTGCAATGGCACAAATACTAGCTAAAGCCTCTCCACGAAATCCCATTGTTCGTAGTTGGAACAAATCAGAGGCTTGGGCGATTTTGGATGTTGCATGACGCTCAAAAGCCATACGAGCATCCGTTGGACTCATTCCTTTACCATCATCAACCACCTGCAAGAGTGTTCGACCTGCATCGCGTACAATAACACGGATATGTGTAGCCCCAGCATCTAATGAGTTCTCAACAAGCTCTTTTAAACAAGATGCAGGACGCTGAATCACTTCACCGGCAGCAATTTGATTGGCGACACTATCAGGTAAAAGATGAATAATATCGTTCATAGTAGGTAGTTAAAGGCAAATATAAGTAACAATAACAACGCTATCCAAAAAGCAAGTTTAGATTTACGTTGATTAGAGTTAGATCTTTTGTGCGTATTCGCTTCATGAGCTTCACGAAACGAACCACGATGAAGACGCGCAAGTTTATCCTTGCGCGCCTCCTTTTCTTTATCGTAGTAAATGGGGCGATAGTCCCACCCACGTGGTTTTGGTACTTTTGGAAAAAGTATTGACATTATTTAACAATTT
>JAZLBE010000029.1:0-3835 GCA_045613525.1 Paludibacteraceae bacterium
CGTGCTAAGGCTATGGTGGCTAAGATGGATGAGCTCGGTTTTGGTAACTGTACCAACACTGGTGCTTGTGCTGCTGAGTGCCCTAAAGAGGTATCTTTGGCAAACATCGCTCGCCTCAACCGCGAGTTCCTCTGCGCTAAGTTGAAAGACTAATCCCCTTCGGGAAACGGTAATCGGATATCGGTTATCGCTATATATAATAAAGAGGTGTGCCCCGGCACGCCTCTTATTATTTTCTTGCTTTCACACCTTACACTCTACACTCCAAACTATACCGAGCAATCACCGAGAGAATAGCGTGAAGGAGTGCGAAAGAACTATTTTGCGTTTTTTTACTCACCTCCTTGCACATTTCAAAAAAAAGTTGTATCTTTGCCGTTAAAAGTCCAACGCTGGGGTTTAGAGGGAGGGAGATCTCCCCTCACGGAAAGCCAAATGCATTAGTTGGCGATAATAAATGGCGTAGAATATTAGATTATAAATATAATAA
This sequence comes from Paludibacteraceae bacterium, assembly GCA_045613525.1. Taxonomy (GTDB): domain Bacteria; phylum Bacteroidota; class Bacteroidia; order Bacteroidales; family Paludibacteraceae; genus Colicola. The sequence continues at coordinate 491 of JAZLBE010000029.1, forward strand.
AATCCATTTGAGATCTGATGGTAATTTTGATGTTAGAATAAATAACGCTTTGGGAGTATAGTATCAGAGTCTGGCAAGGAGATTTTAGGGATTAAGTATAGCAAAAAAGTAATCTCAATTTATATCCAAATGTTGTTGATAGAATGAAAAATTTAAATTTAAAGAAAAACGTATATTTTTAATAGTATTAATTTTAATAAACCATGAGCTATCAGAAAAACTCATTACAGGCAATCATTGACCGCTTTTTCGAACTACAAGAACTGAAATATAGAGAGTGGGAAGAAGATTTTGTAGACGAAGATACTGGCGATGTGGTTACATTAAAACGTCGTGAACTCGTAACAGAAGAACCTTCTCCTGAAGAAGAGCAACTGCTAGAACAAATTAATAGCCACTTGTCTAAAATAGACACTGATACGTTGTTCCGACTGAAAGATGAAATCATATGGGGATCAATGAACCAATACCCTATTTGGGAAGAACTGAATGATAGAGGTGTTTTAGGATTCCCACGTAAGTTAATAAAGAATGGAGTAGCAACTCTACCCGAGGATATGGAAGAAATTCCAGATGCATATTTTGAAGGTTGCGACATATTGAAATCAGTTGTGTTTCCCAAAAAACTCAAACGCATAGGTAATCGTGCATTCTTTTTTTGTGACTCTCTAACTGATATGCATATATCGGATAGCGTAATAAGTATTGGAGATGAAGCATTTAGTTATTGTGAGAAATTAACTACCATTACGATACCTGATAGTGTGATAAGCATAGGTAATGAAGCATTTTGCGGTTGTGAGGCGCTTAAAACAATTTATATCCCCGATAGTGTAACAGAAATAGGATGTCGTGCTTTTATGGACTGTAGCAACCTAAAATCTGCCTATTTTGGGAAAGGACTTAAAGAATTAAAATGTCAGACTTTTGGCCGTTGTTACAATTTGGAGTCAGTGATTCTATCGAAAGGATTAGAGATTATCAGTTCGTGGACATTTGAGTCATGTTGGCAATTGCGCTCTTTAGTGATTCCTAGTAGTGTAAGAGAGATAGGTGAGGCTGCTTTTGAACACTGCTATTTCTTAACGGATCAATATCAGAATAAGAGTAGTGTAAAAGGTAACTTTGGTGAAGTAATAGCCGATGTGATACAAGAGGATGGCTTAATGATAAAAGATAATCAGGTTATTTTTTGTTGGAATACAAAGTCTATTACAATACCTCGTAATATCACGCTCATTAAGGATAATGCATTTTATGAATGCCATTGGCTTGAAGAATATTATTTTGAAGGAACTATTGAAGAATGGAAACAGGTGGTTTGTGAACCAGATTGGATGAATGTCGTACATTGCTTAGATGGCGATTATGTGATAGAATATTAACCTCATCACAACTCATTACATATGTGGTAAATTAAGAGCGTGCTAAAGCTATGGTGGCTAAGATGGATGAGCTCGGTTTTGGTAACTATACCAACACTGGTGCTTGTGCTACTGAGTGCCCTAAAGAGGTATCTTTGGCTAACATCGCTCGCCTCAACCGCGAGTTCCTCTGCGCTAAGTTGAAAGACTAATCCCCTCGGGAAACGGTAATCGGATATCGGTTATCGCTATATATAATAAGAGGTGTGCTTCGGCACGCCTCTTATTATTTTCTTGCCTTTTCACTCTACACCCTACGCCCTACACTCTACGCTTTACACTCTACACCTTTTACTCATCACTTATCACTCATAGTTTATACCTAAAATTAAGATTTCCTTCCCTAGTACCTTATATATATACCTCGGATAAAAGACCAAGGATGAACCAAGGACGAACCTAGGAACTACCAAAGAACCCCAAAATACAAAAAGTGCTATTTGTTAAGATTGTGAACTCTTTTACTTCTCTTATACCTTGCCTCATTCTACCGACTGACGACCGAGAGACGACCGAGAGAAAGCCGCACCAACTCCACACCTCAAAAAAGTGCATTTTCTTAATATCACCTTACTAAAAAGGTTGACTCATTTCCTAAAACACTTGACCTTATGCACTTCATTCGCTGCGAACGCTATACATGTCTCTTTGTCTATTAGCCCCGAATCCCATTCGTGCAAATCCTTGTATATTACAATAATTTTCAACTTTCTCCTCAAACATTTGTTCATCTCACAAAAAATTACTACCTTTGCACCCGTAATCCGATTTATCGGTTTACGGACATAATTATAAAAAGCGTTTATTAGCGCTTGTTTTGGTGAACGGAAATCCTGCAAACATTTCACAAACCCAAAGCAAGAGAGCAGTAAACGCCCTTGGGATATGTATATCCCGCCGCAGAGCATCCACGTGTGGACTGCTCTGTTTGGTGGCTTTTCATATTCAGCGTGGGCGTTTCTTGCTTGTTCTTGTTTGTAGGGTCTTGCAGGAACCTCCGTTCAGAGAATAAGCAAAGGTAAGGTTCCACGCTTTTTTTGTGGTTATAACTTCGGTTTGGAACCAACCGCAAAAAGATGCTATGCTCTTCAACTCATTTGAGTTTGCTCTCTTTCTCCCGATAGTCTTCTTGCTCTATTGGTTCATCTTCGACTACGCCATGCGTGGCTGCAAACGCCAACTGCTTTGGCAAAATCTTCTTATCGTTGTAGCTAGTTATATCTTCTACGGCTGGTGGGATTGGCGATTCTTGATACTAATTGCCATCACTACTATTCTCTCTTTTCTAAGTGGTATAGGCATTGAGAAAGCATCTACTCAGCGCGGTAAAAAAGCTGTCATGATTGCCAATATAGTGGTCAATCTCGGTATTCTGGGTGTCTATAAGTACTACGACTTCTTTGCTACGCAATTCGCTGAGCTCTTTGGCATTAAGTCCGATTTTCTGCTCTTGCACCTAATTCTCCCTGTTGGTATCAGTTTCTATACTTTCCAAGCTCTCTCTTACTCCATTGATGTCTATCGCAAGCAATTAGAACCTACCCACGATATTATTTCCTTTACAGCATTCTTGAGCTTCTTCCCTCAGTTGGTTGCAGGTCCTATTGAGCGCGCAACAAACCTCTTGCCACAATTCCAAAAGAAGCGTACCTTTGATTATGCCCAAGCGGTGGACGGTATGCGACAAATCTTGTGGGGCTTATTCAAGAAGATTGTTGTGGCAGACAATTGCGCAACTTATGTAGATCAAGTATTTGCAGACCTTGGTAGTCATTCGGGTAGTACATTGCTACTAGCTGCAATCTTATTCACTTTCCAAATCTATGGTGACTTCTCGGGATATTCTGATATAGCTATCGGTACGGCTAAATTGTTTGGTATCAAACTGATGCGCAACTTCAATGTGCCATACTTCTCTCGC
>JAZLBE010000030.1:0-12865 GCA_045613525.1 Paludibacteraceae bacterium
TCCGCATCTAAGATAGCCACTAAACTTACTTCTGGCAGATCTAAGCCCTCGCGGAGTAAGTTTACACCTACCAACACATCATACAAACCTTTGCGTAGATCTTCCATGATTTGGATCCGCTCTAAGGTATCAATGTCTGAATGGATATAGGCAGAACGCACACCATATCGGCGTAGGTATTCATCTAGTTCTTCCGCCATGCGTTTGGTGAGGGTGGTGACTAGCACACGCTCCTCTTTGGCTACACGTATACGAATTTCCTCCATTAGGTTGTCCACCTGATAATCACGAGGGCGTACCTCTATCTCTGGATCAAGTAGTCCCGTAGGGCGAATAAGTTGGTCAATGAAGATACCTTCTGAACGTTTGAGCTCATAGTCTGCTGGAGTAGCAGATACATAGATGGTTTGACCGGTCTTAGCTTCAAATTCCTCGAATGTGAGAGGACGATTATCTCTGGCTGCGGGCAGGCGGAAACCATATTGCACTAGGTTATCTTTGCGGGCTTTGTCGCCTCCATACATGGCATGAATCTGTGGAACAGTGACATGGCTCTCGTCTATGACTAGGAGCATGTCTTTTGGAAAATAGTCTAGTAGACAGTAGGGAGGTGTACCTGCTTCGCGACCATCAAAATAGCGACTATAATTCTCTATGCCTGAGCAGTAACCTAACTCCTGAATCATCTCCATATCGTACTTTACACGCTCCTCAATGCGTTTTGCATAGAGTGGCTCTTCGATATCGTGGAAGTACTGTACCTGATTCGCTAAGTCTAGTTTGATTTGACATATGGCATCAGCCTGTTTGTCAGGGTTCATGCAGAAGATGGTTGCAGGATAGATGTTGTAACTATCAAATTCGTCAATCACTTGGTTAGTGACAGGATCTATCGTAAGTATCCCATCGATCTCATTACCAAAGAACTCAATGCGCAAGATATAATCCGAATATGCTAGAAAAACATCTATAGTATCTCCTTTGACGCGGAATTTACCGCGAGTGATTTCATTGTCATTGCGGACGTATTGTGAGTTTACTAATGCCGTTAACAGTTGACTCATTTCGAGTATATCCCCTTTGATAATAGATATGCATGACTGACTGAAATCTTGTGGGTTACCAATACCATACAAACAACTGACAGATGATACGACGACAACATCCTTTCGTCCACTCAGTAAGGCTGATATGGCACTAAGACGCAAACGGTCAATCTCTTCGTTGATGCTTAGATCCTTCTCGATGTATGTATCGGTAGAAGGGATATAAGCTTCTGGTTGATAATAATCGTAGTATGATACAAAATATTCTACCGCATTATTAGGAAAGAACTGTCGCATTTCGCTATATAGCTGAGCTGCCAGTGTCTTGTTGTGACTGAGAATCAGGGTGGGGCGATTGATCTGTGAGATAACATTAGCAATAGTAAATGTCTTACCAGAACCAGTTACACCTAGTAGTGTTTGAGCGTTTGCACCACTACGAAGACCATCCACCAGTTGGCGGATGGCTTCGGGTTGGTCACCCGTTGGGCTATATGGAGCATTTAGCTTATACATGTTTATCTTGTAAAAAAGAATTTGCCTGATGCGATCTTGTATTTGTCATTTTCGTAGAAAACATAGAAATACAAGGTGTTGTCTTCTGGTAATGTATACGTCACGTTAGTTGTATATGCATCTACCAACTCTTCTTGTCCATATGCATTAGTGATTATATAAACATCGTTTTGGCTAGACTCTGGTACTGCAGCATAGAACAAACGTTGTCCGTCAGCTTTGTATATGGCAACTGATACATTCTTGCGCAATGTTGCGAAACTAACAGTTCTACTGCCCGCTACATACTTCATCAACACATCATTTGCTCTTGGTTTAGCTGAACTTTGGATAGTTGTTTGTTTGAAGTGGATAGTATATACTTGTTCTGAACCATCTTCTGCTGTGACATAGATATAGTATGGTTCGTCTTGTATATAGAAACCGTAATCAATAGTTGCGCTAGAATCTTCTGCTACTGCGTATACAATAGGTTGTGCATTAGTAACGTAATACTCATATTCTAGGACTTCTGGGTCAAAGTCTCGTATAATGACGCTATCAATGTATATGGCACTTAGTCTAGCGTTTGTACTAAGCTCAATAACTTGTTGAATAGTATATATACTTGTGTGTATACCATCCTGTGCTACTACTTGGATGATGATCTCAGAACCATCTTGTTCTATTGTTACTGATGCATTATTATCCTCTGGAGTAGCTTCTATATCGTTCTTGGTTGCTAATGCATTATTGTTTGTTCCAATAGGATAGGTTATTAGGTAATCAAGAATATCTGCACTGAAGTCAGCAATCTCAATACCTTTGACAAGTAGTGATTTGAGTTTGCTATTGTCATTTAATGCAATCTCCACCTCAAGGTTGTAAGCAGTAGCAGATTCCTCATCAGGTGCAATGACTGTGAAGACATATGTGGTTTTTCTACCTAATACAATAGTATCTGTTTCTACTGTTTGTCCTTCTTTGCCTAATTCATATGTGAACACAGGAAGTGTTGTAGTACCATATGGCAAGGTAATGTGGTAGTCAAATGAATCTACGCGGAATCCTTCTATCAGTATACCATCTTGGTAAATACCGCTTAGATATGAGTAAGATGATTTTAGATACTCAAAATAGATGGTATATGTAGATTGATAAGTCGTATCTTCTGCTACTACGGTTATAATGGCATTACCATTTATAGTTTCAATATTTACCTGTTGAGCACTTTCTGCTTTTTCTACAAAGATATTTGGCATACTTTGTCCTTCAGCCACGGTCTCACGATAAGTGTATTGCGAAGCTTGGAAGTTTGCTATAGGTGCACCATTCAAGTAGATGTTGAGCAAATCTGTGTTGGTAGAAAGAGGGCGTGTGAAGTAGAAATACAAGGTGTATATGCGACTATGTCCATCTTGTGCTTTTACATCAATAACTTGCTTCCAACCTATTTGCTCGTTACTTCGCATCAAAGCTTGCGTAGTAAGTGCTACCACTTGATATGCATCACCTTCTTGCCATGTTACGTTAGGAACAATGGAGTCACCAGCAGCTAGGTTGATATAGTATTCAGTGGTGTAGGCATCATAACCATCCAATGCATTTGCACCGATATATATCATTTGCAAAGTATCAATTGCTGAGAGCATGATCTCGTATGAGATAGTATATGTATTCTTCTTTCCACTACCTGCAGTTACATCGATTTGACTGATTCGTTTGTATGCAGATTCGTGGATTTGTTTTGCTGTTACAGTCTGCCATTGATCAGCTTCTTGCCAACTCAATGCAGGTATGTGGTCTGTGCCGACAGGCAATGAATACTCATAATAGAATAAGTCTGGTTGGAAACCATCAATCAACAATCCATCACCATAGATGGCTAATAGTGTATCTGCGTGAGAGTATGTGCGTTGGAATACCAACAAATATTGTTGTGTAGTGCCATCTTCCGCGGTTACATAGATGGTGTGTTGCAATTCTCCAGTTATGGAATCTACGATGTTTTGTTTCGCTTCTTGAGGTTCTGCATAGATATCAGGCATATTAGCTTGACCGATTGGAAGATCTATGAAATAGTTGTATTTCTCAGGTACAAAGCCTGCTAATGAGTCTGCACCTAACCAAATCATCTTCAAATGCGCATTGCTAGATTTTGGAGCTGAGAAGCGCAGTGTGTATGTGTTTTGAGACACTTTGTCTGGTGCTGTTACAACAATCTCTACGATCCAATCGGTGGTAGTGACCTCTACTGTTTGACCTTCAGAATTGAGTAATGCGGTAATTTCTGGCAAGTACTGAGTGCCAGATGGCAGATTAATGTTGTATCGCTGTTGCATTGCGGCAAACTCTAATTCTGGATTGATCTTTGACTCAAATTCTTCAAATGTTTTGCCGTCTAAGAGAATACCAGCTAGTGTTACATCTGAGGAAGCCTCCTCTTGATAGACTTCAATGATATAATCGGTATAACTAATTCCATCTTGTGCTACCACATGCAATGTGTGAGTATGATTTTCATGTGTTACTGTTACGGTTTGGAAATTATCATTAGATGACCATGTGAATTCGATGTTATCCTCTGAGGTTCCTACTGAATAATAGTGACGTTGACTTTCAAAATGCTCAATAGGTACACCATTAACTGCGATACCTGTCAATGACACGCAATGACTAGGTTCTGCCTCAAAATGTAATTCGTATACAGAATAACTAGAACCATCTTCTGCTGTAACAATGATATTTGTACTTTCACCTAGGCGTCCATATTCAATGCTTGTTTGTTGACGAGGTGCTCCTAGTTGATAGGTTATACTTGGTATGCTTGGCTCAGCAGTTTTATACGCTCCGGTAGGGATAATAATACTATATTGCAAACTATCTGCCCTAAATGCTTCCATTGGTTTGCCATCTAGCAGAATAGAATGTAGGTATGGTGTGTTACTCAAGTTTGGAACCAACATGATGGTATACGGATTACCTATTGTTCCATCTTCTGCAGTTACTGTGTATGTGTATATGGTAGTATCTCCCAATGAGTGCTGTGCTACATCCAGATGGCTTGCTTGATCGTTGGCAATAGCGTGGATGTGGATAGGTTCATCGGTTTTATAGATATAATCATATACTTGCTCATTGAATGCATCATATCGTGTGCTATCAATATATATAGCTTTGAGATAGGTATTGGATGATAACTCGTTAGGATAAGTGATACGGTAAATATGATTTTCTGTACCATATACTTGCCATTCCATGAAGAGTTGAGTTTGTACAAATACTACTGAGTCGCTAGCATGCATACGTTTGAAACTGACATGCTCTGGTTGTGTGAGTGTGTACTCATATATATTGCTATCAAAACCTTGTATATCTATACCGTCAACTTCAATCATAGATAGTTGGCCGGTAGTTGTTACTACTGGTTTGTTCAGAATGATTGAATATGTACCTGTCGCACCATTCTCTGCTATGACAGACAATACACCATTCCTCATATCTACTGTTTGACCATCCATTTTCTTGACAAAAGTAATATTTGGTAATGCGTCAGCATTGATTGTATATTCTTTTTGTGCTGGATCAAATGCGATTGTTGCACCTTCTATGGTGATATTCTCTAACTCTACATCGTCTGACAAATCAGTGATGAATCGAATGGTGTATGTTCTAGTTTCACCTTCTTCAGGTGTAACAGTAATGGTCATAGTAGAGTCTGCATACGAAGTTGTAATAGTTTGCAAACTGCTAGCTGCCACTGGATGTACATCAGGTAAATGCTTAGTGGTAGATGCCAGATGAACTGTATAATCGGTTTTGGTATCTAAGAATGCTGCAATAGTTGTTCCGTTCAGTCTGAGGTCGCCCAAAGTGTTCTTGGTGTCAAGTGGACGTTTAACTTCCAAACTATAATCGGTGCTAGTACCATCTTCTGCATAGTTGGTGATAGTAGCATTGCGTACACTATAACCAGCTTCTTTCACTTCGTCGCTCCAAACTACTTTTTGTGCTTGGTCTGCTACCTCACCTATGAAGGATAGAGTAGGAAGCATTGTGTTCTCTGCATCAGCGATCGTGTAACTGAATGTGTTGCCATCTTGGGTGGCAGCTTCGCCATTGACATTGATTCCGGTAAGCGTGCTGTTGTAAGCAAAACGTAACCAGTCTACATACATCTCTGCTGCTGTGCTGAGTGAACCTGTAGTACCATCGATGGTATTGTATGAACACAACGTGATGTTGAGCAATGAAGGATCGCCAGCAGTAGTATTTGCCTCTGTCAAGTCGTGTGTAACCTCTTTGTAATCTGATCCTGTTTCAGAATCAGTCCAATTAAAGGTTTGGGTTCCATTGATACCTGTGAGAGTATATTGAATAAGACTATTATTGGTAACTTTGCTGTTGTAGTATCTAATAGTTAGTTGGTCTGGTGTGTTGTGGAATGTGATACCGCCTGAAATGCTGAATGAAGAAGTACCTGCTACTCCCCACTTTCCACTGACTGTTCCTAAAGTGATGAAACCAGGGATATTACCACCACCAGGGGTGCTGTAAGGCGTTTTGAGATATACAGCGTCATTACCAGACTTACTAACCATGCCGTCAGGGTTGAAACTACCGAAACCAGAATGCTTACCTAATACGTCTGCTATGGTGTACCATCCGCTAGGTTTAACGGCTGATGTGTATGTCAAGCAGTTGGTCCATTCGGTAAACTCAGTATTAGGAACTTGGTCATTTACATAGTAGTACCAAATATCGTATCTATTCGTGCGTCCTTGATATGTTACTTCGGCTTGCCAGTGCTTGTTGGTTTGTATAGTCACATTGACCATAGCACCCATGGTTGCAGTATAACGTATAATAGGATTATTTGTAACGTTAACAATATATGAGAAACGATTTGAATCAAAACCATCTACTGGCACATCGTTTACAATTAAGCTTGTCAATACGGCAGGATCTTGTGTCTCTACCATTGGTGTAAGGGTATAGACAATGCTCTCCTCACCTGGTCGGTTAGAGTTGACAGTTATTATTGTTGGATTGGTTATACCACCAGGTTGTACCCATACTGTTTGCTCTGCAAATGCTTTTGTGTAATCGATGTTCATCGTACGGGTTCCATATGGCAATGTAATGGTTTGCTCCGTTTTGTTTACATCCAAAGTGGCTCCTGTCTCTACGATGCTTAATGTTGCCAATCGATTGTTTGCAGAAGCATAGGTTGGTTGGAAATGCAGATTATATATACATTTATCTCCATTTTCTGCGGTTACAATGATTTGTGATGTTTGGCCTAATGGACGTGATATATACTCTACGCTTTGTTCTGGCTCTAATGTTTTGTACAAAATAATTGGTACATTCTTCTCTCCGTATGGAAGGGTAATGGTATAATCAGTTTTCTTTTCGTTAAAATCTAGTGTCAATGATTCGTGGTCTAGCATGATGTATTCTAGTCCAACGTTGTTAGATTTAACAACTGGGAAGTGTATAGAATATTCGTTGCTAGTTTGTCCATCAGCGGCCAAGACATGAATTCTTGTTGTGCCGTTCACTGCACTATGATAGGTCGTGATTATCTGATCAGGATGCGATCCAATAGGTTGCACACAAGGTACAATCTTTGTTCTCCATGCTAGTGTATCAGTGTAGGAGAATGTGTTAGCATCAAAGTTCTCAAGACTAATGCCATCGATGAGAATATCAGTTAACAGTGCATTATTAGATTTTGTTCGATTATATATGATTCGATATACATTGGTTCTTCCGCTCTCAGCTCTTACTACTACTTGTTGCTCTGTATCACTGATACTGTGTGTAGCTGTGTTTTGTCCCTCTTGGGCTACAATATGTATAATTGGAAGGGTAATGCCTTCTGCAAGAGTTAGAGAATACTCATATGTGGTTGGTTCAAACTCAAAACTCAATCCCTCTAGTTGGAGGTCTATAAGATTAGCATCATCTCTTAACTGTTTAACCAACTCTATTGTATAGCGTACAGTGTCACCACTTTGTGCCATTACAAGCAATGAATATGTGTCCGCATCGATCATTCCTGCATATACAACTTGTTCTGCATATTGCTTCTCATATCCAATGTTTGGTGTAGTTGCATCAGGAGCAATCTCTAGCGTGTATGCAGTTGTATTAGAATTGAATCCAATCAAATCTTCTCCATCTATGGTGATATTACGCAGTGAACAGTCGCTGTTAGCTTGTACAGCTAAACTGATTTGATATTGTGCCTTGTGAGCGCCAGAAACTACATATAATGTTACTACATCATTTTGACGGAACTCGGTTACTATCTGTGTAGAATCGGCTTTGTCATATGTGATTGTTGCATCTTGATTATTGCTAATGACACTATATGCAAACTCTTGTGGATTAAATCCTGCGATAGCAGTACCATCTACATAGATATTCTTGAGCAAAGCTGTGTTATTAGCAAGGTTGACAAAATTAATAGTGTATGTATTTGGAGCTGCACCAACAGGTTGTACCACGATTTTTGCTTGTCCTGTGGAGTATGGAGTAGTGATAGTTACTTGTTGTCCCTCCTCTTTGTCTACTGTAATTCTTGGACAAGTAGATTTTGTCAATGATACAGTGTAATCAAAGATATTCTTGTCAAATCCTTCCAAACTATCTCCATCCAAATAAATCATCTTTACAAACGCACTATTTGAACGTTGAATAACGAAGGTAATAGTGTATGTTTGTACTTTGCCACTTTCTGCTGTTACTTTGATGGTCTGTACATTATTTGTGCATATGTTCAAAACCTTTTGAGTTTCATCACCCTTGTCAAAAGTTACTGTTGGTATGGTCATTACACCCATCGGGAGAGTGTCTGTGTAGTTAAATACTTTCGCATCAAAACCATTCAGTGGATTACCATCTAAGTATATCATTCTTAGGTCCGCGTTGTCCGAAGTAGCTACTGAAAAATGCAAGGTGTAGGTTTGACTTGCTCCAGATTGTGGACGAACCGTAATCTTATAGTCTCCGTTAATACCTCCGCTACGTGTGGTAACTGTTTGATATTCATCTGCTTGGTCGTATGTAATAACAGGTAGATCTTTGGTTCCTTGTGGCAATGGGCAGTCGTATTCCAATACATTAGGATCAAATCCCGTTAGAGGTTGTCCATCTAAGTAGATCATCTTTAGTGTTGCGTTGGTTGCTTTGTATACGCTAAAACTGATCTGATATATTGTGCTATTGCCGTTTTGTGCAGTTACAGCGACACGAGTAACACCATTTACACCTCCTGTTGAGATGTTTACTACCTGATATTCATCACCTTTTTCTACTGTAATTTCTGGTAAGGTAGAGGTACCTATAGGCAATGTATATGTGTATGAAGTTTTTGTAGGTTCGAAACCTTCCAAGGCTTCTCCACCAATGTAGATCATGTTCAGACTAGAAATCTCAGACTTAGCAGTACTTACAACAATCTTATACTCAGTTTTGTCGATGCCATTACCAGCTACAACGGTCACTATACTAGTACCATTTAGTCCTCCTTCTTTTATGCTTACAGTCTGTGTACTCTCACCTTTTTCGTAACTGATTTTTGGCAATTCTGTGGTGCCTATAGGGAGATTTACATAATATGTGAATTGATTTGGATCAAAATTAGCAATTAAGTTATCACCCATCTGTAAATTTTTGAGCAATGAGTAGGATGATGCTTCTAATTTGTATGTTAATTTATAGGTCTTTGGAGTTGGGTTGCCTGGTGTAGTTACGCTGATAATGTGCTGACTTCCATCCAAATTCTCTACTGAACTTGGTGCTGTATGTGTAATGGTTTGTTCGCCTTCTTGATATGCAGACACAGCTTCTACAACTGGAATGGTGTTTGTAGATGTAGGCAGTGATACGCGATATAATGTTTGACTTGGTGTGAAACCAGAAATAGACGTTCCATTTACTTTAATGTCTTTCAGTGTGTTATCTGACAATAGAGCAACTTTAAACTGGATAGTGTAGGTGGCAGTTGTTGTTTTGTCTGCTGCTGTGACCTGTATACTTGCTGTTCCAGTTGTGCTAGTAGCTTGGTTGATTACAACTGTTTGTTCATCTTCTTGCTGACTTACTGTCACTTGTGGAATAGTTGTCGTTCCGTATGGCAATTCGAAGGTGTAGTTGTATACACTAGGTTGGAAATTGCTAATAGCCTTGCCATTGACGAATATATTGTTGAGTTTAGCATTTTTGCTAGCTTCACGAACGAATTTGATTCGGTATGTGGTAGTACTGCTACCATCTTCGGCTTTCACCGTAATCACTGTCGCAGCACCATCTAAGACTCCAGGAGTGATGGTCAATTCATTGCTAGACAACTCGCGTCCAGAGAAGTTAGCTGTGTTTCCAACTGCGTTGGTAATGGAACCTGCTCCGCGGAATGCTTTGATCTCAGGGATAGCACTTGCATCACGATTCATAGAGTAGATTTGCTCCTCCGTAGAATTAGGATCAAAACCTAACCATTCTTTTCCGCCGATATACAACTTTTGAATCTTAGAAGAATATATCAACTCTACATCATCTACATACAAAGAGTTACCTACGTACAAACCATCGTTAGCACGGAAGTTAGGATAGTTACTTGCAGAGAAGATGATGTTCATTTTAGTTGGAACATCATTGCTGAAGTAATAAATAGGTACACGGATATTGGTCCAATCTCCATAGGTCTTTCGCTCACGCCACATACCTTCTGCGATTTGGTTCGCTTTTTGGTCTGTTCCGCAGGAATTAGCGTCCAACGCCAAACGAATGTCACTCTCTTCGTCTGTAGCTGAGTAGGAGGTACAACCGCCGTTCTTATTCATGTATTTGCTACTTTTTGCAGTACCTGACCATGCATAATAAAGCAAGTAGAAGTCCTCTTTATCAGTGTTGTTACCTGTACGTTTGATCCACACAGACATACTGTCAGGACGATAGGTAAAATTGATACCACCAGCTGTACCCGCTGTGGCTGTACTAGTACTTAAACCTTCTAAATAGGTCCATGGCTTACCCAAAGAGAAATAACCAGGGGAGGTCTCAGTAATACCCATGGCGCCGACTTCTTTGTCTTGCACCATCATGGAATAACTACCAGTATGTCCTGCCTCTCGGTTGGCAAAGTTGAAGTTAAAACCAACTTGAGATACGTTGCTCGCATTCCAACTGGCAGGTTGAATTTCTCCATCAAACTTCTCTCCACCCCAATCTTCAAATCCGGGATTTGGAACTTGTTGAGCCGATGCAGAGCATATGCCTAAAACAATAAGAATAGTTAATAAAAGATTTTTGGTGTAAAAATTTCTCATATTTAATGCTTTTTATTAATATTACAATGTTAATTATTCATATTTTAAGATTTTAATAAGAAATATACATATATTAAATCCAAAATACGTTGCAAAATTAATATAAAGAACTGAAATACGCAAATTATACGCGCGCGTACGTGCGTTTTATTAATGATATGCACTTTTTTCCCAATAAATGTCAGTTGTGCACTACTATACAATAAAATAGACTTATATGCATTCTTTGGCATAGTTATTGTGGCCTTGTGTGTATGGAAATTACATTCAAGATACTCAAACCAGAGACGAGAGTTGTAGTCTTTGATTTGGATGGTACGCTTTATAGCAAGCGTGGAATGGTGCGACGCATGATGTGCGGAGCGCCTTTTGATTGGAGAATGATGATGATAGAACGCAATACACGCAAACTATTACGTGGTGTGTGGTGCGGAGACGAAAAATCGTTTTATGCTAACTATTTTCAGACGATGGCGAAAGGTAGATTATTGTCGCCAGAGTATGCTAGATGGTGGTATAATAATCGCTATATGCCGTTGATGGTAAAGGTCTTAGCTAAATCATATCGTCCTGCTAATTGGGTGTTGCCTTTTGTAAGGCAATGTAAGGATTTGGGAATACGATTAGTTGTACTGTCAGACTATGGCCATACACAAGAGAAACTTGCTGCGCTAGGTTTAGAACCTTCATTGTTTGACTGGGTAATCTCTGCACCCGAATTGGGTGGACTCAAACCTGCTCCTCAATTGCTTCATGGCCTTGCTGCTAAGTTAGGCGTTGAACCTCATCAGTGCTTTATTATTGGTGATAGAGATGACACAGACGGAGAACTTGCTAGATCTGCCAATTGCCCATTCTATTTAGTTAGCCAATAATTTACATATTGGCATTATAATAACGAGGGTCTGCTGTGACTTCTTCGCCTACAAAGTCAGGTTTTTTGACTTCTTGTTCTTCGCTTGTAAGCTCGATTTCTGCAATGACTATGCCCTCATGTTTTCCATGGAATTCATCCACTTCCCACTTTAGTCCCTTTTCTGCTGCAGGAATTATCCAACGAGTTTTCTCAATAATAGTACCTTGACATAATAGGATGAGCTCTCTAGCGTCATCTACGGAGATTTCTTTTTCCCATTCGTAGCGTGCTATATGTCCTGCTGCAGGCTTACCCTTAATCGTTAGATATGCCTGATCGTCAGCGATTCGTATACGCACAGTACCCGTCTTTTCGCGAGATATGTAGCCTTGACATATATGATGACGAGCAATAGCTAGTCCCTTATAGCTATTGCTCGTTACCAAATATTTTCTTTCTATTTCCATTGCCTATTGTTTCCTCTTGCTAACGAGGTTAACAAGATGTGCAATACTATGATATTCTATTCCAGAATGAGTGGTTAATCCTATCTCACATGTGCGTGAGTTACTAATACCCATAGTTGCACCTGCTTTCTCTACTTGTGGTTTTAGTTTACGTAGTGCCCATTCGTTGAGTTCTGGTTCGGTGAATCCTTTGTCACCAGCAAATGCACAGCAACCTATTTCCTCTGGCACCAATACATTTTGTGCGCATGCCTTTGCTATACGTACAAGGGTATCAGCTAGTCCCATCTTTCTCGTAGAGCATGTTATATGTACCGCAATACATGTATCTAGCGGAGTTATTTCTACTTCGCTCATCACGAACTTATCAATAAATTCAGCGGGTTCATACAAGTGTAGATGTTGCATGGTGTGACGCATGCGATGCAAACATGGACTTTGGTCACACAATACGGGCCACTTACCATATTCGCTAGCCTTGAGTAATGCTAACTCCAATTCTGCGGCCTTGCGATCAGCTTCCTCTGGCATTCCTTTGCTCTCCCAGATTGTTCCGCAGCACAAGTTCTCCATGCTTGCAGGGAAAATCACTTCAAATCCTGCTTTGTTCAACAATTCTGTCACATCGTTAACAAGAGGTTTTCCTGGAGCGCTCAGACGTTG
>JAZLBE010000031.1:0-10317 GCA_045613525.1 Paludibacteraceae bacterium
ACGATGCTGTGCTCTTGCAAGTTGTGACCCTCACCTGGGATGTAAGCGTTCACCTCCTTAGAGTTTGTCAAGCGAACACGTGCTACTTTACGCATAGCAGAGTTTGGCTTCTTAGGAGTTGTTGTGTAAACACGTACACAAACGCCACGACGTTGTGGGCAGCTGTCCAATGCTGGAGACTTGCTCTTGTCGATAAGTTCTGCTCTTCCTTTTCTAACTAATTGTTGAATTGTAGGCATTTTAAACTTTTAATTTTGGTTAATAATTTGTGTTATTTTGTTTCTTCACGCTCTCTCGCATAATGCTTGCGCATACGCGCGCCGCGAAAAAGCATGCAAAGATACTGCTTTTTTCTGAATTGGGCAAATTTTATTAGGATAAAGTGCATTTTTTAGGGGATTTTTTTAATAAAAATCAATTTTGTAAAGTGGAAGTAGCAAAAATAGACCACTTTTCGTATCTAAACCTCCTTTACCCAGGCAGTTATAAAAGTTTTCAACACCTCCCGCGCCATGTGGAAATCCAGATGGCCGAACCCCTATTTTTTAGCCTCGAGTTAGGTTCAAAAAAACACTTGTTTGAGCACTAGTTTCCAGCTAAAGATAAGCCAAAGATAGGCCACCAAAAAAAACAAGATTTTCTTACTTCTATTTTTCTTTTTTAAGCATCTAACGGCATAAACTTAGAAGTTTTTGCAAAAAGATTTGCGAGCATGCAAAAGATTTTGTACCTTTGCAAAAATTTAAAATAATTTATCATGAAAAAGGTATTGACACTCTGCCTCGGATTAGTAATGGCAGTTGCTCTTTTTGGACAAAAATTAGAAGTCGGCAAAACAAGTATGCAAGAAGCTTATGACCTTCTTGTAGCTAATAACGCAGCCATTGAAACCGCAGAAAGCGAGATGATCACCTTCGCACTAGATTTCCCATACGAAGGCATCATGGTCAACTATGGACTTCTCCTTTTCCACGAGGACGTCCTGGTACTTAGCATGTATTTTACGTTCACTGACAACGAAGAAGAAGGCAGTGAATTCATCAATAGAATGCGCAGTCAATATGGCGAGGATTCCCCTGAATATAAGGCTGTTATAGACGAACTTATCCAAGAGATGGGCATTGAAGAAATCACCGATTCATGGTACATCCAACGCGATTTTACAGCATATGCAGTAATCAGTTCAGAGAGCATCTTAACAGGTATTTTCGACCACGAAACTATCGCAGCTCTGATGGAGGAAGACACTCATGCCGAACCTCCATTTGCATACGATCAGGTGCTAGGAATGGTACTGGGAGAAACCAGTTTTAGCGATGGAACTTATGCGCTCAGACGTTTTGGAAGACAGATTGACAACGAAGACGAGACTATCCAGTTTGATGGCAATTACCAATGGGGAAATATCAACTTTACATCGGGTAAAGCATACTTCTACAACGATGCATTGCTAGGCGTAGCCATGACAAATACTTACACAGGTGAAATAGGCCATCAGTTTATGGAGTATGTCATTGGTTTACATAGTAATATCGAAAGCGACGAGCAGATATTGCCAAATATATTATTGACAGCAATGGAGGTAGGCGAAGTAGAGGAATTGTGGTGCACAACACAAGGCGATGCTTGTTTGATAGCCTACACTACTGCCAACACATATGGTTATGTCGTATATAGCATAGAGGCTTGGGGAGTCGCATTGGCAGAGTTATTTGACGAGATAGAGGAAGCAGTTAGTGAAGAGCAAGAGAACTTAGAAGAGCCATATGATGAGCGCGAACCAGACGCATGGTACGGAGAGGATGAAGAAATAGACCTAGACCAATACGCAGAGGCCGGTTCATTCTTCTACATGAATGTAGGTGAGGTAGATGAGTACATGAGTACAATGAACACCATCCTATATGAATCAGATTGGGATAACCAAGACTTGGAAAATGGCACATATGAGTTCGGAATGGAGCATGCCTGGGAGAATAGTTTGATGAAAGAGGGTGTGGCCATATATCACGATGATGTATTTGGCGTCATCATATCAACTGGCACAGTTGACAACAACAAAGAGGCCAATGCTTTCCTCAACAAAGTAAAATACAAATACGACGAATACGTAGGCATTGAAGATCAATATTTCGCACAATTCCTACTTATGTTAGAACTTGGAACAAACTGGAGTGTTTGGTCAAGAGTAGGCGATGTAGGCATTTATGCATGTGTAATAAACAACAAAAAAATTGGTATCTACTACCACATCCCTACCCTAAAAGAAATGATGACACAACATCCCTAATTCTCTTTTATAGACTAACAACATAAAAAAGACGTAGAACGCATCTACGTCTTTTTTATTACTCTTCATTGACTTTAAGCAAGAATATTCTATCGCCTCG
The DNA here is from genome assembly GCA_045613525.1 of Paludibacteraceae bacterium. Classification (GTDB taxonomy): domain Bacteria; phylum Bacteroidota; class Bacteroidia; order Bacteroidales; family Paludibacteraceae; genus Colicola. Next base: position 2,391 of record JAZLBE010000031.1, read on the forward strand.
TCGAATGATTTTATCTGTCTTTATAGCGAAATAATTACCCTTCTCTATTTGCGTTTGTGGTCTACCTTTGAAGTCATGCATATCGTGCGCAACAGTTTCATAAGCACCTGTTGTTTCGCCCGTTATAAGCAACTCATCACCTTCTTGAATTTGAGGCACGGCTTCCAAATAAAACTCTGCCACAGAGATATTCTTGAAGAAGTTAGTACACTTGCCAGCAAAGACTTTTTTTCTTGTTGCACGCGAACCATACTTATGCGTCCATTCGCCTAGTTTCTGTCCTTGATAGTATCCATCCCAGAAGCCACGATTGAACACACGTGCCAAACGCGCATCCCAACCAGCTATCCTCTCCTCGATAATTTCGTCGCCAATAGCCCATTGTCCATTGCCTTCCAACCACAATTCTACTGCCTCCTTATAGCACTCTACTACTGTCTTCACATACTCTGCTCCGCGGGCACGACCTTCGATCTTCAGTACGCGCACACCCGCATCAAGCATTTTATTGAGGAAGTGAATGGTCTTCAAGTCTTTTGGAGACATAATATATTGATTATCCACCTCTAGCTCTAACTCACTCTCTTTATCCTTGACGATATATCCGCGGCGACAAATCTGCATACACGCACCACGATTAGCGCTTGCTCCAAAATGATTAAGGCTAAGATAGCATTTGCCACTCACAGCCATACACAACGCACCATGACAGAACATCTCGATGCGAATCAACTCACCCTTTGGACCACGTATATCTTGCTCTAAGATATCTTTGTAGATGCTAGCAACTTGCTCCATATTAAGTTCACGTGCCAAAACTACCACATCCGCATATTGGGCATAAAATTTCAGTGCCTCGGTATTGGATATATTCAGCTGTGTTGATAAGTGCACTTCTACCCCCGAATTATACGCATACTGCAAGGCTGCAATATCTGACGCAATGATGGCGCTGACATTAGCTGCCTTAGCATTGTCTACTATCTCGCGCATCAGCGGTATGTCCTCTGGATACATCACAGTGTTGAGCGTAAGATACGTTTTGACACCGACCTCGTTGCAGCGATTGACTATTGTATGAAGATCGTCTGTGGTAAAGTTAGCCGATGAGCGCGAACGCATATTTAGGTGTTCAATACCAAAATACACACTGGTTGCACCTGCTTCTATAGCAGCCGCAAGACTCTCCCAGCAACCCACAGGCGCCATGATTTCGATTTCTGGATTTTGCATAACTTTTCTATTTATGCCGCAAAGGTACTGCTTTTTTGCGAAATTACAAAATATTTCTCTTAAATTCCCCCTTTCCAAAATCACTCTACGCACTACACTCTACCCCCTTACGTTGCCATAAACCCAAAAAATATGCAAAAAAATCACTTTTTATTTGGCAGATTAAAAAAAAAGCAGTACCTTTGCAGCCGATTTCAAAATTATGGTACCTTGCCCGAGCGGTTAGGGATCGGTCTGCAAAACCGGGGACGGCGGTTCGAATCCGCCAGGTACCTCCAGAGAAGAGCCGCTCAATAGAGTGGCTCTTCTTAGTTTAGAGGACGCTCGCAGGGCGAGCTACAGTTTAGAGTTTAAAGGCTAGGTAGTGCAAGATTTAGAACAAATAACGCAGCAAGAATACAAGTACGGTTTTACTACTGATGTAGAGACCGATATTATTCCTGTGGGACTCAATGAAGATGTCGTACGCCTTATCTCTGCCAAGAAAGGCGAGCCAGAATGGCTCCTTGAGTTCCGCCTCAAAGCATACCGCAAATGGCTCACGATGGAGCACCCTAATTGGGCGCACCTCAATATACCAGAGATAGATTTTCAAGCCCTATCCTACTATGCTGCTCCTAAAACACATACCGACAACGAGCAAAAGGAGATTGATCCTGAGCTAATGAAAACCTTTGACAAGCTCGGTATACCGCTTGAAGAGCGTGCTGCTTTGGCAGGTAATATGGCGGTGGATGCAGTGATGGACTCTGTGTCTGTCAAAACTACTTTCCGCGAGACCCTTGCCGAGAAAGGTATTATATTCTGCTCTATCTCTGAGGCTGTACGCGAGTACCCTGAACTCGTACAAAAGTACCTTGGATCGGTTGTTCCTGCTAACGACAATTTCTATGCAGCACTCAACTCTGCTGTCTTCTCTGATGGTTCGTTCGTCTATATTCCAAAGGGTGTTCGTTGTCCTATGGAGCTTAGCACCTATTTCCGTATCAATGCGGGCAATACAGGTCAGTTCGAACGCACTTTACTAGTTGCCGACGAGGGAGCTTATCTCAGTTACCTAGAGGGTTGTACTGCTCCTATGCGCGACGAGAACCAACTCCACGCAGCTATCGTAGAGATCGTTGTACACAAGGATGCAGAAGTGAAGTACTCTACCGTACAGAACTGGTATCCAGGCGATAAGGATGGCAAGGGTGGTATCTACAATTTTGTTACCAAGCGTGGTATCACCCACGAGAATGCACGCCTAAGTTGGACACAAGTAGAGACTGGTTCGGCTATCACTTGGAAGTACCCAAGTTGTATTTTGAAGGGCGACAACTCTAGCGCAGAGTTCTACTCCGTGGCCGTAACCAACAACTACCAACAAGCCGACACGGGCACCAAGATGATTCATATCGGCAAGAACACGCGCTCGCGTATTATTAGTAAAGGTATATCTGCGGGCAAGAGTCAGAATGCTTACCGTGGTCTTGTGCGTGTGATGCCTAATGCGGAGAATGTGCGTAATTACAGCCAATGCGATAGTTTGTTGCTAGGTGATAAGTGCGGAGCTCATACTTTCCCTACTATGCGTATCCAAAACCCTACGGCTATCATTGAGCACGAGGCTACTACCAGCAAGATTAGCGAGGACCAACTCTTCTACTGCCAGCAACGTGGCATTGGTGTAGAGGACGCTGTGGGATTGATCGTCAATGGCTATGCCAAAGAGGTTATGGACAAACTGCCAATGGAGTTTGCCGTAGAAGCCCAAAAACTATTACAAGTCAGTCTAGAAGGTAGTGTGGGATAAAGAACTATTACAGAATAGCATAAAAAAATGAGGACTTGAAGGTCCTCATTTTTTGTTGTTAGTAATCAGTTCAGTGGTGTCCCTAAAACATCGTATATCTTGCCATCGCGCAGGATATATAGGTGTCCGTCACGGAGTATTTTCTGGTATTGAGTTCCTAGTGTTTCAACATCCTCCACCGCTGTTGGATCTTGGTTATATACACAACCATACGTATCGTAATCTGGGTGGTCAGTCGTGTAGAGACAATTGTCATCGCGCCAAGCGCAGAGCATAACGGAAGTTTGTGTTTCGCTGCTGCGTGCTTTGGTTGCTCTTGTGGCTGCGTTGTGCACAATACCGTCGATAGAGCCGAGACCCGCTAACCATACTTTTTGTGCATTTTCTATAGAGGCGGTTTCCTCTGGGAAGAGTACTTCCAGCATCATGCGACATGCACCATTCTCTAGGGTGTCTTTACCGGTCACGACATGGGTGTAGGTGGTTTCTTGAGGGTAGTTATTGATACCCGCAAAGATTTCGATGGTGTCGCCAGGCTCCGCTGTGAAGTCATAGAGGACATACTCTACTCCGTCACGGAGGAAGTACACGCGGTTGTCTTCATCTTCGCCGAAATGCAATGCGCCCACAAAAGACTTGGTGATAGCCGTATCTTTGGTAGATTGGCGTGCAAGTTGGTAGTATGTCTTCCCCTTTGTAACGATGGAGTCATTCTCTAAGGTGTAACTAAAGGTCTCTGCACGCAGGATAGTTGGGGTAGCGTCCATCTCTTTGGTTTCTACTTCTAACATATTCCATTGAGTAGGCGTTGGTCTGCCTCCAATCTTACCTTCTTTGGCATTGTCTTTTTTAGGACCACTATTATAATCACATAGGCACTCTGCACCAAGGCGTTCCATTTCGGTAGCATCCATCTGGTAGAGGATTTTGCCGTTTCGGCTTGCGCAGACGAGAGGTGAACCAAGATATGTTGCTGCATCTGCATTTGGTCCAAATGCGACATAGTTGCCTAATCCTTTGCCATTGATAGCTCCGATTTTTTCTATATATTCATAACCACAAGCCAAGGTCCATTTTTTATATTCTTTTCCATCCAATAGAGTAACCATTGATACATCTACTACACGGAACATTTCACCTCTTGTCTTTTCATCATACTGCATAACGGGCAGCGTGTCTCCAACTTCTAAACTAAAATCATATAGTACACATTCTTCCCCTCCTCCGTATGGAAAAGATAATATGATTTGATCTTTCGTTTCGCGAAAGAAATATCCAGCATCATAATCATACCAATACAATACATCCCATATGACTCTGCCTACAAATTTATCACATGTTACCAGATAAGTCGTATCTACTCCTGTCGTATGTTCAGATACCTCTGTACGTTGTAAAGTCTCAAAGAATCGTGGCTCATATGTTTTACTATTGTATTCACAACCATATATATTAAACCAATAATGGTCTGTTTCATGCATTAACTCATCTCCCTTATAGGCACATTGGAGATTATAAATATATTCATTTTCAGCGTCAGTAGCATTCCCCATTAACAATCCCATACGGGCATTTCCTATACCTTCGATCCATGTTACACTATAATAGGTGCCTCCATATCCATAGTCATTCTCATATGTACTGTCTGGTACACTTATTTTACATATTTTAGCTCCATTTTCTGAGTAAGAAATATCATATACTCTTCCCTTATACGTTTTCGCGTACTCATAATCATTAATACCAGCAAACACTTCTACACTATCATCTCTTTGTACATTAAAGTCGTACAATAGATACTCTGTATTATCATAAAACACAAATACTTTATCATTGTTGGTAAATCGCACAGATGCCACATATTCTTCGGTATTCTCTGGGTCAATGGTCCAATGGCGGTTGACGATTGTATAAGTTTTACCTTCGATAATTGTATCTTGTCCAAGAGTGTATTGCCATGTTTGTGCCACAGGAGTTTTATTTTGATTATAATAAAGAGTATTCCACTTGTCGCACCATTGGGATTTGTAAGAATGGTTTAATGGCAAAATTTTGTAGAAATCATTCCACTCGTTATCATTTTTATACAAATCTACAGATTCTGCGGGGACATATAATACGGCAGTAGGCGAGACTTCAAATGTACTCCATTGAGTGGCAGGTGGAGTAACAGCATTACATATAAATGTTTCCAATTTACCACAATCCATAAAAGCCGACCGCATGATACTTTCTATGCCTTTCCCGATAGAGAACGACGTCATAGCAGTGCAACTTAGAAAGGCGCTCTCATCTATTATTTTTAAATTATCACCTGTTACAACCGATTCTAATGATTTACAATCTCGAAATGCAGCAATACCAATCGTGGTTATTTGGTCTGGAATGGTAATGTGAGTAAGGTCAGCACGACCATAAAAGGCGCAATCACCAATAGATGTAACAGTAGTTGGTATTGTGGATTGAGTACATGTTGCAATGATCGTGTTAGTTGCAGTTTCAATAATAGCATTACAATTATCGCGACTATCAAAAGTGGTATTTTGTTCAGAAACAATAATAGAGCTTAGTGCATTGCAATAGGATAGGATATTCCAGTTTATACTTGTTACATTTTCAGGAATAGTTATACTTGTCAGAGATGTGCATTTCGTAAAAGCATATGTACCTATAGTTTGCACCTTATCGGGAATCGTAATTACGGATAGCGATTGACAGTTTTCAAAAGCAAACTGACCAATGCTCGTGACATTTTCCCCCATTTTAACGGATGTGAGTTGAGTACATCCCGAAAAGGTCCAATCATTGACACTCAACACTCCATCAGGCAAAGTGATCGTAGTTAACGATGTACACTTCGAAAAGGCAGCATCTCCTACATTCGTTACACTGTTAGGAATAGTTATAGAAGTCAAAGAGGTGCAACCATTGAATGCACTAGCACCAATGCTCGTTACACTATTAGGAATAGTTACAGACGTAAACGCGGAGCAACTAGCGAACGCCGCAATTCCAACACTCGTCACACTATTGGGAATGGTTATAGACTTTAGGTTATCCATTGTATAACATATATACGCAGGTATATACTCTACCTCATTGCCAAATACGAAAGACGTAATCTGAGAACGAATTTTATGGAATGGTGAAGATGAATAGGTAAAATCAGTACATCTCTTTGCATTCCACACCACAGATGTTAATGCAGTGCAGCCATCGAATGCACCACTTCCAATCCCCGTTATACTATTAGGGATATGAATGGTTGTCAGTGTCGTACATCCATTAAACGCATTTTCACCGATAGCAACTACACTGTATTCCACACTGTTGTGTGTTACCGAAGAAGGTAAATCCGCCGTAATTAAGCCCCCGTAATTTTCATACTTTGGTGGTCTACCTCCAACATTGACTCTGTGAGAAACAACTTCTACGCTATATTCGTCAATTGTATTGTAATAAATACCATTAACTTCGAACTCTTCCGCATACATATTCAGTATACAGAAAATTACAACACCAAAAAGAAAAGTCTTTTTCATGATTCTTATTTTTTTTATTTGTTATACATTTCGGTTGTACAAATTGTTTCATACGGTATTCCTATACTAATGTACCGTTTATCTACCGTGTATCTACCGTATATAAACCGTAGTTGATAGAGGTGAATTAGGGTAGTGATACTCTATGCGGTTTTTTATTTCGGTGCAAAATTACAGCCAATTTGTCAATGGTGCAATAGCACGAAGCAATTGTAGCAATCTCAAAAATGTATATATCTAATATTCTGTCGGTTATACAGTGAAATGTACAGTTTTATTTTTCTGCTTTCACGAGGGTGTTATGCAAGAAATCGTATAAATCCCTTGTGGATATTCCTAGTTTCTGTGCGATACGGCGTTTGAACGTGCTAATACCCGTGGGCGAATAATGCATCCAATCGGCCAATTCATCTAAGGAGGCATAAGGATAAACTATCATATAGACACAGAAGACATTCTCTCTATTGGATAATCCCAAAGTCTCCAATTTCCTAAGCCAATCATAGAGCAGGGTATTCAGATCTTTGCGCAATTCGTTGTAGTCATTCCACTGTTTGCGCGGATGAGAATACTTGGCACGAATATCTGCCAATGCTGTATTGAAATCGTATACGCGTTTCTCTTCAGTATAAGCATTCTCTTTCTCCTCAATCTTTTGACGCGCCACTTGCAATAGTTTTGCAGTACGCTTACGATAAATCAACACACTAATAATCAGCAATATGCAACCTACTCCAACGCACCCCACCAGTATGCCAACCCAACGCAAAGGATAAGGATTATCAACATATTCGCGCAGAGATTTTAGGGCTTCCACATAGCCCCCTAAATCCGTACGCAAGGCACTTTGCGCATCCGCACGCGCGTGCGCGCATTTTCCTAATAATTCTGTATTGTTTTGTGCACGGGCGTGCAACATCAGCGGATAATAAGCATTGATGAGATAAGTAGGACTATCGGAATGATCCACGATGAATTGGGCATATATAACGGCTTGCGATAAGTCATCCATATCCATGCACACCTGCATCATTTTCATGTAGGTATAGACCTTATCCTCATCATATGTCCAATAATCTAAGCCTCTTTTGAAATACACAAGCGCAGAATCATACTCCTGCAAAGCATAATAGTATAGTCCTCTTGTCTCTAGCGTTCGTGCCACATATGCGTCGTCCAAAGCATAGGACTCAGCTATCTTCAGTACACTGTCTGCCTTGGCAAAATAGTGTAAGTTGGTATTAAACTCGCTGACATCTAGCAATGTATAGGCGTAGTACCAATCCTTGCCGCAAGTTTGGAAGGCATGGTTAGCTCGCTCAAAGAAGATAAGGGCGAGACTATCGCTCTCGTTCTG
>JAZLBE010000032.1:0-18226 GCA_045613525.1 Paludibacteraceae bacterium
TATCCCGATTGAGAAGATCGTGAGAAACAGTGGTCTGAGAGTTAGTGACTTGCGCGATAGGCGCGTTAACAACGACCTCATCCAAGTGTTGGGTGAGGGAAATGGTGTCTGTTTGCGCATATGCAATGACACCTACCGCCAACAAGGCGGATAGAATGAAAGAGAATTGTTTCATACTTCCTTAGCAGCATTACCTGCCCAGGTTCAAAGGGTATAATCTCAGCCGTGAGAGGCACCCCTGTAGTTAATAATATATTTAGCTAATATCCATCAGGTACTCGGCTTGTACCCGAGGTGTATTATGCTTCGTCAGAACGGACTCGCCAGAAAGAACTCACTTTGTTCGTTAGGGTTGCTGTCGTTCTTGTTCTCCCCAAAAATCGGCAGATTTTCGGGGACTCCGATATTTATAGTTGGTAAGAGAATGTCGCCATCCAACCCCACTCGTGCATTTTATCGGTCGAAATCAATGGGGTTTTATAGATATTATTTAATCCGAAATCATATCCTGCTTGGAATCGATATCTATCCCATTCCATACCTGCACCAAGTCCAAATTGCAGATTAGTTCGGTATAATTCGTCATTCAAGTATCTTTCAGAAGGAGTGGTAGCAATACCTAGTTGATCCAACCAATCCTGTACGCTTGGTGCCACATCCGTTTTAAGGAGATCATAGTGGGTCAAACCAATATTGAGTTGTGGTCCAGCGTAAAAGAAAATATTAAACTGCTTTTTCACCTTAATATTATAATACGCGCGAACAGGGATAGTCAATTGCAACTGTAGAAGATTATGTTTTAGAAGATTAACCTGCGCATCCTCCTCTAAAATACCCCCCCAATGTTGCTTGTTAAGTCCATATGTAAAAGTGAAGAGTGCACCCGTTTGGATAGAAAAACGATGAGGTAGCATGAAGTCAACAGTAGCACCGAGTCTTAGACCATGCATAAAGACAGCTGTAGTGTCTTGTGTGCGATGCTCTAATTGTGCATAACCGACCTCTAATCTCCAAGGAGCAGAGAATTTGTACTCTTCTTTTACCTCATCCTTGCGAGTAGGATCAAAGAAGTTTTGCTCTGCTGTATAGAGGTCTGGTAATGTGTTTTTTTGCTCTTGTGCAGGCAATATTACGCTAAATGCAGATGCACAGATTAAAATAAGTAAAATTCTAATTTTCATTGCGTTCTAATCATTTTTCGGGTACAAAGGTAGTAAAATATTACGAAATATGCAATTTTTTTGTAAAAAATATGCTTTTTCTTGAAAAATATTTGCACAATTCAAAAAAAGGTAGTACCTTTGCAGCCGATTTCCGCTTATACGAGCAGGAATGGTGCCATCGTCTATCGGTTAGGACAAGAGATTTTCATTCTCTAAAGCGGGGTTCGATTCCCCGTGGCACTACAAGATAACATAAATATAGTAACATTAATTAAGATTAATTATTAAGATGGCAAATCATAAATCATCTTTGAAGCGTATTCGCCAAACGGCTACTCGTAAAGCCCACAACCACTACTATGCAAAGACTACTCGCAATGCAGTTCGTGCTTTGCGCGCAACTACTGACAAAGCTGCTGCTGAGCAATTGTTGCCAAAGGTAAGTTCAATGTTGGACAAATTGGCTAAGCGTAACATCATTCACCGCAACAAAGCTGCTAACTTGAAATCAAGTTTGGCTTTGCACACCAACGCTCTCTAAGCAATTATTGTAAAAACCACAATATAGTGGGGCTGCCTTTTTTTGGTAGCCCTTTTTGTGTTGTTGATATAGTTCTATTCTTTGGGGTAACTCTAAATACCTCCATTGGGTCGTATAGTTCCACCATACTCCCAAAAAAAATCAAATCTCCTCCTAAATAATTTGATAATGTAAATGGACAATCTTAGAGATATTCGCGGATAGCTGCTTCGTTGAAAATCTTGCGTTCAGCATCACGGAACCAGCCCCACTTATTGAAATATTTACACATATTTACAATATGTATAAATAACATTTTCAATGATTTATACGATTGTTTGGCATGATTATGAACAATGGTTACATCTGGAAAATAGACTGTAAGATACTCTCTATGTATGCGTCTAGTAAGATCCATATCTTCAGGATACATAAAGAATCTTTCATCAAATAGTCGCGCCTTGAAAACTGCTTTTGTTCTTAGAAGCATAAAGCATCCACTAAGATATGGCACATTCATCATCTTGTCATATCCAGAAGAGCGCATTTCATACTTTTCGTTACGTTTTCTCGTCCAGGAGCTAGGAAGGAATCTTCTAGCGAACACATCAAATGGTGTTGGCAGCAGCTTGCAGAGATATTGCAATTGGCCAGAAGGATAAATAACCTTAGGCATCAAACTACCAACTAGTGGATTCTGACTAATAAAATCAACCATCTTGTCCAAGTCTTCCGATTGAAGAAGGATATCTGGATTGATAACAAGATGAAATGGTATATCATCATATATAGACTCTCTGATTGCAATATTATGCGCAGCTCCATATCCAAGATTGGTTGCATTATGCTGATATACAATCTTTTCTGATTGCAAGGTCTGCATAGTGGAAGCGATCGATGAGTTGTCTATCCAATAGACTTTATTCACCGATTTAGCCTGCAAAAGAGTGGAAGTTAAATCCTCCACTTGCTTCCAATTGGGATGGTATAATACGATGGATACGTTAAGCATAACAGAGATAAAAGTCCATATCTGGGTGCAAAGTTAGTATTTTTTTTGAATATACGCAAAAAAAAAGAGCCCAAACTGTGTTTTGAACTCTTTTCTGTAAGCTTTCGAGCCTTAGGATTACTCTGCAGCAACCTCTGCCTCAGCAGTAGCAGCCTCTTGAGCAGCCTCAACTGCAGCAGCAGCGAGAGCATCAATAGCCTCTTGGCGTTTCTTAGCTACGGCAGCAGCCTTAGCCTTGTTAACTTCTACCTCTTGAGCAAACAATGCCTTAGCTACAGCTGCTTTCTTGTCAGCCTCAGCCTTAACGATGTTACCGTTCTTAGCATCCTTTTGTGCTTTCCAAGCATCAAAACGCTTTTGTGCCTCCTCAGCAGAGAAAGCGCCCTTAGCAACACCACCGTTCAAGTGCTTCATAAGCATAACACCCTCACCAGAGAGAATGTTGCGAACAGTGTCAGTAGGTTGAGCACCTACGTTAACCCAGTACAAAGCGCGATCAAACTTAAGATCTACCTTAGCAGGGTTGTTGTTTGGGTTGTAAGAACCGATACGCTCAATAATTTTACCATCACGTGGTGAACGGCTGTCAGCTACTACGATGTGGTAGTAAGCATAGTCTTTGTGACCGTGACGAGCCAAACGAATTTTTGTTGCCATTTGTTTTGTCATTTGTGGACTATAACTACACGAGTTACATGTCCGGGTTAATAATTAATGGTATGCCTTTTTCACGAAAAAGCGTGCAAAGGTACTGCTTTTTTTTTATACTACCAAATTTTTGGTGATTTTTCTAGTTAAAATGAGGTGTTGAGTACTCTATTTTGTGAATAAATCCATTCAAGAAGTGTCACAAAAAGCCAGATACTAACCCATAAAAAGCACGACAAGGTTCCGATGAGGTCTCGATGAAACCAAAGGGCAAGAAGCGGGTTAAAGACCTATCAAAAAGTAAGCTGTATAGCACAGGAGATAGATTAGAATCTATCATTTTTGAGAAAATGAGATGTTTTCTTGCAAATGTGCATTTTTTTTTGTACCTTTGCAGGCTAAAATGTATAAGTATGCTTTTTCGTGAGATAATAGGACAAGAAGAGATTAAAAGTCAGCTACGTCAGTCGGTTAGAGACGGACGCATAGCTCATGCGCAATTGTTGACTGGCGAAGTAGGTGTTGGCAAGCTCGCACTGGCGTTGGCATATGCACAATACATCAATTGTCCGCATCGCACAGCAGAGGACTCATGTGGCCAATGTCCTACCTGTTTGCAGTATCAGAAATTGCAACATCCTGATTTGCACTTTGCCTTTCCTATTGTCAAGAGTGATACGGGTGATGTGTGCGACGATTTTGTAAACAAATTTAGAGAAATGGTGTTAGATCGTCCATACTTTGACCTTGATGACTGGTACAAACAGATGGGTATTGAGACCAAACAAGCAACTATATACGAGAAAGAGAGCGGAGAGATCCTACGCAAACTGTCGTTGAAAAGTTTTGGTGATGGTTACAAGGTAATGATTATTTGGCAAGCTGAGAAGATGAATGTGAGTTGTGCCAACAAACTACTCAAACTGCTTGAGGAGCCACCACAAAAAACTCTGTTTTTATTGATAAGCGAACACCCTGATCAGTTGTTGGCCACTATTTTGTCTCGTACGCAAGAGATTCGTGTGCCAAGACTGCCAGCAGCGACCATTCAGCAAGCCCTTCTAACCAACAATTGTGTCACTGACAATCAGATGGCAGCAGACTTGGCGCATATAGCTAATGGTAGCTATCTAGCAGCTAGTAAACTGGCTAAAGAAAGCGAAGATAATCAAAAACACTTCAACGAATTTGTAGCACTGATGCGAAACGCATGGTTAGTGGGACAAAAGAAGGATTATGCTGCGTTGCTAGAATTGAGAAAGTGGAGTCTTGCTATGGCAGATGCAAAAGAAGGTAGAGAAAAGCAAAAAGCATTCCTACAATATGCCCAACGACAAATACGCGAAAATTACATCTATAATTTCCACTGTTCAGAGATGAACTATCAGACTCAGGCAGAACGAGAGTTTTCCAGCAAGTTTGCTCCATTCATCCACGAGGGCAATGTTGAAAAAATGATTGAAGAACTCGGTAAAGCAGAACACCAAATAGCACAAAATGGCAATGCAAAGATAATCTTCTTTGATCTATGCTTGCAGATGATTGTAATGGTAAAACGATAGTTAAAAACAAAAAGATAAAGACCCCAACATATATATGAAAGAAGATTTTGTGATCAATAACGGCTCGTGCCAAATATCGGAGAAATCGTGCAAACGAAACTCTCATCATATGCTACCAGTCGTAGACTGGATGAGCGATATACCTAGTGCGGGCGATGATACAGATTTAGTAGAGGTTCAGTTTAAGAATACTCGTAAAGGATATTTTCACAATATAAATAACCTGCCATTAGAGAAAGGTGTAGTAGTTATTGTGGAAGCCAATCCTGGTTATGATATGGGTGAGGTAACCCTCACTGGCAAATTAGTACCTGTACAAATAAAGAAAAGTAATATCAACCTAGAGCGTTATGAGATTCGTAACATCATGCGTATTGCGACCGAGAACGATCAACAACGTGCCACAGAAGCACATGCCAAGGAGCAAGATACGATGATTAAAGCTCGTCAATTGGCAAAATCACTCGGTTTGGAAATGAAGATTGGTGATGTGGAGTATCAAGGTGATGGAACGAAAGCCATCTTCTACTATATTGCAGAAGGACGCGTGGATTTTCGCCAACTCATCAAAGTGTATGCAGAGACATTCCGTATTCGTATTGAGATGAAACAGATTGGTGCTCGCCAAGAGGCTGGTCGTATTGGAGGTACTGGACCATGCGGTAGAGAGTTATGTTGCTCGACATGGATGACCCAATTCACATCCGTTGGCACAAATACTGCACGCATACAAAACTTGTCACTAAATCCTCAAAAACTAGCAGGACAGTGTGCTAAACTCAAATGTTGTCTAAACTATGAGATGCCAATATATGAAGAAGCAACCAAGAAAATGCCTCCACGCAATGTGAGTCTAGAAACCAAAGATGCGACATACTATCTATTCTCTACTGACCCATTGAAGAGCGAGGTAACCTACTCAACAGATTCCCATCACCCTACTAACCTAGAAACCATCACAGCTAGTAGAGCACGTGAGATCATAGAGATGAACCGCAGAGGGGAAAAACCTATGACACTAGGAGGCAAACAGTCTGCGATGCCAGTAGTCGATATAGACTATCAGAATGTAGTTGGACAAGATGATCTAACTCGTTTTGACAAGAAAAAGAACAAAAACAACCATGGAGGAAACCACCGAAGTGGTCGTAACAACGATAAAAAACACCATAACCACCCACGCAATAATGAAAAAAAATCTCCTTCTAATCCTCAGTAGTCTGTTGCTCGTAGCGTGTCAAGGTGACGTAGTGTACAGTAAATTTGGGTCCATTCCATCTCATGGTTGGGAAGCTGATTCTGCTTTGTGCTTTGCTCCATGCATCAATGATACTACTGCCGATTATCAATTGCAGATGACATTACGACATACGGATGCATATAGCTATCAAAACCTGTGGTTATTTATCCAAATCAGCAAGGACTCGGTAGTGATAGATACCGATACCATTGAATGCTATTTGGCTAATGATCGTGGTGAATGGCTCGGCGGCGGACTAACTATCCACGAACTGCCATTGCTGTTTGAAGAGCATTATCATTTTGATCAAACAGGAGAATATAGTATCTCTATTCAACAAGGTATGCGTAGCGATACTTTAAGTGGAATAAAAGAAGTAGGCGTAAAAATTATCAACAATGGGAAAGAATAAACTAAAGAAATTTGCAGAAATGGAGACCTTCCACAACGTGTTTCAATGCGGAGCACGAGAGATGGTGGAGAATAGCGAGATAACCGCTATGGCTGGTCATTGGCGTGAATTATACTTCAAGAATAACAATCCGATTGTTTTGGAGCTTGGTTGCGGACGCGGCGAATATACAGTAGGACTTGCGGAACGCGACCCTAACAAAAACTACATCGGTATTGACATCAAGGGTGCTCGCATGTGGGCAGGCGCCAAACAAGCAGAGTTGGCAGGCATGACCAATGTAGCATTCCTTCGTACAAACATAGAAATGTTGTGCCACTTCTTTGCATCGGACGAAGTAGATGAGATATGGATCACCTTCCCTGATCCTCAAATGAAAAAAGCCACCAAGCGATTGACATCAACATATTTTATGGAACGCTATCGCCAAGTCTTACGTCCAGAAGGACTGATTCATCTTAAGACTGATAGTCCTTTCCTATACGCGTATACCGACGCGATGGTAAAAGAGAACAATTACCCAATCGTTGTTAATACGAATAATCTCTACGAAGCAGAGCCAAGTGTAAAGATAGAGGAAGCTCGTTGCCTTCAAACACACTACGAAAAACAATGGTTAGATCGCGGTCTAACTATCAAGTATATCGCATGGAAGCTCCCTGCTGTATTAACCTTGATAGAACCTGAAATAGAAATAGAAAAAGATACTTATCGCTCATACGGAAGAAACTATGTATCCTCAACAAATAATTGATGCACTACAACATGTGCGCTATCCAGGCACTGGCAAGAACCTCATAGAAAGCGGGATGCTAGAAGATGACTTACGCATTTCTGGTATGGAAGTGTCCTTCTCTATCATCTTTGAGAAAGATAACGATCCATTTCGCAAGTCTGTAGTCAAAGCTGCTGAAACAGCTATTCACACCTATGTGAACGAGAATGCAGCCGTGCATGTTCACATGAAATTTCGCAAGCAAAATACTCCATCGAAATCGGATGAGATGCCATCCCTACAAGCACATCATGCCATAGCTATTCACTCAGGCAAAGGAGGTGTAGGTAAATCTACAGTAGCTGCAAATATAGCTATCACACTAGCCAAAATGGGTTATCGCGTAGGTTTATTAGATGCTGACATACATGGACCATCTGTTCCTAAGATGTTCCATACCGAGGGGTGTCGACCTATTTCAACACCTGTTAATGGTCGCAACCTAATTGAGCCTATTGAGCAATATGGCGTCAAAATGCTATCTATTGGATATTTCGTAGATCCGCAGCAAGCTGTTGTATGGCGAGGCAGTATGGCGAGCAATGCTATTAAACAACTCATTCAAGATGCTAATTGGGGCGAACTAGACTATTTTCTCATCGACCTGCCTCCTGGCACTAGCGATATTCACTTGACCCTCGTACAACATCTCAAACTAACGGGAGCTATTGTGGTTACTACCCCTCAACCCGTGGCCTTGGTGGATGCGCGCAAGGGTGTAGACATGTTCTGCAATGAGAAGATCAATGTGCCTGTACTTGGTCTTGTGGAAAACATGGCATGGTTCACTCCTGCTGAACTGCCTGAGAATCGATATTACATTTTTGGCAAAGATGGAGGAAAACAACTGGCAGAAGAACTGAATATTCCATTGCTTGGACAAGTGCCACTAGTACAATCTATCCGTGAGGGTGGTGACCAAGGTACACCTATTGCCTTGCAAGATGGACATCCAGCAACACAAATGTTTGAAGATATATGTCAACACCTAAGATAACTGAACTCGGAACAGCATCGATTCGTAGCCTACTATTCAAATATGCTACCCCTGGCATCATAGCCATGACTGCCATGTCTCTATACAACATGGTGGATTCTATTTTTATTGGCCATGGTGTGGGTGCTATGGCGCTATCTGGTCTGACCGTAGCCAAACCATTCATGGACATCTGCGCAGCTTTTGGTACATTGGTAGGCGTAGGAGCTAGTTCGCTGGTAGCAATCAAATTGGGTGAAAAAGACTATCGTTCAGCCAACGACGTACTAGCTAATGTCGTTATTCTAAATGTACTCCTTGGTGCAATAATCATGGTTGTCGGTTTGTTCTGGCTCGACCCTATCCTATATGCATTCGGCGCAAGCGATGTTACCATTACTTATGCTCGTGAGTACATGGAGATTATTTTGATAGGTAATATCCTAACGCATATCTACTATGGACTCAATAGTATGCTGCGATCAATTGGTCACCCTCGTATTTCTATGTACGCGACCATTTTGGCCGTAGCTCTAAATGTTATTCTTGATCCAATCTTCATCTTTGTCCTAGACATGGGTGTACGTGGAGCCGCATTAGCCACTATCATTTCGCAGTTGGTTTCTGTTATTGTAGAATTGATCATCTTCCTTAATCCTAAGGAAGTGATCCATTTCCATCGAGGCATATGGAGACTTAAACGAGACATCACGATGCGTGCACTAGGTATTGGTGCAGCACCTTTCCTCATGCATATGGCTGCGTGTTTCGTGGTAATCATCCTCAATAATCAACTTCAACGATATGGAGATGACTTGTCTATTGCTACTTTCGGTATAACCAATCGATTCATATTCTTCTTCGTCATGATTGTCATGGGTATCCAACAAGGCATGCAACCTATTGTAGGATACAACTACGGTGCCAATCTATATCAACGCATGTTGCGAGCCTACAAGTTATCAGTCTATTGTGCAACTTGCGTAATGAGTGTTCTCTTCCTCTTTGGCCAAATATGGCCAGAAGGATTTATTCGTCTCTTCACCCATGATGCGACACTCATATCTCAGTCCATTGCTCCTGCTCGAATCATGTTAGGCGTAATGTTCGCCATAGGATTCCCAATGATAACGGGTAACTTCTACACATCAGTAGGTATGGCACCTAAGGCTATATTCCTCAGTTTAACGCGCCAAGTATTATTCCTTATACCTATGATCATATGCTTGCCATTGTGGTTTGAGTCGATGGGTATTGCGCCTATATGGGGTGTATGGTGGAGTTGGCCTATCAGCGATAGTCTATCAGTAATAACAGCGGCCATAGTCATCAACAGAGATATGCGAAAATTCAAATTTATAAATTCATAAACTAGCATGACATTACTTTGTATCGAAACATCCACTAACTGCTGTTCAGCTGCCATTTGTGTGAATGGACAGTCGGTGGCTCATAAAGATAATCTCACAGGCGCTAATCACGCTAGCGAACTGCCACTATTTGTCCAATCGCTCATGTCGGAAGCCCAAGAGAAAGGATGGACACTAGACGCGGTTGCCCTGTCACAAGGACCAGGTAGCTACACTGGTTTGCGTATTGGAGCTAGCCTAGCAAAAGGTATATGCTATGCTCTAAACATACCACTGATTCCTGTTGATACCTTGCAGGTTATTGCAGCCGCAGCCATAGCACACTTGCACAGCACAAGACAAGTGCTTGCAGAAGATGCAATCCTATGTCCACTGATGGATGCACGACGCATGGAAGTATATACAGCCTTCTATACACAAGGAGCAGAACGTACTACCGATATTGAAGCTAAAATCATCGACCAAGATGCTTTTGCTTCTACCCTTGCCAATAGTCCTATCTATTTTTTTGGCAACGGTGCAGATAAGTGTAAGACAGTTCTTCAAAACGAAAATGCCCATTTCATTGACGATATCCTGCCACAAGCAAAATATATGGGCATGTTAGCCGAGCAGCACATTGATAAGCAACAAGATATCAAACAGCTAGCATACTATGAACCATTCTACCTGAAAGAGTTTATAGCCGCTCCTAGTCATATCAAAGGATTAGAAACCAAATAACACATTACATATGAAGATTCGTAATTATGTAATACTGCTCATCTTGATGAACGGACTGCTCGCTTGTTCTACCCAAAAGAACACGCGTCTCTCTCGCAGTTTTCATCAAATGAAAACCAAATATAACATCTATCACAACGGTGCTATCTCTTTCTTAGAGGGTGAAGAAGCCATCATGGAAGCTAACAAGGATGACTATTCTACCATCCTACATCTATACCCAGTATCCAACCATGATGCAGCTCAAGCTGCTACTTCTCACATGGATCGAACCATTGAGAAATGCCGCAAGTGTATCAAACTGCATAGCATCAAAGCAAGACCCAAAATAGACTACGACAAGAAACGTAATAATCCTAAATATGCGGCATGGCTAGAACAAGAAGAGTTTAACAACCAAATGGGTAACGCATGGATTATGCTAGCCAAAGCAGAGTTCCACAAGGGAGATTTCTTGAGTAGTGTTAGCACGTTCAACTACATCAGCCGTCACTATGCCTATGACCTAGACATGGTGTCACAATGCCAATTATGGATTGCACGAGCATATGCCGAGATGGGATGGTTATACGAGGCAGAGGATGTCTTACGCAAAGTACAAGTTGACAATCTGAGCCGCAAGCATGCATCACTCTATGCTGCTGTTAGTGCGGATATCATGATCAAAACCAAACAGTACAAAGAAGCTATACCATTTGTCAAATTAGCTCTACCCGACGAATCAAAGACCATGTATCGTCCGCGTTTCCAATTCGTTTTGGGACAGTTGTACCAATTGCAAGGCGAACGAAATCTAGCAAAAAGTGCGTATGAAAAAGTTATTAAGATGCAACCATCCAATGATATGGATTTCAACGCTAGACTGCGCTTAGCGGAACTAGCAACATCCACCAAAGAAGCCATCAAACTATTGGATAAGATGGCCAAACTAGATAAGAACAAGGAATTACTAGACCAAATATATGGCACTATGGGCGATGTATATTTATCTAAAGAAGACACCGCACAAGCACTGCAATATTACACCAAAGCTATTGAAAGTAGCACAACCAATGGAATGGCTAAGGCCAATGTACTCATAACTGCTGGCGATATCTACTATCAACAGCGTAACTATATCGCAGCTAGTCCATGTTACAAAGAGGCCACCAACATCCTATCTGCCGAAAACGAAAACTACAACCGAATACTTAAACGCTCCGAGACCTTGGACGAACTAGTTGTGGAGTATTCTGTTGTACAATTGCAAGACTCACTCCAGGCGCTGGCTAAATTATCTGCTAAAGAACAACAAGTAGTCGTTGATTCTATTATTGCTCGACTCATTCGCCAAGAAGAACTAGCACGCGAGAAAGAAGCACAAGCTGCACGCGAACTAGCTAACGGTTCTGGGCCTCGCGGTGTGAACACTTCTAACATGATTGGAGGTGGTGCACAAAGTCGCGATTGGTATTTTTATAATCCACAACTCCTACGCTCTGGGCAACAATCCTTCCAAGCTCAATGGGGTAATAGACCTCTTGAAGACAACTGGAGACGTATGAGCAAAGCCATGAGCACTACGAGTTTTGACGAAGAAAGCGATATCCAAGAAGCCGACTCTAGCATGGTATCCTCTACCACAAATGCACCTAGCCAAGCCACCGAGACAGATATTCATAAACCAGAATACTATCTACAACAAATCCCTAAGACGGAGGCCGACATAGCTCAGTCCAACGAACTCATCGCTAATGCACTATATAATATGGTATATATCTACCGCGATCGTGTGGGTGACCAACAACTTAGCGACGAGACCTTCCAACAGTTCTGTCAGCGTTTCCCAACTCATCCATTGCTAGTAGAACTATACTATATGCAATACCTGACTGCTCTCAAAACCAACAATACAACCCAGGCAGAACAGTATCGCCAAGATATAATGCGCCTTTTCCCAGAGAGCAATGAGGCAAGTATTGTCAGCCAACCTGACTACTTCAACCAATTGCGCCGTATGGCAGCTGAACAAGATTCGCTCTATACACAGACCTATAATGCTTATAGTCAAAATCAATTTGATGTAGTCAAAACCAACAAGGCATATGCACTAGAGAACTACCCACTCTCTCCACTCATGCCTCGTTTCTTGTTCCTCAATGCCATTGCTGTGGCCAAGACCGAAGGACAAGACGCGTTTATCGTCCAACTACAAGAGATGGTACATCAATATCCTGACAACGAACTCTCAGTCATGGCTAAAGACATGCTCGCATTGATGGGACAAGGTGCAGAAAGCCAAGTTGGAGATGTCTCATCCCTACAAACTAGACGAGAAGAAGAGACACAAATAGCTAGTACAGATACTATAGAAATCAGCTTTGACGAGAATAGAAATGTGTCATCTGTCGTATTGTTGCTCATAGAACGAGATGAACAAAAACTCAACCAATTGCTCTATGATGTAGCCCTCTTCAACTTCTCGCAATTCATGATTAAAGATTTTGATTTGAACCAACAGCCTAATTTCGATGCTAATCTAAGCGCTGTTATTATCTCTGGTTTTGAGAAAATGGATGAAGCTGAGTGGTACCGCAACATGCTATTGAAAAATCCAGAATTCAGCATTAAAATAGCCAACGACAACATACAAGTTATGTGCATCTCGCTGGGCAACTTCTACCTGCTGGGCAAACATTTCTCGCTGGATGATTACAACCAATGGTTGCAGACAAAATAACACCCTATATACACAGAAAAAGGATGACCAATTGGTCATCCTTTTTTGTAGCGGGACCCAGGATTGAACTGGGGACCTCATGATTATGAATCATGCGCTCTAACCAGCTGAGCTATCCCGCCTCTTAAATCGGGTGCAAAGGTACTGCTTTTTTTTGAAACCACCAAAAAATACAGCATTTTTTTCACTTTTTTTCGTAAATTATGCCTATTATATCGCTTTTCCTATATAAAATTAACAAAAAAAACTACAATTTTACTCTCAATAGCATATGGACATCTGTGCGTGTATTCTTCTTGTTATGTTCCATAGCCCATGCCTCTTGATAGACCGTTTCACTCACACGCAGATATACAGCAAAAATATCATTGATCTTATATCGAGCATTCAGCCAGAATCTACCACCTAGACCATAAACAAAAGGTATAGCATACGCATACAAGACATCATTCTCGTAGATATACACTCTATTGTTCCAGGCCCTCGCATCAAAGGCTTGAGCACGCAGTTGTAACACAATAGGGACACGCATAAATTGATACTCCATATCTTGAAATAGGGAAACACCGTAAGTCCAACTCTCCTTCGCATAGACCATATTTGCATCCAGCTGCGTCTTCAGTTTCCATTGTCCCAATTCCCAGACAGCATTCCATCGCGCAGAATAGGTATCTATTTCATTCTTGCTTTTGGCACGCAAACGCATGTGCATTTTGTAGTTTTTAGGTGATATAAAATCCGCCTGAGCCATCGTCTCATAGCCATCCTTCCACACATCACCAAAAATAGATAACTGCCAGTTTTTCAACCTATTATACTCCAATCCCAAATAGCCACCATGTTCATCATATACCCTAGTTGTAGAACACAACGCATTAGCATATAGATTATCATATTCTGGCGAATAATAACGATAAATAGCCAACAAATTGAGATCGGTAATTGGATTTACTCTTAGCCCCATTATCGTTGCCCAACCCCATTGATCTCCTTGCGATGCAGCCATCTCTCCCCACAGATCTACCTTGCCCCAATTATACCGCATATTCGCTCCCATGACTGCCTGGGCTCTGACATTCATGTGTTGACTCGCAATATTTTCCATTGCTGTCAGACCCACTTTCAATTTCTTCCATCTACCTGTCGCATTCACGCCTAGAACATGTTGCCATGTTTCCTCCGCCTTAGCATCCTCACGCAGTGAATAAAAAGCCGAAATATCAGCCCACTTAATCCGAGCCGTCGCACCTAAACCATGAAAATAGTTGTAACTGTCACCAACAGAACTAAATTTCTTCAATCCCTCATCCGTTGTTGCTGTGGACTGAATATAGGCACTTTTGCCCCGTTTAAACGGACTTCCGACTACTAAGCCATATCCAAAATTAGCTTGAAAATTGCCTGCCACAATAGTTTTCATCGGTCCTAAATCCTTCAACTGAATATACCCTCCATAGTCCACATCAGTCCATGGAATACCCGTATTGCGTCCTAACGTCAATCCTGCTTGTACACGATTCTGATAGTTAAATCGGTATCTAAACTTACCATACATGGGATCACCCACATAATCCTCTATATTACGCGCATCCACACGAAGTGTCATCTCATGTCTTGCATAATGAAACACTTCTTTAAAATACATCTTATTGCTTTTTGAACCACTCAGCTCATTGACTCTCAAACTATCGACTATCAAGAATGGCAAAAGATTTCGTATCTCATAATCTTTCAGACAATCAATCAGTTGCAGTTCATATACACTTCTAAATCCATGTTGGTATTGGTACATCAATATTGCATCAATCTGCTCGTCGTTGAGAAACATCAATCGACTCAAATCTTCTTCTAAAACCGTGTTCAAATCCATTGGATTCTCCGCTATATTCAGCAGTTCTTCTTCTATATCCTCGTAGGGCAAATCTCCGTCCTCGGATAGTTGACTAAAGATATCCTCCATGACATCCTCCACACGAATCTGCTGTCCATGCACGAGCATGGCCAGAGGCAAAAGATAAAGTATGAGTATTCGTCTTATAGGTTTCATTCCGCATGCAAAAGTACGAAAAAATTGCGACATACTCAAAAAAATTTGCTACTTACGTTTTTTTTTATTATCTTTGCAGCCGAAATGAAACCAAATAAACCATATCTTCTGATTTTCAACATGCTATTAATTTTAATAGCATATGGTTATTTGGCCTATCGTTTGATTATTTTTCGAGATTATTCGTCTTTTGTTGCTGCTTTTAACACCGCAGATGTTAGTCTATGGCTAACCCTTGTCGCCGTGTTACTACTTATGCCCCTCAATGTCGTTGCTGAAGCAGGCAAATGGCGACTACTCCTACGCGATGTAGAGACAATGTCTATTTGGGGAGCGCAGCGTCAGGTCTACTATGGTTATGTAGGTGCATTTGTGACACCATACCACGCGGGAGACTATCCTGCTCGCGCAATGCTTCTTAAGAACAAAGACAACTGGTCGGCAGCTGTTGGACTAGGGCTCGTTGGCACTATTGCATTATTGGTCGTAGAACTCATTTTCGGTATACCATCCACATGGCTATTCTTCCAGTATAACCCATCCATGCCGATGCAAGCATTTGCCGCAGCCTTTATCGTCTTGGTTGTTCTTATGAGCATATTGCCATGGGTCGTAGGAAGAATCACCCGACGTACATGGAAGTCTACTCAAATGCAACAACTTGTTGCAGCACTAGACAAACTATCTTATACACGCTTTATGAAGACTATCGCATGGTCTATGTTGCGATATATCATTTGGGCTTTACAGTTCGCACTAACTTTGCATTTCTGTGGTGTGGATATCAGTCCTATACAATGCATGATTGCCATCCCTTTATACTACATGGTCGTGGCTATTTTCCCATCGTTGCCAGCACTCAATATAGCCATCCGTGGCAGCTGGTCACTGATTATATTTGGAGTTTTCAGTTCTAATACAGCCGGGATCGCCCTAGCTGTACTGCTGATATGGATGATTAACACAGTTCTGCCTATGCTCGTTGGTTCCATTCTCTACCGCAACGGCAAAACCAAGTAAACAATATAACAACATTGAACAATACTAAACAACACAAGAATATGACACTTCATTTTTCAATCAACTATCAAGCGCAATGGGGCAACCAATTAGCTGTCCTTTATGCGATGGATGCTGACCTGCAAACTGCATCACCGTTGCAACTCAACCTTGATTGCCATGGTTCTGCTGAGTGGTCAGCACAAGTCACTTTAAGTGATATCCATAAATACATCTCTTACTGCTATGTTGTTCTTGATGAGCAAGGCAACATCATCCGTCGCGAGGCCAAAGCACACCTTGTAGAGTGCCAACCAGGCAACGTGGTACTCCGCGACCTTTGGCAAGATAAAGACCAATCGCTCTTCGCATCTAAGGTCTTCAGTCAAGTACTCTTTGCACACCGTGCTCCTGTAGCTAAGAAAGCTGCTACTGGCAATATCACCGTTAAGGTCAATGTTCCTCGCCTTGAGCGTAACCAAGGTGTTGCTATCATGGGTAATATTGCCGCACTCGGCGAATGGGATCGCGCTAAGAAACTCCCTATGACCAATAGCCAATCACCTATTGTCAATAACCACAACTATAACCCAGAATGGACTGTTACATTCCACGCTAAACTTGGTTCTGTAGTAGAGTACAAGTATGTGATCTATGATCTCCAATCAGGCGATATTGTAGATATGGAGTGGGGCGAGAACCGCAAGATCTGGGATATACAACGTGCTAAGCACTACGTGCTAACCGACTCTCCTTTCCGCTATACACAAGCTAACTGGAAGGGTGCCGGCGTTGCAGTACCAGTGTTCTCATTGCGTTCAGAGAATGGTTTCGGTATTGGTGAGTACCAAGACCTCAAACTTCTCGCTGATTGGGCTAAGTTAACAGGTCAAAAGATGATTCAGACCTTGCCTATCAACGACACTACGCTTCGTCACAATAACCTCGACTCATACCCATACAATGCTGTGAGCGTCTTTGCACTCCACCCAATCTACCTTAACATTGAGAAGATGGGCGAGCTCACTCCTGCGCAACTCAAGAAGTACCGCAAGACACAGGCCGAGTTCAACGCTAAGACTATCGCGGACTACCAATGTGTGTATGACGAGAAGACAAAATACTTCAAAGCGCTCTACAAGGCTAACAAAGCTGAGCTCTTTGCTTCTGAGGAGTACAAAGCTTTCCTCGCTGCTAACGAGGGATGGTTGCTCCCATACGCTGCGTTCATGTCTAAACGCGACAAACAACCTAAGGACTACTACTGCTACCTCCAGTTCCACGCGGACAAACAACTCCGTGAGGCAGTGGATTATGCACACTCTGTAGGTATTGCGTTCAAGGGTGATATACCTATTGGTATCTCTCCTGACTCTGTGGATGCAAGCACTGATCCTCATCTCTTCAATCTCTCTGCATCTGCGGGTGCTCCACCAGATGATTTCGATGCACGTGGTCAGAACTGGGGCTTCCCAACCTATAACTGGGATGTGATGGCGGAGGACGACTACCAATGGTGGAAGTTCCGTTTCACCAAGATGGCGGACTATTTCGATGCATATCGTGTAGACCATATCCTTGGTTTCTTCCGTATTTGGCAAATGCGCAAGTCAGATGTTTGGGGCCTATGCGGTCACTTCTCACCTGCTATGCCATATTCTATGCAAGACCTCTGGAACATGGGCGTGAAGCTCGATGAGGATCGCCTCACCAAGCCATATATCCGCTCTAACTTCCTCGGCGATACTTTCGGCTATGATACAGAGTATGTGAAGAATAACTTCCTCTGCACACACGACGGATACATCTATTTCTTCCCTGAGCATTTGGATACCCAACGCAAGGTACAAGCTTACTTCCTCAATGCTGAGAACCGTGCGGCTCACGAGAATCATTGCAATATCGAGAACGTGATGAACGGTCTGTTGTATCTCCACTGCGAGGTGCTCTTCGTGCGCGACCAAAAGAACCCATCGATGCTCCATCCACGCATCGCGCTCTACCAATCGCACAACTACCAAGAGCTCTATGCTGATCAACGTCAATTGTTGGCAGATATC
>JAZLBE010000033.1:0-5887 GCA_045613525.1 Paludibacteraceae bacterium
GTGATGCTCTCGCCACGTTTGTAGCTACTATCAAACACAGTTCCGTCGATAAGAGTTCCCTCGTAGTGTACTCGTACTTTGTCTGTAGCTTTAGGTTTTTGGCCTATAGTAGCTTCTAGAACCTCATATTGGAGACCACTCTCAGTTACTTTGACACCTTCGCGTTTTGCGTTCTCAGCCAAAAAAGCTTCGCCTGCTGCCTTAGCTTCGCCAGCAATCTTTTGCTCTAATTCGCTGAAGAACTTACCCAATACTTGTTGTGCTTCTTGATAAGAGATCTGTGGTTGGTTCTTTTCTAAAACATCTTTGATACCTGCTGCTAAATCAGCATATTCGAGGGAAGTAACACCACTTCCCAATAAGTTTTGACCCATGCTTAGGCCAATTGCATAACTAATTTTGTCCATTTTCTTTTATTGTATTAATTGATTCATTCTAGTGATATATTTACCGATGATATCGAACTCTAGGTTCACTTGTGTTCCTACTTCGATATACTTGAAATTGGTGTTGTCATGGGTGTAAGGAATGATGCATACACTCACATACCCTTTGCCGTCCACAACATCTGGTTCACAAACAGTCAGACTTACACCATTGATGCTTACAGACCCTTTGTCTACGCAGAAATAACCGCGCATAGCCATTTCTTTGGTACTCTCATACTCAAAACGATAGTACCAACTACCTTCGGTCTCCTTGACTTCTATACAACGAGCTGTTTGATCCACATGACCTTGTACGATATGTCCGTCCAAACGTTCGCCAAGTAACATGGAGCGTTCAAGGTTAACCCAATCTCCTTCTTTGGCTTCGCCTAGGTTTGTTCGATTGAGTGTCTCTTGCATTGCGGTAACAGTATATAGGTCACCTTCGATACGAACAACGGTTAAACACACACCATTGTGTGCGATTGATTGGTCTATTTTAAGTGTTTCTGCGTATGGATTGCGCAGTGTGAAATGCTTATTGCTTTGTTCTTGCTCAATCTTGACGATTTGAGCCATTGATTCTACTATTCCTGAAAACATATGATTATCGTTTTAGTAGGGATCTTCCATCCATTCGATAGAAGATTCCACAATATATAATGAGGAGTATAGTGCCTATACCCATTTTTGTCCATTGATTGATAGGCAACAACTGTGCCAAGATATAATATGCTGCCAAAAGTGTCAGTACACACAAGGTGTATATGCCAATCCGGCGTAAATCGTAAGGTATAGTTAAGTGTTTACGGCCTACTAGGTAGGATAGTAACATGATAATCATGTAGCATATGGTGCTACTTAGAGCAGAGGCCATATATCCGATCTTAGGTACAAATATGGCTTGTAAACCAAAGGTGATGATGACACCAATAATAGAGAAGTATGCTCCCCATTGAGTTTTGTCAGTCAGCTTGTACCAGAAACTGAGGTTGAAATATACACCTTGGAAGATATATGTCCATAGAACGATTGGTACAATCTTTAAGCCCTCCCAGTAGGATGGTGCAATGATAAATTTAAGCAAGTCAAGATAAACAATCATGCCTAAAAGAATCATATATGAAAAAA
Organism: Paludibacteraceae bacterium; assembly: GCA_045613525.1. Lineage (GTDB taxonomy): Bacteria > Bacteroidota > Bacteroidia > Bacteroidales > Paludibacteraceae > Colicola. The sequence goes on from JAZLBE010000033.1 coordinate 1,560, forward strand.
TAATGTAATATTTCATAGCGTCAGCATATGCTTCGACCGATTGTCTATCTTTATGTTTAGCAAAGACAAATGGTTCATATGCGTAACGGAAGGCTTGTGTAAACATCATCATGACCATGGCTACTTTAAAACATGCGCCGTAGATTCCTAGTTGTGACTGTGCATCAGCACCTGTGTAGAAGAATGGAAATAATATTCTATCCAATGTCTGATTCATGATGCCACACACACCGAGTACTAACAATGGAAGAGAATATTTCAGCATTTGTTTGAGTAGCCCATATGAAAAAATCTCGGTTGATTTTTCCTGAGCGCCTGATCTCTTGAACCCTTCTAACATTGCTGGAAGTAAGAATAGAGTTTGTATGCCAGTGGCTAAAATATTTGCGACAAAGACATATCCTACGCCATAGTTAGGATTATACCATGAGGCAATGATTCCCCAATCCTGTATTTTAGGGCATAGAACCAAGAAGAATAGGTTGAGCGCAATATTCAAGAATACAAACAATAACTTTAACGCTGCAAAATGTAGTGGGCGTTTTTTGTATCTAAGGTATGCAAATGGTATACTAGCAAATGCATCTATAGCTACTGTAACGCCAAGGATAGCAATAAATTCAGAATGTTTAGGATATCCAAGTACGTTTGCCACAGGAGTCTGCCACACTACGCAAGCTACGGCGAAAAGCAGAGATGTCGTGAATAGTGTTATTAATGAAGTAGAGTATACGGTCTGCGGATTCTCGCCCTCTTTGTTCATGAAACGGAAGAATCCTGTCTCCATACCATAGGTTAGTACCACCAAGAGCAAGGCAGTCCAAGCATATAGATTGGTTACAATACCATAGTCTGACTGTTGTTGTAGTACATAGGTATATAGTGGCACTAACATCCAGTTGAGAAATTTTCCCATGATGGATGACACGCCATAGATGGCGGTTTCTTTGGCCAATATTTTCATTTGCAGATTGCTCATGTCTTTGCTTAACCTAATTCTTTCCTTCTACAATAAGTACTATTTCTCCTTTTGGTGGTGTCTGTTTGTAATGTGCTGCCAATTCGGCTAGTGTTCCTCGTTGGGTGTCTTCGTGTAGTTTGCTAATCTCACGGCTAACACTTGCACGACGATCTGCTCCCATGAATTCAGCCAACTGCTCCAATGTCTTTACCAGTCTGAAAGGTGACTCGTATATAATCATTGTGTGAGCTTGCTCTGCGAGAATCTTCATTCGTGTCTGACGACCTTTCTTTTGAGGAAGAAAGCCTTCAAAATAAAAGCGGTCATTAGGCAATCCGGAGTTGACCAAAGCCGGAACAAAAGCAGTTGCGCCAGGTAAACATTGTACTTCCACTCCTTTTTCAACGCACGCACGCACGAGCATAAACCCTGGATCAGAGATACATGGGGTTCCGGCGTCGGAAATGAGAGCTATATTCATACCAGCGGCAATGCGGGCTGCCATCTCATCGCTTGTTTCGTGTTCATTGAACTTGTGATGACTTTTCAGCGGGGTATGAATATCGTAATGCTTGAGTAGTACAGAAGAGGTGCGGGTATCCTCTGCTAGGATAAGATCCACCTCTTTTAATATGCGCAGAGCACGAAAAGTAATATCCTCAAGATTACCAACTGGTGTGGGTACAACGTATAACACGGCTATCTAGATTTCTTAATTATTGATTAAAACGACGTTTGAGTACATTCTCAAATAATGCAGCGGCAGTAGATTCGCTGTCCCAATTGAAGTTCTCCTTGATGTAGTTGATTGCTTCCTCCAATGTGTACAACTCGTTGATATCATCTAGCGCTTGTTGCATTTGCTCGCCATTACCAGCGAATAGTTCGCGTTGGAATAAGAAGCGATCTCCTAGTGAAATAGCTTGGCGAATATCGGTTACATTAGGACCAAAAAGCGAAGTCTGAGTAGGAACACCAGGAGTCACTGGTTGAGCAACTGGCTTAACAACAGGTTTGACCTCTTGTTTTACTTCTGCAACAGGCTTAACCTCTTCAACTTCTTCCTTAACTTCAACAACTGGTGTTGTCTCTTGTGGAGTAGGGGTTTCTACTACCTCCTCTTCGGTTTCTACTGCGATTGGTTCTGTAGGTTGAACCTCCTCAGGTTCTTCATCTAGGATGAGTTCAATCTCTACTTCTGGTTCGGTTGTAGCGTGTGTAACAACATTACCAGCTGCCAATCCTGCTATTTCTGCTTGTAGGGTGGATATTTGTGTGTTAGCTAGCTCGTTTTGTTCTTTAACCGTAGCTAACAGCTCTTCCAATTGTGCCACACGAGTCTCTAGAGCAGCCAATTGCTGCTCCAGAGATGTGGTATATGTGTTGAGAGCTTGAATCAAATTCTCGTTCATATTTAATCAATTTTATTTGGTAGCATCTTCCAATTTCTTCATCATTGCAAACATAAAGATTGCTGCTACAGCGCACACACCTACGAATACGCTCCATACACCCCACAATGGCATATCGCCCCAGAGGTTACCGCCGATTGATACGAGGTAGTTACCAATAGCTGTTGCTACGAACCAACCACCCATCATCATACCTTTGTATTTAGGAGGAGCTACTTTACTTACGAATGAAATACCCATAGGACTGAGCAACAACTCAGCGAAGGTCAAGATCAAATAGGTGTAAATCAATACATTTGCATTAACGAATGTAGGATTGCCAGTTACGCGAGCGAGCTCTTGTGCGTTAGGAGTGAGCAAACCAACGCATGCTACTGCCATAACGATGTATGCTACTGTTGCAACCACCATACCGAGTGCAATTTTACGTGGAGCAGAAGGCTCTTTGCCTTTCTTAGCCAACGCACCGAAGAGAGCCATGCTGAATGGAGTCAATGCTACTACGTAGAATGGGTTAAACTGTTGGAAAATAGGAGCACTCAAGGTGATACCCTCAGCTGAGATGTTGAGGTACTTGTATGCCAAAACGCCCAATGCAGCAACGATTACTGCGCCAGAGATAACCTTAGCTTTCTTCTCTTTGCTTTGTACGAGTGAGAAACCTGCATATACGATCGCAACGATCATCACGAGGTTGATGATGTCAAATGCCATAGTTTGAATACCAGTGCAGAGTGGTTGTACGAACTCATCTGCGAAGTAAGTCAATGTCAAACCGTTTTGGTGGAACGCCATCCAGAAGAAGATTACCACAGCGAACACGAGGCAAAGAGCCACGATACGTTTTTTGGTTTGCTCTGGGGTCAACTCCTCTACCTTTGCGCCACCGGTAGCAGCTGCTTGTTTAGCAGAGTTCTCTACATGCTTGAACCAAGGACGGCATGCGTAGTAAATAGCAATACTGAGAATCAATGATGCGCAAGCTACCATGAATGCGAAGTGATAGCTGTCGTTGACACTAACGCCAAGGCTTGTTTGAGCCCAATCCATGATTTTCACAGCTGCAGTAGGAGCGAACATTGCACCAATGTTAATAGCCATGTAGAAGAGAGAGAACGCAGCATCGCGCTTGTCTGCATACTTAGGATCATCATAGAGGTTACCTACCATTACTTGCAAGTTACCTTTAAAAAGACCAGTACCGAAACTAATAAGTACCAATGCGGCAATCATAGCGCCCATAGCGGTGCCACCTGCTCCCAATGGAATTGCCAAAAGGATATAACCGGCAAACATGACCATAATACCGATGGTTACGCACTTGCCATAACCAATCTTGTCAGCCAAGATACCGCCTACGAGTGGGAGGAAATACACCAACGCGAGGAAGGTAGAATAGATTTGACCTGCTGTAGCTGCTTCAAGTCCGAAGTTAGCACGCAAGAAGAGCGCAAATACGGCCAGCATTGTGTAGTAGCCGAAGCGTTCGCCTGTGTTGGCAAGAGCCAATGCAAACAGACCTTTTGGTTGATTTTCAAACATAATGTTGTTGTGTTTTTGGGTTAATATTGTATTTTGTTATTCGTTGCTTTCATATCTGCACAAATACTGCCGCAAAAGTACAAAAAAAAATCCACATATGCAAATAATGCGAGAACTTTTATAAGAATTTTTGCATATATCAGAAAAATGTTATATCTTTGCAGACCTGATTAAAATATGTGGTTTATGAAAAAAATCTCTGCTTTCCGGCTCTTTCTTCTCATATCCATCTTCTGTATGCCAATTCTTCCAGTCGCGGCGGAAGTCCTTACAGGCAACTGTGGTGAGACACTCTATTGGTCGTTTGATACAGAAAAGGAGCACCTGGATATCACTGGCTCTGGCAAGATGAATCTTACCAAATACCCTGCATGGAACAAAAAGAACCTCACTATCAGCTCTGTCACTTTCCC
>JAZLBE010000034.1:0-2561 GCA_045613525.1 Paludibacteraceae bacterium
CCAAAAGTAATAGAAGTGATTTTAGAGGATATTCGATAGAATGGAGCAACAAAAGGATCTCTAAAATCTTGACATTCTTTTGCGTTCCAAATTACAGATACAAGTGATTTACAGCCTTGAAATACTTCTGTTCCAAAAGTCTTAACACCCACAGAAATAGCAATAGGGTTTAACTTTTCACAAAAAGCAAAAGCTTGGCTCCCTATGTTTTGCAAGCTATCTGACATATTTACTGTGCTCAAATTCGTGCAGTTATAAAACGATGCTTGTCCAACACTCTTTACACTCTCTGCAAAATTAACCGAAGTAAGATTACTACATCCATATAGTGCATAATCAGCTATAATTCGAGTACTAGGCTTTATGCTATAGTTTCCAACAAGACTACTCTTTGCTTCGACTAGACAGTTTGATATATATAGGACATCCTCGTCCCAATTGTTCGCATCATTATAATAACCAGTATTCGAAAATGCACCTAACTCAATGGTCATTACACTATTGGGTATAGTAATCTTTAAAAGAGATGTACAATTTTGAAATGTATTACTCTCTATCTTTTGTACGCCTTCTGGAATATTGATTTCGGTAAGCGAAGCACAGTCTGCAAAAGCATAGTATCTAATACTGCTAATTGTTTTAGGCAGATTTACTGCTTGGAGGGAAGTACAATTCTCAAATGTACGCTCACCTATCTCTGTCACCCCATTAGGAATATGGATAGAATCCAAAGAAGAGCATCCAGAAAATGCGTACTTACCAATCATATTCACTGTATTGGGGATATAGATCGTTTTCAATAACTTACAATTATAGAAAGCGCGTTCTCCAATACATTCTATGCTATCGGGTATGGTGATATGAGTCAGCGAAGAACATTGATAAAATAAGTTATCCGCTATGTTTCTTAATCCATTACCAAGTGTTACAGAATCAAGTGATAAGCAGTTATTGAAAGCACTACTCCCAATATGGGTAATATTAGGTAAAGTGATTGACTTTAGTGCTTTGCAATACATAAAAGCCATTCCTTCGATATTAGTTACATTATTACCTAATATCACAGACGCTAATTTATAACATTCATAAAAAGCATACTCTCCTATGGTTGTGAGATTATTACCTATGATTACAGACTTTACATTGCTATATGAGAAAGCATATTTGCCAATACTAGCAACGACATAATTTACTCCATTGTATAATACATTATCAGGAATAACCACATCATCACGATATTCGACTTCATAGATAGAACTACCTTTGTATGTCACTTCTACATTATTGTCATCAAGAATATTATAATAAATACCATCGACAAAGAAATCATGTGCGTAAGATGACACACTTGCCATGAGAGCGAGGGTGAGAGCAAAGAGTTTGCTGCAGAAATAGTTGATAGTTTTCATAGGGTTGGGTTCTATTACTTCATTTTTATTCCCATTATGTTATACATATTTCCGTTGCGGGATATTACTAAATGACCATCTCGGATGGTTTTTGAGAATGGTGCTTGAGTAGTTGTAATATCTTCTAAATCTGTACCACCCATTGGAAGAATCGTGCCAAAGTCTTTCCATTGATTTGCAGACTTGTATGCTTCTACAGATTCTGCGGGCACATAAAGCGTTGCATCAGCAATTGGTACTCTGCAGAACACACTTGTGATATATTCTTCTCGTCCATCACTCATTATCGGTGGGGTTGTTGCCCGGCAAGTTACTGTTGTAATACCCTCGCACAAATCAAAGGCATATATTCCTATTGCAGTTAGCGAGGAAGGAAAATCCACTTTAGTCAGTTTTGTATTCATAAAAGCTTCTTGAGCAATATAAACCAATGTTTCTGGGAATGTAATAGATGTGATGGCAACATTAGCAAATGCACAACTACCGATGGTGTCTACGGTTTCGGGAATTACATACTCCGTCGCTTTGGCAGCAGGAAAGGAGTGTAATACATTCTCTTGTTTATTGAATAGAACACCGTCCAATGAGGTGTAATTAGCATTTTCTGGATGTACATCAATCGCTGTGATAGGATTGTTTCGCACGATAAGTGGCGCTATGTATTTGACATTCTTAGGAATGGAGATAGTTTCTAATTTGCCATACGAGAATGCATCTAACAAAATGGAATCAACCTGCTCTCCTATCTGAACTTCCTGTAATTGAGAACAATTCATGATAGCAAAGCGATCAATCACTTTGATATTATCACCCATTGTTACTCGGCGTAAGTTAGTTGCCCACCAAAATGCCCTATTTCCTATACGGGTCACATTGAAAACCTTGCCTTTGTATTCTATCGTTGCAGGTATATGTGCTTCGGTTAGTTCGTTATAGTTCTTCTCTCTCATATTGCTCATCGCTCCCCATGTATAAGTCACCTCTACCTCAAATGGGGCAATGGTATCATTAAGGATATGATAATGAATACTATCCTTTACAAAATGATTATCGTCAAAATACATAGAATCAGGAATGGCTTGGATATCAAAATCTTGCCAATATAGTTCATTTTTATATGCATCAAGAGATTCCTTTGGAACAAAAATGGTT
>JAZLBE010000035.1:0-10115 GCA_045613525.1 Paludibacteraceae bacterium
GCAGCCTGTACAGCAGCGTTCTTTGCATCAATCATTTGACGAAGTGATTCAGGAGGAGTAATCTGTGATGTAAACTCTGTCACGATAAAACCCTCCGCAGTGAGTGTAGAGTCCAACATCACTCGCACTTCACGCTCAAAACTAGCACGACTAGCCATCAGCTCATCAGAAGTGTAGTTATTAGCTACTACGCGGTATGCATCATAAATAACGGTGCGCATATAGCCAGCCTCGATATCGCTCAATGAACGACGATATTTGAAGAACACATCTGTCGCCTTATCACGATTGAGGTAATACGCCATAGTAGGATCCATCTCAAAGATAGCAGCATCTTTGGTGTTGACATTAAACGCATGATAATCTACGCGCTGTACGAAGATAGGATAAGTAAAGACATCTGTTGTGATAGGGCAATAGAACACATAACCGGTAACGGGGGTAGCATCCAAAGTTCCTTGTTCTGTAAGCGAAAGTTTATTAAACTTGATGCCTACTTCAGATGAATCTACACGCGTGCATCGCACAAATATAGAACAAAACAAAATGACTGCAACGATGCCAACAAGGGTCATCACACCTTTGGTTTTGAAAAAATTGTTCATAATATTAAAGTTTAAATGTTAATTGTTTTTTAGGTTGGATTAATGGCAACAAAGCTCTTCGTTTCAGAAAAGTGCTGCAAAGGTAGTATTTATTTGCTATTTAGTCAAATTTCCGCAGCATTGTTACATTATTGCCATTTATTATGCTAAAATCTCAACAACATTGCTAAAATATGGATATATACAAACAAGAAATGACGCCATCCGCGTCATTTCTTGTCAAAATCAGTCATCGGTCTATTAAACAAATGCTCTCTCTAGCGACTGCGACACATTGATAATAAAGTCGCCCATACCTTCTAGTTTGCTAACAATATCCATATAATAGACGCTCGTTTGATAGTTCTTGGTATTGCTCTCAATCTCCTCAATCTCTGCCTCACGCAAATCGTTGCGAAGAGCATTGATTTCCTCCTCTGCGTCATAAGCATTCTTGATTTGGGTAAGTTCGCCTGCGTGAGCCGCTTCAAGGTTAGCAATCATCACGATATAGGCTTGATCCACAGCCTCAACCATCTTAAGAAGTTTAGCGATAGTATCCGCATCAAAACTCTTCTTATGGCTATTGCGACGAGAGAGGATACGTGCAATAGACTCGCCACTATCTCCTAGCGACTCCAACTCGCCAATAATCTTATACATCGCCTTGATTTTCATAGAAGTAGCCTCACTCACCTCGCCAGCAGAAACACCATTGAGGAAAGCAGCGATCTCGTACTCGATACGGTCGGAAATCTCCTCGTATTTCACCAGTTTGCCATACATCTCCTCAAATACTTTCTCATCAGTAGTCTCAATCGCCTGCTTCGCATAATCAAGACCATTGCGAGAGATCTTCGCAAAGTGAATAATCTCTTCAAACGCTTGCTCTACACTAAATTCTGGCGTAGCCAAAGGACCCGCAGAGATATATTTGAGGCGGAAAGTCTCTTTCTCTTGACTCTTAGGTGCTTTTATGATCCAAGTAACCGCTTTCTCAATCAATTTCACAAACCAAATCAAAAGCAGCGTATTGATGGTATTAAACATCGTGTGCAGCATACTCAATCCATAGAGTGCAGCGGTGCTAGTGCTCATATCGCCTTCCGCTACGGCAAAGCCCTCTGCTGCAGGGTTTGGCAAACCAAAGAGTTCAATCACTTTACCCACAAGTGCGGTAAAAGGCTTAAAGAGAATCAATGCCCAAATCACACCAAAAACATTGAAGATGGTGTGCGACATCGCAGCGCGTTTAGCTTGGGTATTACCAATCGAAGCCGCAATATTCGCAGTAATAGTGGTACCTATATTCTCGCCGAGCACCATCGCACATGCCATATGGAAAGGAATCCAACCCATAGAGAGCATGATGAGCGTAATCGCCATCGTCGCAGAAGAAGATTGGAGGACCAAAGTAAGGATAGTACCAAAAGCCAAGAACAAAAGCACCGATCCAAATCCGTGACTAGCCCATGTGGTCACAAACTCCAAGACTTGTGGTGTCTCGCGAAGATCTGGCACAGACTCTTTCATGAATGAAAGTCCCAAGAACAAGAGCGAGAAACCGACGATCAATTCGCCTACGTTTTGGCGTTGGTTCTTTTTGGAGTTCGAGAATAAGAAACCAAGCAGCATCAATGGTACTGCAAGAATAGAGATATCTGCTTTGAAACCGAGCCATGCCACCATCCACGCGGTCACGGTAGTACCGATATTCGCACCCATGATTACGCTGATAGCTTGTGCCAAGGTGAGAAGACCTGCGTTCACAAAGCTAACAACCATGACGGTAGTCGCAGAAGATGATTGAATGATGGATGTTACACCCAACCCTGTCAGTACACCTTTGGCAGGGTTAGAAGTCATCGCAGAGAGGAAAGTGCGCAGTTTGTCACCAGCTGCCTTTTGCAATCCAGATGACATAAGGTTCATTCCGTAGAGGAACATTCCAAGCGCTCCAAGGAGCGTAAAGATTTGTAAAATTCCCATAAATATATTATAATTGTTTTATTGATCGCTTCGCTGTTAGGTCGCTCATTGCATTCGCTGAAGATCGTTCGCATTGCTCACTGTAGTGCGCTTCGCTGTAGTCTACAGGGCTTCGCCCGATCTACAGCCACTTTAGTGGCGATCTGCCAACTACAGCCCATCGGGCGTTCTAACAAAGTTCTTTCAAATTCTGTGCAAAAGTACTATGATATTGTTATATGAGTATGAAGAATGTGTTAAGAAATTGTTAAATCTACTTGTTTGCCTTCTTGATATTTTCTAAAAAATGCTTTTTATTAAGATTACTTTCCCTTGTACCTTATATATATGCTTCGAGTAAAAGACCAAGGATGAACCAAGGACGAACCAAGGAACGACCAAAGAACTCCAAAATAGAAAAAGGCTTTTTATTAAGATTGTGACTAAAACTGAAAAAGGTTGACTCGATTACTGAGTTATGATCTTAAAAAACGTAAACTTTTGACTCGATTCCTAAAAAGGTTGACTAAAATCCTAAAAACATTTACTCCATTCCTAAAAAAGTTGACATTATGCACTTCGCGTTCATCATTGAATGCGTTTACTTGCTCCATCTTTGTCCATTAATCCCGAATCCCATTCGGGTAAATCCTAGCCTTTAAACCTTAAACTATAAACTTTCAGCCGAAAAATTTGCTCATCTGCAAATTTTTCACTACTTTTGCACCCGAAATGATTCACGCTGGGGAATGTGGGCGGGATTATGTCTGCCTTTCACCCCTGCAACAATCTTTCAAGACATAATTTAAAGGCGTTTATTAGCGCTTGTTTTGGTGACTTGAAAACTGGAAACTTTCACACACCCGAAACAGGATAGCGATAAATGCTCCTTGGTGTGTTTAATTCGTTGTGTTCTGCAACGTTAAACATATCGGCGTGGGCATTCATTGTTTGTTCTTGTGTGTAGGGTTTTTCCAGTACCCCAAGTCAGAGAATAAGCAAAGGTAAGGTTCCACGCTTTTTCTTTTATACTCACGGGCAGTCAGGAGCCAACTCCCCAAAACAAAACATTAAAACAATGAAAAAACTCAGTTTGCTCCTGCTCACGCTGACTATCTGTTTCTTCACAGCGTGCCACAAAAGCATTTGGGAAGAATTGGAAAACCTCGACCAACGCGTCACCAAACTTGAAGAACTTTGCAAAGAGATGAACACCAACATCACTTCTTTGCAAACCATCGTCTCTGTACTCCAATCTAATGATTACATCACTGGTATCATTGAAGTCAAGAAGAATGGCGAAGTAATTGGCTATACCATTACCTTTGGTAAACACGATCCTATTACCATTTATCACGGTCAAGACGGCAAAGACGGTCAAAATGGTGCAGATGGTAAGGATGGACAAGATGGTTCATCAAGTACCCCTGTAATTGGTGTGGCACAAGACACTGACGGAGTTTACTATTGGACTTTGAACGGTGAGTGGCTTTTAGATGACAATGGCAACAAACTCCCTGTATCTGGCACCAATGGCAAAAATGGACAAGATGGAACTGATGGAAAGGACGGCGTGGATGGTATCACTCCTCTGTTGAAGATAGAGGACGGCTATTGGTATATCTCATACGACAATGGCGCAACTTGGACACAATTAGGCAAAGCCACAGGCGAAGACGGCGAAGATGGTAAAGATGGAGATGATGGTCAAGACGGCAGCAAAGGAGACAAAGGAGATAAAGGTGATAAGGGAGATACTGGAGACTCTATATTCCAATCAGTAACCGAAGATGATGACTATGTATATTTTACTCTCTCTGATGGTACTATAATTAAGATACCAAAGGGAAGTAGTAATCAATCGTCTATGGGCGATGGATATGTTACTTCTGGAAAAGCAGACGGATATTATTATGTAGATTTGGATTTGCCAAGTGGAACTAAGTGGGCAACATACAATGTTGGGTCTAATAGACCAGAAGGTCCTGGATATTTTTTTGCATGGGGAGAAACTACAAGAAAAGAGGCATATTCACAAGAATCCTACATTTTAAGCATCGGTTCACTTCCTAACCCAATATATCATACAGAATACGATGCCGCAACAGTAAATTGGGGAAGTAATTGGGCTACTCCGACTAAAGAACATTGGCAAGAATTAGTTAGTTGGGGAAATTGGACATACACAACATACAATAATATCAGTGGTTGGAAGGTGAGTGGACCAAATGGGAATTCCATTTTTTTACCTGCGTTAGGTTATAAAAACTATGTGAGTTCATATCTGCCAGGGTATTTGTGTTATTCTTCAAGTACTCTTACGAATATTTATGTCTGCTGTTTGCACAACTACTTATTTAGTAATGGTGGCTATTCGTATGATGTTTATCCAACCATGGATGGTCGCTATATACATTATTATAATTCTGGATCAAGTTATTCAATAACAAATTTAGAGTATTTTTATGGATACCCAATTCGTCCTATCTTAGTAGAAAATGAATAAAATGCGTTAGCATCGCATTTCATAAAGGAGATGTGAAAAATGAATTATTAACCACAGATAGTTGTGCCTTGTTAAAACTATAGTTTTAGAACTGCATATTATGTAGACAAGACCATACTGTGTTTTTGTTCGTGCACATAAGCGAAGAAATCGTTAGGGTGTATGGACACCAGTAAGAGCCCACTGGCGAAGAAAACCAGTAAAATAATGGCTTCTTATTAAATTCCGAATCGCGATATGAATTTAATATGAGTACTTGCAGGAATGCATCGAAAGACCATTATCGTGGATTATTTGAGTGACACAGATACAAGGCTATGTGTCACTCATTATTTATTTTCGCCTATACCAAAGGTATACTAAGGGTATACAAAAGGCAGGTAATTCTTCCGCACTCGACAAAACCGTAAAAATACGCAAAAATGGCACAGACAAGGCAAAATGTTTAATAGATTAAGCAATTTTTATTGCAAAATGCTTGCTAGATTAAGCACACAGTTGTAACTTTGCAGCGATTTTCAATAAATGAGTGAATCATGGAACAACCACAAGCGGGAAGCGATTGACACATCACTTCCCGCTTGCTTTCTGTTAATCCGCTACCTTTGAGCAAGAAAAAAACACGCTTTTCCTATAATCTGCCCATAACTGCTTTAAGAAATCACGGACATACAATAGTTGTACTTCCGATTTTCAATCAAAATACACTGAAAAGGTACTACTTTATTTGATATATGCAAGAGGCAAACACGCTTTTCCTATAATTTCTACACCTCAACCGCAAAATATGCAGCTTATTTGCAAATTTAAAGCCACTTTTATTTAGTTGCCAAATACCGGATCAGAAATGCGCCAATTGCACGATTGATTTTCCGCCAAATGCCGGATTAAAAATACGCCATACGCACGATTTATTGCAAAAACATTTGCACATATCAAAGATTTTCAGTACCTTTGCGGCAAAATTCAAATTTGGTATATTATGATGAACTATCGCCCTCGAATAGCAGACCAATTATTGGCTGATTTATTGGATGCATGCGGATGCGTTCTAATAGAAGGTAGCAAGTGGTGCGGAAAGACTACCACCGCAGAAAAAATAGCACGTAGCATGGTTTATATGGCTGATCCAGCGGAAGGAGAACGCAATAGGCAACTAGCAAAAGCGACACCTAATTATTTATTGCAAGGGGATACCCCTCGTTTGATTGACGAGTGGCAGGTTATACCTACCTTATGGGATGCTATACGTGGCGAAGTAGATCATCGCCGAGCATTAGGACAATTCATTATTACAGGTTCAGCCGTTCCTCCACAGCGCGATGAGATTATCCATACGGGCACAGGACGAATTACCACATTACTCATGCGCCCTATGTCATTATGGGAGTCGGGAGATAGCAACGGAATGGTTAGTTTAGAAAATTTATTTGATCAACCAGAACAACTATTAGCTAACAACTCTATTGATATAGAAGAATTGGCATATCTAATTTGTCGAGGAGGTTGGCCTATGGCTACTTTAACTACTAATCGCAAAGCTGCTCTTCGACAAGCTACCATTTACTATGAGGGCGTAGTAGGAAAAGGCAATGGCGAGAACTCTGATGTGTCACGTGTAGATGGCGTAAAGCGAGATCCAGAAAGGGTGAAACGACTGATGCGCAGTTTGAGTAGACATCAAGGCACACAAGCACCACTAAAGACTATATACCAAGATATTGTTGCCAACGATGTGGATTCATTAAAAGAAGAAACTATTTCAGCATATATTACAGCATTAAAGAAAATCTTCTGTATTGAAGATATGCCTGCATGGAATCCATGTTTGCGTAGCAAAACGGCGATTCGCACTTCCGACACGCGTTATTTCGTTGACCCCAGTATAGCAGTGGCTGCTATGCGTATTGGCCCTCAAGATCTAATCAATGACTTAGAAACAATGGGGTTACTTTTTGAAACAATGGTTGTGCGTGATTTGCGTGTTTATGCAGAAGCTTTGGATGGACATATCTATCACTATCGTGACAAAAATAATTTAGAATGTGACGCTGTTCTGCATCTAGAAAATGGCAAATATGGATTGATTGAAATCAAATTAGGTGGCGACGAGTCTATTGGTAAAGGAGCAAGTACATTGCAAGCATTAGCAGATAAGATAGATACTACTCGAATGCCCAAACCATCTTTCTTGATGGTCATTATTGGTGTCGGAAAGCATGCATACCGTCGCCAAGAAGATGGAGTATATGTGGTACCTATTGGTTGCTTAAGACCATAACACCTAACACTTCAAAGAAATAATAAACACTACAAGCGGGAAGCGATTGATAAGATCACTTCCCGCTTGCTTTCTGTTAATCCGCTACCCTTGCGCTACCTTTGAGCAAAAAAACACGCTTTTCCTATAAAATAGCACAAGTTTTTACACGCTTTTCCTATAATTTATACACCTTAATCGCAAAATATGCGGCTTATTTGCAAATTTAAACCGCAAACATATAAAAAGATCTATTGCCCCATCAACAGATACCAAGTATATAGCACAAAACTTGCTACCATCAGCAGTCCGCCTACTCTACCGATTTTTCCTTTGAAGCCAAAGAGCAAAGGCACAGTCGCAGCAGCAATCATCACCATATAATCTACCCACGTGATTCCCACTGAGGTTAATGGCATTACTTGCGAACTTACACCCAGAATCAGCAATATATTAAAGATATTCGAGCCCACGATATTGCCTAATGCCAATTGCGTATTCTTCTTAAAGGCAGCCACTACCGAAGCTGCTAACTCGGGCAACGATGTACCACAAGCAATAAGCGTCAGCGAGATAAAGGCATCATTCACACCAAACGAACGAGCCACTGCCACCGCATTTTCCACAAACAAGTCACAACTCACAATCAGCACTGCCAATCCGCCTATCACCTTGGCAATAGCCCACCAAAGAGGAGTCTTTTCCTCCTGCCTTATCGCCTCAGCGGGGTCCCCGATGACGCCCGCGTCGTGGGGTGCTCTTTCGCCTTTTTCTTTCTTATCCCGAGCAAAAGAATACCACATAAACCCTGCAAACAAGAGGATCAATACCCCGCCATCCAAACGACCAAGAACAGCAGGCGAGCCATCAAAGAAATTAAACGCCAATAGCGTGACAAGCACCGACACCGCTATACAAAGTGGTATCTCAAAGGTTAAATTCTGTTTATCTATGGCTATGGGAAAGAACAGCGCCGTCACTCCAAGGATACCAAGCACATTAAAGATATTCGAACCAACCACATTGCCAATAGCCACATCGGCATTGCCTTTCAACGCGCCAAAGAAACTAACCACCAACTCGGGCATACTGGTACCAATACCAACAATTGCTGCACCAATAACAAAATCAGAGACTCGTAATCTACGGGCTATTGTAACAGAACCAGAAACTAACATATCAGCACCAATTATGATGCCAATCAATGTTAAAATAAGGAGAAAATATACCATAATATTAAAGATTTTAGTTAATATTCAATTTGGCACATACAATTTTTGTGCAAAAGTATCTTTAAAATATTACATAAATATGAAAAAAACATTAAGAAAATATTAAAACAAAAATTAACAAAATAAAAAGGAGCTCCGTATGATGTGAACCCCAAAAGTTAGACAAAAAACTTTTGGGGTTTATTTTATGTATAAGAAACATTCATTAGAAGAACGGCTGCTTGCTGTTAAAAAATGTTTAGAAGGTTCTAGTCCAAGATCGGTAGGTCGTCAATTGGGAATTAATTCTAATTACATATATGAATGGTTGGATAATTATCAACGTGAAGGGACTAAAGGTTTAGAAAAGCGTCCTAACATACGTGCGAATTTTGAAGAAAAATGCAGAATTGTTTGCGCATATGCTGAAAAAGGTATACCTTTGCATCGTGTTAGCTCAGAATACCATGTATCTCAGTCTTCGATATGCTTATGGACACGCATCTATCGTCAGGGTGGTTATGGTGCTCTGCGCACAACGACTAAACCAGATCTAAGTATAAAAAGTATGGGCCGTCCAAAGAAACAAGAGCCACAGACAGAGTTAGAACGTCTACGTTACGAAAATGAGTGGCTACGTGCAGAGGTTGCACTATTAAAAAAAGTGAGGGCTTTAATGGACGAAAAGGAGCGCCAACTACGAGAGATTGGGCGCAAGCCATCCAAACATTAAAGCCAGAACATGACCTTGATATGTTGCTACAGATCAAGGGGATGGCTCGTGCTACATATTACTATAGCATAAAGACTCGTAAGGATAAATATGCCCTATTACGTAAAGCCATAGCACGTATTTTTGAGCAAAATAAAGGTCGCTATGGTTATCGACGTGTCTATGAACAGTTACGTATAGAAGGATATACGATTAACCATAAAACTGTCGCCAAACTAATGGCAGAAATGGATTTATATGCAAGGCGACGAAAGGTACATTATCGCTCATATAAAGGTGATATTGGACGAATAGCTCCTAATTTACTACAGCGTGATTTTATGACGGATGGGCCTAATCAGAAATGGGCTACAGATATTACACAAATTGATATACGAGGTAAAAAGTGTTACCTGTCGCCAATACTAGATATGTGGAATGGCGAGATAATAAGTTATACTATATCTGACAGCCCGAATCTTAAGATGGTCACAGATATGCTACAGAAGGCCTTTCGCAAGCATACTCCTTCCAAAGGTATGCTGATGCACTCTGATCAAGGTTGGCATTATCAACATATTAAATATCGAACAATACTCCAACAAAATGGCATCATACAAAGTATGTCGCGTAAGGGGAATTGCTTGGATAATGCTATGATGGAAAACTTTTTTGGCCTAATGAAGAATGAATTACTATATCCAAATAAGTGGGAAGATATAGATGAATTTAAGCTAGCTCTTAAGGAATATATCAAATATTACAACCATAAACGTATCAAACTAAAATTAAAAATGAGTCCAGTACATTACCGAACTCACTTTCAAAATATAGTTAACTAGATTTATTAATCTGTCCAACTTTTTGGGGTCAT
>JAZLBE010000036.1:0-14084 GCA_045613525.1 Paludibacteraceae bacterium
CATTCATGATAGTGGTTTTGTCATAACCTGTTTGGATTGCAATAGCATTAACGAGTTCTGCTTTTGTCATAATAATTTTATATTTAATCAGTTATACATTTTTCGTATTTGAGCAATCATTGTATTACAATTTCATGCAAATTTAAGTTCGAAAAAACCGAAATCGGGTGCAAAGGTACTATAAATAAATGACATATGCAAGAATTTGAGCAAAAAAATATAAACTTTTTTGCATTTTTCTTATTGATTGTTAATGCTTTTCGTTTCTTTATACTTTTTGTAACGGTAAAATTACAATGGTTGTTCTAATAGTACGATACCTTCTTCATTACATACGATACCGAGGAACTCTTGCATCGTTTTAGGTTTATAAAATCCTAAATTAGTATGAGTCCACTCCACATCTGTGGTTCCTAATACATAATATCCATCATAAGACATCTCAAATGTATAATATGTTACTGTACCAGAACGAATGACCACTGCCCCATAAGTAGCTAGGGGTGTTGCAAATGGTTCTGGGAAATCGTATAGTACTACAATCAGACTATCACCAGGCTGACCATGTGTTTGAACTTGAAGACTATCCCATGCAAAGTGTTCATAGATATCAGGGTAATTAGTTTTGATGTTGTATTGCCATAGCTTTAGGTCATTGAATAGGTATAACCCTGTACCTTGTTCTTGATATGCACCAACCATTACTGGAACCCAGCGGTATTCTATTTGGTAAAATGCATTTTGTCTTGGATCGCGATCTGCTGCCAATCCTCGGAGAATGCTGACAGATAGGAATAATATGAATATAAGATGCCTTTTCATGCTACTAGTTACAAATATTAATCTTTCGCAAAATTACATTATTTATTTGAATTATGCAAATTTTGTTCTCAGTTTTTGTATATATGAGAAAATAACTGTACCTTTGCAGTCGTAATGAATAGCAAGTTACTACATAATGCACTTGTTGAATGGTACGAGATGAATCATCGTATCTTGCCTTGGCGTGAAACCCGCGATCCATACAAGATTTGGATTTCGGAGATCATCCTCCAGCAGACTCGCGTAGCACAAGGCATGGAATACTACCATCGACTCGTGACGCGTTTTCCTGATATTCAATCGCTTGCAGAGGCTCAGGAGGATGAAGTATTACTCTATTGGCAAGGACTTGGCTATTACTCTCGTGCGCGTAATATGCATAAAGCGGCGCAGTTGATGAAAAACCACGAGATGTTTCATCAGGCGATGAGGCTATTAGGCGATAAGGCGAAAGGCGAGGAGATATTCGCTGCGCTTAAAAGTATGCCTGGTGTAGGCGATTATACGGCGGGAGCAATTGCATCGTTTGCATTCAATCTGCCCTACCCTGCGCTAGACGGAAATGTCTATCGTGTCTTGTCTCGATTATACGATTGCGAGATAGCATTTGATACCACCCAAGGTAAGAAGCATTTTCGTCAATTAGCAGTAGATCTTTTAGACAAAGAGCGACCTAGACTGTTCAATTCTTCTATCATGGAATTAGGGGCTTTGGTATGCTTACCTACCAAACCTCTGTGTGATGAGTGTCCATTATGCACGTGGTGTAAAGCATTGGCTAATAATACGGTAGAGCTATTACCTGTACGCAAACCTAGAGCTAAAGTTCGCGATAGATTCTTGGAGTATACTATTTATATTACACCTGAGAAGACAACTTTGATTCACCAACGCAAAGGTAATGATATTTGGAAACATTTATGGGAGTTTGTGTGCGCTGAGCGCACAGGCGAAGAGGCTATAAGGCGAGAGGCTAAAGGCGAGAAGATATTGGAGCTGACGCATGTGCTATCGCATCAGAAGTTGCATGCACGATTTATAATAAAAAATGTGTCAGAACTTCCTGAGATTCCTGACACATTAGTTGTTAGTTTGTCCGATCTGGACAATTATGCTTTCTCTCGTTTGACACTGAGAGCATTAGAGCAGATTACTTCTGATATTTTCCAATAAATTTCATTACTGCGAACACAAGCCAGTCTGGTGTGTGTTTGAGTAGTGGTGTAGCTAGGTGATTTAGTAGACCTGGCATGTTGGCTTTTTTGCCATGGAACATCTTTTTGAGGGCTCGTTTAACGAGTTTCTCAGGTGGAATGGATACTGTCAAATTGACTGCTAGACGGCGTAAGTGTGGTGCTAGGCCAAAGAGCGCAGTATCTACTGCACCAGGAGTCATTACGGTGATATTCACGCCCTTAGGTTTAAACTCGTACCATAGAGACTTAGAGAAATTATAGATAAATGCTTTACTTGCATTATATGACTGTATACCTGGCATAGCCATCCATGCTGACATGGATGACATATTGAGGATATAACCTTTCCTACGAGGTTTTCCGCATATGATCTTAGCTTGCTCTTCTTCTGTCAATTGGCGATTGATCATATCCTCTCCGAAGAGTCGACAGAGTTTAGCTACTGTCATCACATGTAGGTTAAGAATGAGTTCGATGCGACGCAATTGTGTCTCACAATATGGATTAAAGAAGAATACACCTGCATTGTTGATCAAAATGTCTACTTGCAAGTTGTTATCCTTACAATATTGATATACAAATTCAGCAGAATCTTGTTGGCTAAGATCAGCATACAAAGCAATAGCATGTACATTGTATTGAGTTGACAAGTCTACTGCCACTTGTTTGAGTTCTTGCTCTTGGTTAGAAACCAAAAGTAAGTCTGTATGATAATCACGCGCTAATTGGGTGGCGTATTGAAGACCAATACCTGATGAAGCGCCTGTAACTAATGCTAGCATTATTTCTTATTGTTATTGATTATTTCTCTGGATACCACATCTTCTCATACTTGAGTGCTTCTTTCTTGAGGTAAGCTGGGATATCTTTATCGCATTCGTGGCACTTCATATCCAATGTGTACATACGCGCAACACAGTAGTTAGAACGTTTGCACTCTGAGTGGTATTGCTCTTCCTTCATCTTGTTCACAAACTCTGTATCGCGTACTAATGCGTGACCAATCTGTACGAAGTCAAAACCTTCTGCAAGCGCTGTCTCTGCATTTTCGCGTCCCATGACACCACCTACATAGATAAGTGGCATTTTGAGTGCTTGGCGGAACTGCTTAGCTGTATCAAGGAAGAATAGCTCTTTAAATGGTACAGTAGGAATCATCAAGTGACCTACGAAGCGCAACGCGAGGCGCAACCACCAGAAACTCCATGGATTCATATAGTGTGCCAAAGTCTTGATTGGCATAGCACCACCCATCACTGTGAAAGGTGCTTTGCTAACAAAACCAGCGGTGAGTACAAGAGCATGAACACCATGTTTCTCAATCTCTTGTGCAATGCGAATACACTCTTCTACTTTCAATCCTGCCTTGAAACCATCGTACATGTTTGTTTTGACTACTACAGCCATATCATCTCCTGCGTGTTTCATGACTTCTGTCATGACTTCGTTCATGAAGCGCATACGATTCTCCAATGAGCCTCCATATTCATCGCGACGATGGTTGGTGTATGGAGAAAGGAATTGAGAGATCAGATATCCGTGGCCTGCGTGTATTTCTACACAATCAAATCCACACTCGCGGCAGAAGTCTACTGCATGACCAAAAGCTTTGACAATATCCTTTATCTCCTCTTTTTTAAGTTTACGATGGAGTGTTGGCGAATACAAGTTAAAACCAGTACTAGCACCTACAGGCAAACATTTGCATGTATAAAAGTGGGTCATGTTACCGCAGTGACCAAGCTGAATGCTAGCTTTTGCTCCTTCTGCGTGGATACCATCTGTTAGTTTCTTAAGATCCTCTTTGATCTCATCGTGGATATAGAGTTGACCATCAAATGATACGCCAGAACGTGTTACAGAGCAGTATGCCACTGTTGTCATAGCAGCACCACCACGAGCTACTGCTGTATGATAGTTATATAAGTCTTGACTAGGTTTGTTACCGTATGCCATATTCTCAAAAGCGGCACTTCGGATAGCACGGTTCTTGAGAGTGATAGGACCAAGTTTACACTCGGTAAATAGAAGATTACTCATAGGTTTAGTATATAAACGGAATGATACGTTTTAGTTTCTTTTTGTCAAATTCATCAGCGAATTCCTTTTCGTAGCGATGATAGATAGAGTTCGCACGAGGTACAAGGTTACAGCATGAGAACCAGAAGAAACTCAATCCTGCCCAAGACCATGTAAGGATCGCAAAACCAAGCCACTCTGTGATTTCGCCTAAGTAGTTTGCACTGGTAACAAATCTATACATACCTTTCTTAGGAAGATAGTGGTTGGTGTCACCTGGCTTGCGCAAGTGACGAATCACATGGTCAGAGTGCATATTGATGATCCAACCTGCAATAAATATCACAACTCCTACAATAAAACGAGGATCTGTTAACCATGACATTGTGTACAAGTTAGGAGCATATACAGGAGCCAAATGGAATAACCAATAACCTTGTATATAACCATTCAGTAGGTTCCATATTACTGACAATCCCATGATAGCCAAAGGCATTTTACTATTGCCCTTGAGTAGGAATGGGAATACGAATGAGCGTTGGAAATAGTGGAACTGGAAGATAAGGAAGAATAGCAAGTATGGAAATTCAAATTTAACTTTTGAAATCCCCCACAAATAGAGCATTACAACGAAGACAGGCATCTCCATTAGACACCATCCCACTTTGTTGTTAATAGCAGGTCCCCACTTCTCAGTACGCATCTTACCATAACCAGCGTCTACAAAGTAGAGAGCTACAAAAATTACCAAGCCAATCAGGGCTAGGATAAACAGAAAATTATAAAACGAATCTAAAGTAGATATTTCCATAAGCTTTATTATTTTGACAGTTTGCTGTACAATGATGCAAACTAGCGTGCAAAGTTACGATGTTTTTTTGATATAACCAAATATTTCTTAATATTTGTTATGTTTTCTTTGTTTTTTGACTAATAAATAATCCAATTATGATAGCAATAATACCTATCCACTTGCCAAGTGGTAATTGTTCGCTAAACAATATCCACATCATCAGTGCGGTAAAGACTGGTCTAATGTTATTGAAGATATTGGCACGCGTTACTCCAATGTAGCGTACTGTATAGCAGAACAAAACGAATGCTGCTACGGACGCAAAAGCAGCCAAGTATCCCACGCTTAGCAATGAACGAATCATCTGTGTGTGCTCCAATATTTGTGTTTTGAATATAGGACTTGCATCTGGTAGCAATGCACTACCTCCCCATAGCACATAGAACATTACTAGGGAGATTGATTGAACGTAGAACACGATGCTCAATGCAGAATAGCGTGTTGGTATTCTGCGTAGTATCACACTATATCCTACTGAACTGCTGACAGTTAGGATGGCCAGTAGTATTCCCCATGGATTACCTAGCGCAAAATTGTCACTGCCTGTCAATAGCAACATCAGCATACCTGCCGTAGAGATGAGAATGCCAATGATATTATAGCGTGTGATCTGTTCTCTTAGTATGACCCATGCGAATATAGGAGCCATGATTGGTTGTGTGCTTAGCATAGCTTCAGCTATTGTTGGCGACGCAAAACTCTGGTATGTGTAAGTTTCAAAGATAAAGTACAAGAATGGTTGTAGTAGACCACCCAACAAGAATAGTGGTATATCTTTCTTCTCTACTCTCTGCAATCCTATCACCTCATTATTCCTAAATACCAAGCCGATACAGAGCATCAGTATAACGGCGATTGTAAAGCGTAAGACAATGAGTGTCAGTGGAGTAAAGATCACCAATGCTTCTTTAACAGCAATGCCTGCACCAGCCCATATGAGCATAGCGCAGACAATAGCGATATATGGTATCACAACCGATTTCGAGTGTGTAGAGAGCATTATGCTTTTCTTTTAGCTTTGCGTTCGAGTTTGCGTTCTTGACGTCTTGAGCGACGTTGAGCACGCTTCGCTTTGCGACCCTTGATGTTGTCATCGATGTTATTAGCCCACTCCATAATCCTATCAGAGAGGGTAACATTGCGCTCAATTTGGTCAAATTTGCGTCTGCGCATATCGTCTTGCATCAAAAGGTTGAATTTGAATTGTCCATCTCTGAAACCATCTCGTAGACATGCTGCTTTAAATCGTGAATATGCGTTATTCAGCAAGATGTGTGCTTGTGGTTCTTTCAGTCGGAATGAGGCACGCTTTGACTCGTATTCGTTATTGATTTCCTGTAACTTACGATCTACTACGCGAGCAAATTCATCAGCTGTTTCTTGGTCTATTTCTTCGTTCTCAAATTCAAAGTAGAAGTGATATTTGGATTCTTGAATATCAGCAAAACCAACAAAGAACTTGGTCTTGATATTCATAAGCTCTTCAGTTTTGTGTACGGCATCTATGAACTGTGGTTCGTATAGTTTTTCACCAGTCATAGATACAATACCATTGACCTTAGAGATCATATGCACCGTAGGTGAATTATAGAACTTACCACCCACTTCAACCAGGTCATTCATGTTGTATCTAAACAGTCCTGAGTATGTGGTTACATAGGCACAATAGCGTTTGCCTTGCTCCAGTTCATGTATTTGCAAGAAATGTTTGTGTGGACTATCTAGTTCGCTTTCCTCTACAAACTCGTAGTAGTGGAAATGTGGGAATAATACCGATTCGTTGGTATCATCCAGAGAGAAACCAAAACGACATTCCGTTGCAATATATCCTAGTTCTTGGTACATGGTATTATCCCAATTGAATTGATCCAAGTATTTCTCCATATAGATCTTGGTATTACCACATTTCCATGTAGACAATAGTTGCAACCATGGCCAGAAGTGTTTAGGTTCTAATTTGCCATGCTCTTTGAGCAATTGACGCAATTCTTCTGCACGCTCAGGTTGTGGCTTCATATATCCTTCTAGTTCCTCGCGAATATAGTTTGAGATATCATAATTCCAACTCAATGTTCCATGCTCAATGTCATCGATCATCTCTTCGGTATTTTCGTTCAGAGTTCGTAGCAACTCTAAGATGGTACTTGGGTTAGCAGTAGCCCAGAGTGTTACATCTCGATATTGCAAGGCGAGTCGCATCAATGTGTAGTTACGTGCTGCGTAATCGTCTATGGACATCACAGCGGCTGGAGCTGTATAGTGTTTCTTGATGATTGTTGGTACATCACGCACTAGTACGCCACTCACTGATCCGAAGATGGTACCATCAGGTGCATAACCTTCTAATTCTTTACCCACAGTTGTAAATAAGTGTCCACCAAAGATGCGGCTACGATGACTAATGAAGTTCCAAATCCATACATGGGTCATTTTGCCATATACATCTTTCAGATACTTATGCGTCATTGGTACCCATTTAGGTTCCGCGGTTGTTCCAGATGTAGTTGCGTACATGTCAGGTTTACCTGGAAAAAGGATGTTCTCCTCTCCATTTTTATGGCGCTCCACATATGGACGCAATGGCTCAAAGCTATCATTTACAGGCACATACTGACGATACAAACGGAACAAATCATCTGCGTTAGTAGCCGAAAGTATTCTGTCAAAATGATGTTCTTTTCCGTATACAGTATCGCGTGAAATAGTCAATATGTCACGCAATGTACGTTCAGCAGCGTGCTTAGGGTGTTTACTCCAGAAGTTCAATCGCAATCGTTGTGAACCTCCTACCAGACATAATGCTGTGTTTATCAACCATGGGTATGGCAATGCACGTCCTTGGTTGTCATAGTAAGTCTTTTTCATAATGCAATATTATTGTGTATCTTGCTCTGCCCTATTATCTTCTCACTTAGCAAGACGATGATTGTTTCTTTTCTCGTTTTTTGTCTTTGTAGAATGACAATAATACGAAGTAATTGATTATTCCAGCGAGTGCTATTGCAGTTATTCCTGCCCACTCTTTGGACATCTCCAACCAGATCAATACGTTGAGCAGCATGATCTGGATGAAATAGTTTAGTGTGCGTCCAATCAAAAATCCCCCTGCATTTTTCAGCGTAGGACGTACCCTAAATGTATAAAAGCTAGTTAGTATATAGTTGAATATCAACTCTATTACAAAACCAATAGTAAAAGCCAAAGTGGCCACGAATAAGGCTTCTGGCCACTTTTGGTGTAGAATATTTAGCAATAGGTAATAGATACCGTACTGCACTACGGTTCCTAGTACTCCAACGAGCACGAAACGTACTGCAGAACGATATTTTAGTGGTAAGAAACTTGTGAAAGTTCTCATGTCTTTTCTATTACCTATTCAATTGATATCTTATGCTAGCAGACTCAACATCTCCTCCATAGCAGCAGCTAGTCCTTCTGCATTGCGACCACCTGCAGTAGCCATCCATGCTTGACCGCCACCACCACCTTGGATGTGTTTAGCAGCCGACTTAATAATCTGACCAGCGTTTTTACCTGCATCTACCAAAGCTTGTGACAATACTACACTAATCATAGGTTTGCCTTCTTGCTCTGTAGCACCCACGAGTGCGTACTTACCCTCTGGGAATTTAGTTTTAAGGATTGCAGGCACTTGACGAAGCACATTATGATCTGCTTGGCCTTCTATGCGAATGAGTTGGATGTCGTTGTAGTTCACAGCCTTAGCTAGGAGTTCATCGCAGTAGCGTGCGATCTTCTCTGCCATGAAGCCCTCAATCTGTTTCTTGAGATCTGCATTCTCTTCGAAGGCTTTGCGGATAGCACCTGCTAGGTCTGGTGCGTTATTGAACATTGCACGCAAGCCGTTCAACGTATCCACTTGCTTGTAGAAGAGCTCATCTGCTTTCTCTGCTGTTACAGCCTCGATACGACGGATACCAGCTGCTACGCTTGTCTCCATCACGATGCGCAATGCACCAATCTTACCAGTAGAGGCCACGTGGCAACCACCACACAACTCTACAGATGGACCGAACTTAATCACGCGTACGTCGTCGCCGTATTTCTCGCCAAAGAGTGCCATAGCGCCCATTGCCTTTGCCTCCTCAATTGGAGTATGACGACTCTCTTCGAGTGCCAAGTCTTGACGAATTATCTTATTGGCCAATACTTCTGCCTCGCGCAATTGTTCTGGAGTTACTTTTTGGAAGTGTGAGAAGTCAAAGCGCAAGCTCTCTGCTGTCACATAACTACCCTTTTGCTCTACGTGCTCGCCCAATACTTGGCGCAATGCGTAGTGGATGATGTGTGTTGCTGAGTGGTTGCATGCGATAGCTTGACGGCGGTCGGTATCCACAGTCGCTACCAATACGCCCTCGATGTTCTCTGGCAACTCGGTGCAGAGATGTACAGGCAGGTTATTCTCTTTCTTGGTATCCAATACGCGTACGTTGCCTAGTGTACCAGTATCGCCAATCTCACCACCCATTTCAGCATAGAATGGGGTCTTAGCTAGTACTACTTGGTAGAAGTCTTTACCCTTTTGGTTTACCTTGCGATAACGCAAAACCTTGGTCTCGCAGCTGAGAATATCGTATCCTACAAACTCGGTATCACCTTCGCATAGTTCTACCCAGTCACCGAGTTCTTGTTTGTTGGCTTGACGACCCATTTCTTTTTGGCGTTCAAGTGCTTTGTTGTACTCCTCTTCGTTGGTGGTAAAACCGTTTTCGCTAAGGATGAGTTGTGTCAAATCCAATGGGAATCCGTAGGTATCTTTCAATGTGAATACATCTACACCAGAGATCTCTTTGCCTTTAGCCTCTTTCATGAGTTTGTCGAGCAAACTGATACCTTTATCCAATGTGCGCAAGAAACCATCCTCCTCACTCTTGATCACTGGAGTGATTTGTCCCTCTTGTTTCACTAGTTCAGGATATGCTTTACCCATATCTGCAATGAGTTGTGGTACGAGTTTGTACATGAATGCCTCTCGTTGACCGAGGAAGGTATATCCATAGCGTACAGCGCGGCGCAAGATACGACGGATGACGTAACCTGCTTTCTCGTTGCTTGGCAACTGACCATCAGCGATTGCGAATGCTATGGTACGGATATGGTCTGCTATTACGCGCATTGCCACATCCACTTTCTCCTCCTTGCCATACTCCACTCCGCATATCTCGCCAATCTTTTTGAGCATTGGTTGGAACACATCGGTGTCGTAGTTAGATTGTTTACCTTGCATGGTGCGTACTAGACGCTCAAAACCCATACCTGTATCAATCACTTTGTTTGGCAAGGTATCCAATGAACCATCTGCCTTACGGTTGTATTGCATGAACACTAGGTTCCAGATTTCGATTACTTGTGGGTGATCTTTGTTCACTAGTTCGCGACCTGACAGAGCTGCTTTCTCCTCTTCGCTACGGCTATCTACGTGGATTTCAGAGCATGGACCACAAGGACCTGTATCGCCCATCTCCCAGAAGTTGTCATGTTTATTACCATCTAGGATATGATCTGCTGGCAAGTGTTTAGCCCAGATGCTAGCTGCTTCATTATCGCGCTCTACGCCTTCTTCTGGTGAACCCTCAAATACGGTTACGTATAGGTTCTTAGGATCGATCTTCAATACATCTACGAGATACTCCCATGCAAAGTCAATAGCGTCTTGTTTAAAATAATCACCAAATGACCAGTTACCCAACATCTCAAACATGGTGTGGTGGTAGGTGTCGTGTCCTACTTCTTCCAGGTCATTGTGTTTACCGCTCACGCGAAGACATTTTTGTGAGTCTGCCACGCGTGGGTATTGGATAGGGTCATTACCTAGAATAATACCTTTCCATGGGTTCATACCTGCATTGGTGAACATCAGTGTTGGGTCATCTTTGATGACCATTGGTGCAGAAGGTACAATCTTGTGACCTTTCTTCTCCATAAAATCCAAGAAGGATTGTCTAATTTCTTGACTTGTCATATTGTTATTTTCCTTTATTTACTGTATCATCTACGGGTTCGTTACGAGTTCATACCGTGTTCTAACCCTTCGTTAAGAATCTTATTATTAGTCTTGTGGAACAAATTTCTCTATCTTATGTTCGCGTTTCTCTTCCTTGATCTCCACTACCAACTGATTAGACAATAGTTTCTCATTCATTGCTCGTTCGCGCAGAATATCTATTGCTGTGTAGATAGCATGTGCCATACTTTGTGCGTCAGCTTGGTTCTTGCCTGCAATGCCGTATGCTGTACCATGATCTGGCGATGTGCGTACTATTGGCAGACCTGCTGTATAGTTCACACCGCTCATGTCTAGCGCCTTGAATGGTGCCAAACCTTGGTCGTGATACATTGCTAGTACTGCATCAAAATGGTTGTACTGTCCAGCACCAAAGAATCCGTCAGCTGAATATGGACCAAATGCCCAGAGACCTTGCTCTTGTGCCTTAGCGATAGTTGGACGGATGACCTCTTCTTCCTCTTTACCTATCAAACCATTATCACCTGCATGTGGGTTGAGTGCCAATACGGCGATGCGTGGTTTGCGGCATGAGAAATCTTTTTTCAAGGTCTCGTTCAGTACTTCCAGTTTGCTCAATATACGTTCCTCTGTAATGCTCTCTGCTACTTGTGCGATAGGTGTGTGGTTGCATACGAGTGCTACGCGCATACGGTCGCTGAGCATCATCATCAGGCTGTCCTTGCCTTGACCAAACTGCTTGGTCAGGAACTCGGTATGTCCTGAATAGCGGAACTTGTCTGACTGAATATTATCCTTGTTGATAGGTGCTGTCACGATAGCTTGTACCAATCCTTGTTTCAGGTCTTGGCATGCTCGTTGGAGACTCTTGTAGGATGCTTGTCCTGCCTCAGGGGTAGACACACCTAGTTGTACAGGAGTATCATCGCCGTAGCATGTAATGAGGTTCAGTCTTCCGTCTTTGGCTTGCTTAGCATCGTTGATGATATTCCATTGGATGTTATGATACTCATCGTCCATGGTTTGTATATGTTGTTTTGCCACTTTGGCATTGCCATATACGATAGGACGACATATCTCACAAATATGCGAATCAGCGATGCATTTCACGATGATCTCGTATCCTACACCGTTGATATCTCCTGCTGTTATTGCTATGGTTGGTTTCATGAGTTATATTTGTTTGTACCACATGTACCAGGATTGTCCTTTCTTAGTCTATCTATGAATATCCGTGATATCAGTGGGAGATATAAAAATCAATATATCTGTGTTACTTTGTCGTATTGTAGTTTCTCAAAGTCAAATGGCTTGCGCTCTTCGTTCTTATAACCCAACGACATTACACAGAGCACAGTAAAGTTCTCTGGCAAATTAGTCAACTTACGCACCAAGTCTTCTGCACCTTCTCTTTGGTATACATGGCACCAGCATGCACCTAGACCTTGATCGGCTGCTGCAAGCCAGATGTTTTGCGCTGCAATAGCCGCATCGCATTGCCATGTATCAATTACACTAGTGTCGGCTGCTACCACGATACCTGCCATAGCGGTGTCAAACATGCCACTACCATAGGTGCGGCAACCTGCTAGTTGACGAAGTATCTCTTCGTTCTTGATTACCACAAAGTGCCATGGGTTCATTCGCTTGCCCGCTGGTGACATCAGCGCACAACGAACGATGTAGTCCAATTTCTCTTGTTCTACTACTTGGTTGGTGTATTTTCTATAAGAACGCCTTAGTTGGCATAAGCTTTGAAAGTCTTGCATAATAGTCTAATTATTAATTTATTAATAACAACGCCACAAAATAGCGCACAAAGGTACGAAAAAAAATGCACATACGCAAGAAAAATCGCAGAAACTTACTCATTTCTGCGATTTTCTTTGATCTGGCGGAACTAGTAAAACTAGTTAGACCTGATAAACTGTTTATATTTTCGTGTGTTTTACTACCCTACGATTACCTCTGGATTGATCTTTTTGATTAGTCCTTTGAGTACATCTCCTGGGCCAAACTCATAGAACTCTCTTGCTCCGTCGGCTATCATCTGTTGTACACTTTGTGTCCATCTAACGGGCGATGTCAATTGTTCCAATAGATGCTGTTGAATGACATCCTTATTGGTTTCTGCTTTTGCGCTCACATTCTGATATACAGGACATTGTGCTCCATGGAATGGAGTTGCCAGAATAGCTTTCTGCAATCGCTCTGCAGCTGGTTGCATCAATGGCGAATGGAATGCTCCGCCCACTGGCAGTTTCAATGCACGTTTTGCTCCACCCTCCTTCAAGGCCTTGCATGCTAGGTCTATGCCACTCATCGATCCCGATATTACGACTTGTCCAGGGCAGTTGAAGTTGGCTGCCACTACCATATCATCCACTTGCTGGCATATCTCAATTACTCTGTCATCTTCCATGGCTAGTACAGCAGCCATACCGCCTTCCTGTATCTCACAGGCCTCTTGCATGGCCAATGCACGCTCGCTCACTAGTCTGAGAGCATCCTCCCAACCCAGTACACCTGCTGCCACCAAAGCGGAAAACTCGCCTAGACTATGTCCTGCTACCATGTCGGGCTTATAGGTGGTCATTAGTTTTGCCGAAATGATGGAATGTAGATAGATAGCTGGCTGTGTCACACGCGTTTGTCTAAGATCGTCGTCTGTGCCTTCGAACATGACATCTGTGATGCTAAAACCCAATATATCATTGGCTCTATGCATCATCTTGCGTGCGTCAGCATAGTTCTCGTATAGGTCTTTGCCCATACCTGTATATTGTGCTCCCTGTCCTGGGAAAACAAATGCTTTCATATATAATAAATTCTTTTTTTACACTATTTATACTAGCGTATGACCATTGGATTTTTGAATAATGAGATGATTTTTTTGCCATCAATATTCCATTTTTCAATATATTCAGTAGCCTTTTCTTTAGGTATATAGTATTTGCTTACATTATCTGGAAATGGACATTCTATTTTGGGTACACGCTCTGCTCTACACCATATTTCTCGCAATTTTGTACATTCAGCAAATGCTTCACAACCAATACTTTTTATGTTAGAAGACAGTTCAATTCTTAACAACGATGAACAATCAGCAAAAGCGGAAGCGTATATATGATTCACTCGATTAGGAATCACTAAATATTTCAATGATTTACAACCAAATAGCAATTTATATTCTATATATTTAAGTCGC
>JAZLBE010000037.1:0-1789 GCA_045613525.1 Paludibacteraceae bacterium
AGAAGCAAGCACAGAGTCAGAGATCCTCCAACTCAAGAACGAGATTGCCAAACTCATTGACGAGGCATTGGCCACCGACTCTAGCAAACTTGGTTTCACTTTCTACATCGATGACTTGGATCGTATCGACCCACCTGTGGCAGTGGAAATTTTAGAACTCCTCAAAAATATCTTTGACCTGGATAAGTGTGTCTTTATCCTCGCTATTGACTACGATGTGGTTATCAAGGGTCTGAAGTCTAAGTTCGGCGAACTTACCGAAAAGAACGAACGTGAGTTCCGCGCATTCTTTGACAAGATTATTCAATTGCCATTCTCGATGCCAGTGGCATCTTACAATGTGAACACCTTCCTAGTAGATGCACTCAAGAAGATTGAGTTCCTAACTGAAGAGGAATTGGCTAATCCACAGTTGGCAGAAGACTTGTCTGAGATTGCTCAACTGTCAGTAGGTTGCAATCCACGTTCGTTGAAGCGTCTAACCAATACCCTATCGCTCATCTCTATCATCAATAGCGAGGTAATGGATGGCGAAGCCATTGAGAGTACCAACAAAACACTCAATTTTGCACTCGTATGTATGCAGATTGCCTATCCTTATATATATAACCAATTACAAGAAGAGCCCGATTTCAAACAATGGAACGAAGGCATTGCAGCTAAGCTCAAACTCCGCAAATTGACTATAGAAGAACAAGAAACACTGAATGCAGCCGAAGAGTTTGATGAAGATTGGGAGAAAATACTCTTCCGTATGTGTCAAAAAGAAACGCACTTGAGTAATCGAGTTTTTCAAGTATCACTATTGCTTAATAAATTGGCAAATATTATCAATAATGATGCCAAATTGGGTGAGACAATAGAGGCTACTCTACAGCTATCTGCAGTAACCAACTTAAAGGCATTCGATTCAGCACCACGCCTTACTACTCGAAATAGAGATGCATCCAACTACAGGTTCAACGGAAAAGTATATACCAAGAAAGTACAATTAGTACACGATTTGGTTCTTGCTCATATAGAAAAACATCCAGATCTAACACACGAGCAACTCAAGCAAGACTTTTTCTGCCAAAAGAATATGGACGTGATGTTTATGCCATACGAAATGTATTGTACTATTAAAGCAGAAAAGGGAGTAGTATATTTCTATGGAGAGAAAACACTAGATGACACTATTGCACTTAAAGATTTCAAAATATTGATTTCAAGTAACTGGCCAACAACTGTAAATGGTAAGCCAGGTGTGTTCACTAAATTATTAGAAGCGGTTAAAAAACAAGGGCATATCGTAACACCTTGCTAAAATTAGGTCAGCGGGATTGGGTTTCCGCTGGCTTGCGAAGAAACAAAAAAATATCAAACAATGAGAACAAAAATTCTATTATTAATCGCAGTGGTAGTAACAGGGCTACTGACCTCATGCACCTCTCTGGAAGACCGAGTGAAACAACAAGTGAAATCCATGGATGGAATGTCACAATTAGGCACAGTGGAGTACACTATTACAAAGGTGGTTAAAGTAGATCATGATGCTTTTTACAAATTAGGAGAGCGTAAGATTCTTTTCTCTTGCCGTTCCTATATGAAGGCAGGTATTGACCTTGCAGATTTTTCTGCAGATGACATCATAGTTAATCGCAGGGATAATAGTGTAACAGTGGAACTCCCTCAACCTAAAGTGCTATCATTCAATATGCCTGTGGAAGAAGCTAAATTGGTATATGAGAGCGTAAGCGGATTGCGTTCGGAATTTACAACCGACGACCGTATGAATTTCCTCAAGCAA